>JALRCA010000086.1 GCA_023257515.1 Aeromicrobium sp.
CGCGCCGGGCGGTCGGTCGTGCGGCTCAAGGGCGGCGACGGCTTCGTGTTCGGCCGCGGCGGCGAGGAGGTCGCCGCGTGTGCCGCGGCACAGGTCCCGACCCGGGTGGTCCCGGGCGTCACGTCGTCGGTCGCCGGGCCCGGTCTCGCCGGGATCCCGGTCACGCACCGCGGCCTGACGCAGGGCTTCACGGTCGTCTCCGGCCACGTGCCGCCGGGCCACGAGGACTCGACGATCGACTACGCCGCGCTCGCCCGCACCGGCACCACGCTCGTCGTGCTCATGGGGGTCAGGACCCTCGAGGCCATCACGACGGCCCTGGCCGATGCCGGCATGGACGCCGACACCCCGGCAGCCGTCGTCGCCGACGCCGGCCTGCCCTCGCAGCGCACCGTGCGCGGCACGCTCAAGACCATCGCCGGGCTGGCCGAGGACGAGGCGATCTCACCACCCGCCGTCGCCGTCCTCGGCGCCGTCGCGGACCCCGAGGCCGTCGTGGGTATCGTCGACACATGATCGTCTGGATGCGACACGGCGAGTCCGAGTGGAACGTCTCCGGACGCCTGCAGGGACATGCCGCCCACCCGGCGCTCACGGACCGCGGACGTGCCCAGGTGGAGGCTGCGGTCGACGAGCTGCGTCCCCTCGGCATCAGCCGCGTCCTGAGCTCCCCCCTCGTCCGGGCCCAACAGAGCGCCGAGATCGTCGCGCGGGCCCTCGAGCTGCCGTGGAGCGTCGACGACCGCCTCATCGAGATGGGTCTGGACGAGGACCCGACGCACGTCGTCGCCCGCCTCGAGCCGCTGCTGGCCGAGGACCGGGACGGGACCGTCCTCATGGTCAGCCACGGCGACACCATCCCGATCGCGCACCACCTGCTGACCGGCGAGAACCTGCCCGGACCGCTCGGCAACGCGACCGTCGTGACGACCCCGTGACCGCGAGCCGTCGCGTGCCCTAGAGTGAGCCCTGTTCGTCGCCGAGGAAGCCGGTGGAACTCCGGCACAGTCGCGCTACTGTGACACCCGCTCGCCGGGTGGAGTCAGACCCGAGGCCACGGACGCCCACCACGACTGGGGACGCATCATCCCCGAGGAGGCACCCATGAGCCAGACCGTCGCGACCCCCGAGGTCCAGGTCCCGTCCATCCCCGTGCGCGAGCTCGCCCCCTGGGCGCTGCTCCTCGCGCTGCTCGCCGTCATCGTCACGTACTTCGTGGGTGCCGAGCAGGGAGCCACGTCGGTCTTCGCCGGCACGAACATCCACGAGTGGGTCCACGACGGACGCCACCTGCTGGGCTTCCCCTGCCACTGACCAGCCCTGCCACTGACTAGCGCTGCCAGTGAGCAGCACTGCCACTGACCGGCGCTGCCACCGAGCCGCCTGGCGCAGCCCGCGCCTGCTCCCCACACCTCCCGCCGAGTCCCCCGCACCGTGGTGCCGGGGCCGACCGAGCGCACCCTGAACGGACCTGACATGACCCTGTCCCCCCGCACCTTCCTCGTCCACGGGCTGGTCGCCGGCCTCGTGGGCGGCATCCTCGCCTTCGCGGTCGCCCACACGTGGGGCGAGCCGCCCGTCGAGCAGGCGATCTCCGTCGAGGAGCACGGCACCGTGCATTCCCACGGCGGCGAGTCCGTCGCGACCCACGGCGGGGGTGACGAGGGGGGCGGCATCACGCGCGGCCAGCAGTCCGGCCCGGGCCTGGCCACCGGCATCCTGCTGCTCGGCGTCGCCCTCGGTGGCGTCGCCGGCCTGGGCTCGGCGTTCGCCGTCGGGCGCCTGGGCCGCCTGACGCCGGGGGCGACCGCCGCGCTCGTCTCGGGCCTCGCGTTCATCGCCCTGGGCCTCGTGCCGTTCCTCAAGTACCCGCCGAACCCGCCCGCGGTCGGCTCCGGCGACACGATCGGCGAGCGTACGGCCGACTACTTCACCCTCGTCGCCGTCAGCGTCGTGGCGATGATCCTCGCCGCGGTGATCGCCTCGGCCCTGCGCCGACGCGGTGTCGCCGCCTCGCTCGGTGCGGCGGCGGTGTTCTACGCCGTCGTGATCGGCGTCGCCTACGCCGTGCTGCCGGCGGTCGACGAGGTGCCCGACACGTTCCCGGCCGACACGCTCTACGACTTCCGCATCGCCTCGCTGCTCACGCAGGGCGCGCTGTGGCTCGGCATCGGCGCGACCCTCGCGTTCCTCGTCGGCCGGGCGTGGACCAAGGTCGTCGCGGAGACGGCGCGCAAGGACCTGGCGGCCTCGCTGTGACGACCGCGGTCCCGGCTCCGTCGGCCACCGCGCGAGCCGAGGCCACCGACCGCCTCGCGGCGCTCGCCACCCCGGCGGGCGCCCTCGGCCGGCTCGGCGACCTCGCAGTGTGGGTCGCCGCGACGCAGGACCGGGTGCCGCCGGAACCCGTCGACCGGGTCCACGCCGTCGTGTTCGCCGGTGACCACGGCGTCGCCGCGCACGGCGTCTCGGCCTACCCCGCAGCCGTGACGCCCGCGATGGTCCGCACGTTCGTGGCCGGTCGGGCCGGTGTGAGCGTCCTCGCGGCCCAGCACGACGTCCGGCTCCGCGTGCTCGACCTCGCGGTCGACGCCGACCTGAGCGATCTCGATCCCGCCGTCACCCAGCACAAGGTGCGCCGCGGCAGCGGAGCGATCCACGTCGAGGACGCCCTGACCCCTGCCGAGGCGCAGCGGGCCCTCGAGATCGGCGCACTCGTCGCGCGCGAGGAGGTCGAGGCCGGGGCGCAGCTGCTGATCAGCGGCGACATGGGCATCGGCAACACGACCCCGACCGCGGCGCTCGTCGCGGCCGTCCTGGGCCTGCCCGCCGACGAGGTGGTCGGCCGCGGCACCGGCGTCGACGAGGCCGGGCTGCGGCGCAAGACCGAGGTCGTGCGCTCCGCGCTCCTGCGCACCGAGGGTTGTCACGACGATCCCGTCGACCTGCTCGTCGCGCTCGGCGGCGCCGACCTGGCCGCGGCCGTCGGCTTCCTGGCCGAGGCGGCCCGTCTCGGCCGACCGGTGCTGCTCGACGGGCTCATCGGCGTGGCCGCGGCACTCGTGGCCGAACGGCTCGCGCCCGGGGCCGCCGCCTGGTTCGCCGCCGGGCACCGCTCGACGGAGCCCGCGCAGTCGCTGGCGCTGTCGAAGCTCGGCCTCGAACCGCTGCTCGACCTGGGCCTGCGGCTCGGCGAGGGCAGCGGCGCCGTGGCGGCCGTCCCGCTCGTGCGGTCCGCCGCCCTGCTGCTGCGCGACACGGCGCTGCTGTCCGAGGTCCTCTGAGCCGTGTCGCACGAGATCGACTGGCACTGAGCGTGGACGTTCCTCGCGCCGCCGGACTCGCGCTCGGCCTCGTCGCCGACCGTCTGCTGGGCGACCCGCGACGTGGTCATCCGGTCGCGCTCTTCGGGCGTGCTGCGGGGGCGCTCGAGGAGCGGACCTGGGCCGACTCGCGCGGACGCGGGGTGGTCTACACGGCCCTCGCGGTCGGGATGCCGACGATCGTCGCGGCGCGCCTCGAACGACGCTCCGGTCCGCTCGTGCGGCTGGCGCTCACGGCCGTGACGACCTGGGCCGTCGTCGGGGGCCGGTCGCTGGAGCGTGAGGCGCTCGCCGTGCGCGACCTGCTGGCCGACGACGACCTGCCCGGCGCACGACGGCGTCTCACCCACCTGGTGGGCCGACGGACCGAGGGGCTCGACGAGCCCGAGGTCGTCCGCGCCGTGCTCGAGTCGGTCGCCGAGAACACGTCCGACGCGGTCGTCGCGCCCCTGTGGTGGGGCGGTGTCGCGGGACTACCGGGACTCGTGGGCTACCGCGCCGCCAACACCCTCGATGCGATGGTCGGGCACCGCACGGCTCGGCACCTGCGCTTCGGCTGGGCCTCGGCCCGGCTCGACGACGTGCTGAACATCGTGCCCGCGCGGGTCTCCGCATTCCTGGCGGTCGCCCTCGCCCCCCTGGTCGGGGGACGACCGGACGACGCGCTGCGGGCCTGGGCCCGCGACGCCTCGGCGCACCCGAGCCCGAACGCCGGACCGGTCGAGGCCGCGTTCGCGGGCGCGCTCGGCGTGCGCCTGGGTGGCGTGACGATCTACGAGAGCGGCGTCGAGCACCGGCCCGAGCTCGGCGACGGATCGGCTCCCCGGCGAGGCGACGTCGAGCGCGCAGCACGGCTCGCGCACCTGGTCGACCGCAGCGCGCTGGTCGTCGCCGTCGTCATCGCCCTGCGTCGTCGCTGAGACCGCGGTCCGCGAACCACGCGAGCACGGCCTCGGGGTCGTGGACCGTGTCGACGCCCTGCGGGCCCTCGCCCCGGCGGACGACGACCACGGGGAGCCCGAGCGCGTCGGCGACCTGCATCTTGGGCCACGTGTAGGAGCCCCCGGAGTCCTTGGTCACGACGACGTCGACCCTGTGCTCCGTCATGATCCTGCGCTCGCCCGCGACGTCGTAGGGACCGCGGCTCGGCAGCAGCGCCCAGGCCGCGGGCAGCGCGATCTCGGGTGGGTCGACGACGCGGACGAGGGCAGCGACGTCCGCCAGCGGGCCTACGAAGCGGTCCAGCGACTGGCGTCCGACCGTGAGGAACGGGCGCGTGCCGAGCTCGGCGGTGAGCGCGGCCGCCTGGTCGTGGTCGTCGACCCAGTGCCAGCGGCTCGCCTCGGGCGTCCGTGACCAGCCGGGGCGCTCGAGCCGCACGAGCGGCACGTCCTCGGCGGCGCACGCCTCGGCCGCGTGGCGCGTCATGCCCGCCGCGAAGGGGTGCGTGGCGTCGACGACGGCGTCGACGTGCTCGGACCGCAGGTGCTCGCGCAGGCCGTCGACCCCGCCGAAGCCGCCGATGCGCACCGGCCCGACCGGGAGGCGAGGTCGCGCGACGCGTCCGGCGAGGCTCGACTCGACGTCGACCCCCGCGGCCACGAGCCGCTCGGCCAGCGCCCGCGCCTCGCTCGTGCCTCCGAGCAGGAGGATCCTCACGCCGATCCCTCCGCTCCCGCCGGGGGACGCGGTCTGAGGGATCGTGGACGCTGGGACGACCGGAAGCCCTCACGGTGCGTCACGCCCCCGCGTGGTCCGAGGGTTCGTGGCTGCCGGAGCGACCACGCTCCCTCGGACTGCGTCCCGCCGCCGCAGCTCACGAGACGGCCCCGGACGGCACGACCGGCAGGCCGGCGGGGGCGCCGCGACGGGCCAGGTCGAGCAGGGCGTCGACGTCGAGGTGCTGCTCGGCCAGGTCGCCGAGGCGGTCGAGCCGTTCCTCGCGACGCGCCGCGAACGACTCCTGCGACGACTCGAACCCGCGCCCGACCAGCTCGCCGACGCGGGTCAGCAACGCGCGGCGGAAGTCGTCGGACTCCAGGCTGCCGTGCCACATCGTCGCGAACACCGTGCCGTCCGTGGCGCCGCCCGGCAGCTCGTCGGCCCCGCCGACCTCGAGCCTGCCGTGGTGGATCTCGTACCCGCGCACCTCGTGCCCCCACATCGAGCCGACGGGGAGCCGCAGCACCTTCTCGGAGCCGAAGCGCGTCGTCAGGTCGAGCAGCCCGAGTCCCTCGACGCTCGAGTCGGCCGGGCCCTCGACACCGTCGACGTCGACGACCAGCCGTCCGAGCATCTGCGCGCCACCACACACACCGAGCACCGGCCGCCCGGCCGCCCGATGGCGGAGCACGGCCTCGTCCAGCCCACGCTCACGCAACCAGGCCAGGTCGGCGATGGTCGAGCGCGTCCCCGGCAGGACGACGAGGTCGGCGCCCGCCAGCTCGTCGGGACGCGACGCGAAGACGACGTCGACGCCGGGCTCGACGCCGAGCGCGTCGACGTCGGTGAAGTTGCTGATCCGCGGCAGCCGCACCACCGCCACGCGCAGGGCTCCGTCGCGGTCGGCCGCACGCCGTCCGTCCAGGTCGAGCGCGTCCTCGGAGTCGAGCCACAGGTGCGGGTCCCAGGGCAGGATGCCGTGGAACGTGCGACCGGTCAGCGCGGTGATGCGCTCGAGGGCCGGCGCGAGCAGCGAGACGTCGCCCCGGAACTTGTTGAGCACGAACCCGGCCACCAGCGCCTGGTCCTCGGGCTCCAGCAGGGCGACCGTGCCGTGCAGCGCGGCGAAGACACCCCCGCGGTCGATGTCTCCGACCACGACGACGGGCAGGTCACCGTGCCGCGCGAGCCCCATGTTGACGTAGTCGTGCGCCCGCAGGTTGATCTCCGCGGGCGAGCCGGCGCCCTCCGCCACGACGACCTCGTGCCGCGAGCGCAGGTCGTCGAACGCACCGAAAGCGGCGTCGGCCAGGTGTCGCCGTCCCGCGCCGAAGTCCGACGCCTCGAGCACACCGGCCGGGCGACCGAGCGCGACGACGTGGCTGCGGTGGTCGGACCCGGGCTTGAGGAGCACGGGGTTCATGGCGACCTCGGGCTCGACCCGCGCGGCGCGCGCCTGCACCCACTGCGCGCGACCGATCTCGCCGTGCGGCTCGCCGGGACCGGACGGCGCGGTCACCATCGAGTTGTTCGACATGTTCTGCGACTTGAACGGCACCACGTCGACGCCGCGGCGCGCGATGGCACGGCACAGCGCGGTCGTGACGATGCTCTTGCCGGCGTCGGACGTCGTGCCAGCGACGAGCAGACCGCTCACCGGCGTTCCCGGCGCGGCGGTGCGTGCAGCCAGCCGGACAGGACGCGGGTGATCCACGGCAGCAGGACGTAGGTCATGATCGGCGTCATGACGCACACCGTCGCGAGCACCCGCAGGGGCAGCGGCCAGCTCGACGCGTAGATCGAGCCGATCTCGTTGCCGATGATGCTGAGCGGCAGGAACACGATGAAGATCGAGATCATCTGCTTCCAGCGGGGTGGGGGCGGTGGGGGCGTGCGCAGGTCGCTCACGTCGACGCTCGACGGCTCGTCGAACCAGCCCTCGATGCCGGTGCGCTTCTCCGAGCGCGCCTCCTCGACGAACCCCTCGGCGGACGAGAGCCACCATCGCCGCTGGTCCGAGGAGTCCCATGCGGCGAGGGAGTCGGCGTCGGCGAAGCGGTAGAGCATGTGCCACTCCGTGGAGCCCGGCGCCGGACGCACCCAGCCGGAGCCGAGGAATCCGTCGAACCGCTCCGCCAGCTCCATGCCCGCGCGCAGCCACGCGAGCATCTGATCCTCCTGCGCGGGGTCGACGTGGCGGGTGATCGAGATCGTGATCGGCCCACTCACCTGCCCCACCCCCCGCTGAACGTGACGATCCCGGGTGCGAACCGGCCGATTGCGCCCGGGATCGTCACACTCAAGGGGTGCGGTGGCGTCGCCATGCGGTGAAGCCTGCCGTACCACCGAGGGCGAGGACGGCGAGGATCGCGATCCACGCGCCGGATCCGGGCCCGGAACCCTCCTGCGCGGCGTTGCGCACGGCCTCGTCGGACTCCTGCGCGTCGCTCGTCGACGCACTGGCCGACGGCGTGCGACCAGCCTTCTCGTCGGCCTTGCGCTTGGCCTTCTCGAGCTGCTTCTTGCGCTCCTTCTCGGCCTTCTGCTTCTGGGCGGCCCTCTTCTCGGCCGGGCTCGACGGCGAGGGTGCACCCGACGTGCCGCGCGAGGCCGAGCCGCCACCCGACGACCCGCCACCGGGCGCGGAGGGCGACCCGGCCGCCGACCCGCCGCCGGCGTTGCGCGGCGTCACGCGCGGCTGGTCCCGTCCGCCACCGCTGTTCCACGAGAACGCGACCCAGCCGCCCTTGGGCACGTCGAGCGAGCCGACCGCGGTCGTCGAGTAGGTCCACGTGCCATTCCCGGTGGACCACCACAGGGACCAGTAGGCGTTGGCGCCCGATGCCCTGCCGCAGCCCGCGTCCGCCGGCAGACCTCGGACCTTGCAGACGAAACCTGGCTCGAGGCGCGCGTAGGTCAGCGCGGCTCCTGCCCTCGGAAAGGCCTGCGCGGCGTTGCGCCCACCTCCCGGCAGGCAGGTCGTGGACGTGCCACCGTAGGCGCCCTGCCCGTCCACGACGACCGTCACCCCCGCGCCGGCCGCGCAGCCGGCGGCGTGGGCGGGTGCCTGGACACCCACGACGCCCGCGACCGCCACGATGGTGGAGGACGCGAGGATGCGAAGGCGATGCATGGGACTCACTTGACGGTCAAGGTCTTGACGCCGGTGCGGTTGTCGAACTTGCCCAACGCGTAGACGTACTTCTTGCCCGTCACGGACCCCACGCTGAGCGTGTACGTGAACGTCCCGGTCGCGCTCGCGGTACCGGTCGTCCGCACGACGCTGCGGTAGCGGATGCGCACGGGCTCCCCGGGGGCCAACCCGGAGACCGTGACCTTGACCTTGCCGTTCCTCGCGACCGTCGATGCACCGAGCGAGACCGAGAGGGTCTTCTTGGCCAGCGCGTAGAAGCGGTAGGACCCGGCACGGGCAGCCCGTGACCCGGTGACCGAGATCGTGCGTGGACCGGTCGAGGTGCGGATCTCGGTCGAGATGACGGCCTTGCCCGCGGCGTCGGCCTGACCACCGGCGAGCTGGCCGGCGTTGAGGCAGAACCGCTCCTTCGGATCCAGTCCACTGATCGCGAGCTTCTGGGTGCTGCCCGCCGGGACGAACTCGTCGGCCGCTGCCGGGGTGCGCACGACGCTGAGGGTGGCCGCGGGCTTCGGCGCGGGAGCGCGGTACAGCGAGAGAGCGGCCGCGGCCGGGGCGGTCGCTCGGAACCACTGGCCCGCCTGCTCGACGCCGATGCCGTCCGTCTCGGCTGCGGTGAAATCGGCGTCGTTGTAGGCCACGGCGCCTCGGTCGATCGCGACATACGTCCCGCAGCCGTGGACGTTGGTCACCTGTCGCTCGGCCACCCACGCCGCGGCCTTGGCAGCAGCATCGTCCTCACCGAGGGACTGCAGCGCGAGAGCCGCGAGCGCGGAGCTGTTGGTGTTCTCGGCCTCCGTGGCGGCCCCACCGCCGAACCCGCCGTCGGCCTTCTGCTGACCGAGCAACCACGTCCTCGCCCGGACGAGCGCCGCCCCCACGTCACCGTCGTCGTCCTGCGACTCGAGCGAACGGATCGCCTGTGCCGTCGCGTCGGTCTCGGCCTGGCTGTCGAGCGTGCACGACTGGTCGTCCGCATCGGCTCGGGAGAAGACCAGACGGAAGCCGCCGGCCGGGCACTGCTGCTCCAGCAGGAAGTCGGTGACCGCGTCGGTCCGCTCCGACCCGGCGGCGTCGAGCGCCTCCGCGGCGAAGGCCTGGCCGAACAAGTTCGCGAAGTCGCCGTCAGCGCTCTTGTCCACCACTCGTCCGGTCATGACGCCCTCGTCCCGGACTCGCGCCTCGAGGTCGGCGATCAGGTTCCGACCACCGAAGCTCGTGACGTCGCGGCCCGCAGCTCGCGCCGCGACCGCCGACTTGGCGATCGACCCTGCGTACGCCTCGCCGAACGCCGTGCCTGTGTAGCTGCCGATGCCGTCGGCCAGAGCGTCGGCGATGTCCTGCACGTCGTCTGCGTAGCCGCCGACGTAGTCGAGGGCGAGGAGAGCGTCGATCGTGACGCCGTAGTCGTCGAAGTCGTACTGGGGGTTGTGGAAGACGCCGTCCGTGAGCGCGTCGGTCAGCCAGACGGCGGCTGAGTGCGACTCAGCTGTTCGCTCGGGCGCGGCCTGGGCCGGTGCCGCGGCGGCGAGGGCGCCGATCACGAGCAGCGGGGCGGTCGCGAGCGCCGCGAGGCGGCTGGTGCGGATCGTCATGAGTGGGGTTCCTTCCCGCTGCAGGCAGCAGGAGCACGGGACCCCTGGCTGCGACCTCGACAGCGTGGATAGATCTGCCTGGAGCGGGTGTTCCGGCTCGCCCCCCACGAGGAGGGCCTACGGTTGCGGGTCAGCGTCGGACTTCGACCGACTTCCCCCGGCACCAGGAGGATGGTTGATTCGCCCGAACGGGCACCCGCACGGTATCACCGATCGGCCGCGTGATCCCTGTGCTTACGGTCACCGAAGGATCCCGTGACACCGTACGACGCCTGGCGCGAGGCCCGCCGGAACGTGGCGAGCAGCGCGGGACCCAGGACCAGGATCCCGACCGCGTTCGTGATCGCCCGGCCCGTGTCCCATCCCGCGGCCGACGTGAGCACGTCGTAGACCACGAACGTGTGCAGGTTCTCGAGCAGGGGGGCGCCGGGAACGTACGACAGGCTGCCGTCGTGGTACGGCAGCTCGACGCCGGTCACGAGCGGCCAGAACGCCAGGTTCATGAGGAACCCGAACCCGTAGGCCACGACGACGCCGTACGCGACGAGCATCGCGATCTCGGCCCTGCCGCGCACGCGCCGCGGCAGCAGACCGGCGCCCATGCCGATCCAGGCGGCGCACAGCATCTGGAACGGCAGCCACGGCCCGACGCCGGCGGTCAGGATCGCGGACGCGAACAGCGACGTGCAGCCGAGCGCGAACCCGAAGCCGGCCCCGAAGACGCGGCCGCCCAGGACCAGGACGAAGAACACCGTCTCGATCCCGGCGGTGCCGGCGCCGAGCGGGCGGAGGGCCGCGTTGACGGCCGACAGCACGCCGAGCATCGCGAGCGCCTTGGAGTCCATCCCGCCCTCGGAGAGCTCGGCCAGCACGACGGCGATGATGATCGGCAGGATCGCCATGAAGAGGAAGGGCGCGTCGACGCGCTGGCCGTCGTCACGACCCGGGTCGAGCAGGAGCGGCCAGAGGAACATCATCAGGCCGGCAAGCGAGGCCAGTCCGAGCACGATCGCGGATCGCGGGCCCGTGCGGATCGCGACGGCGTCGGTGCTCATGCGGCCACCTCGACGGACTCGCGCGGAGCCGCGGCACGACGCTGCGCCGGGGGCGGTGTCAGGAACGACGGCAGCACGCCGACCAGGACGCCGAGCAGCGGGACGGTCCCGAGCCCCGGCCACTGCAGTGGCGTGAGCGACGGGTTCACGTCCTGGGGGTCGAACGACGAGGTCACGAACAGCACGACCGCGACGGTGACGCCGCTCGCGACGACCAGCAGCTCGGGCAGTCGCCAGCGGTCGGGGCGATAGCGGGTGCGCTCGACGCGACGACCCGCGACGACGAACCCGGCGCCGGCGACGAGCAGTCCCAGCACGAGCAGGGGTGCAGCGAGGAGCCGCGGCGCGGTGCCGTCGAGCGTGGCGTACACGCCGACGCACACGCCGAGCAGACCGGCGACCATGAGGGTGCCGGTCACGACGCGGGTGCGGGCCGATGCCTCGCCGGAGCGCCCGTAGCCCCGCGAGTCCATCGAGGCCGCGAGCTGGAGCGAGCGGTCGAAGGCGTCCTCGAGGACCGGCACGACGATCGTGTGCAGCACGTGGAGCCGTCGGTCGGCGCCTCCACGGAGTCGACGGGCACGGCGCACGCGGATCGTGCTCTCGGCGAGCTGCGGGAACACCGACAGCGCCACGACGACGGCGGTGCCGACCTCGTACAGCGCGGCGGGCATCGCCTTGAGCAGCCGTTTGGGTTGGCGAGCGCGTTGGCGGCGCCGAGGCAGACGACCATAGTGGCGAGCCGCAACCCGTCGTAGAGACCGGCGAGCACCGACTCGGCCGTCACGTCGCCGAGCAGCTGGATCCCGGCGACCCACTGCGGCAGCGGGATCGTCGGCAGGTGGACGAGCACCGTGCCCTGCCCGTCGCTGCCGCCGAGGAGCACCCGGAACGCAACGCGGACGACCACGATGACGGCGGCCAGGTAGAGGTAGAGCCGGAACGCCATGGCCCACGGCGCGTCCGAGCGGCGCATGACCACGACGTGGCACGCGACGGCGAGGATCAGCAGCAGGAGCCAGGGGTTGGTCGTGCGGCTCGCGGCGACGGCGAGACCCAGGGACCAGAGCCACCACGCCCCCGGGTGCAGGTCGCGCGGCAGGAACGCCGAGGTCGACGCCATGGCACCTCCTGCTCTCGTCCGACGCGGGCCACCGTAGCCGCCCACCACGTTCCGAGCCCCTCACTCCCCCGCTGAGCGTGACGATCCCGGGCGCGAATGGCGGATTCGCGCCCGGGATCGTCACGCTCAGGGAGTGGGTGGGGTGGCGGTCGTGGCGGTGGTGACCTCGGCGACGGTGAGCCAGGGGTGGCCGAGGATCTTGGCGACCTGAGGGGCGAAGGCCGGCGAACCCGCCAGGACGTCGCGCGTGGGGCCCTCGGAGACGATCTCGCCCTCGGCCATGACGAGCGCACGATCCGTGGAGCTCGCGACGAACTCGACGTCGTGGGTCGCCACGACGACGGCGCAGCCCTCGTCGGCGAGCGAGCGGATCATGGCCGCGAAGCTGCGCTTGGCCTCGTAGTCGAGACCGCGCGTCGGCTCGTCGAGCAGCATGACCTGCGGGGCCGCGCTGAGCTGGACGGCGAGCACGAGCGCGAGCCTCTGGCCCTCGGAGAGGTCGCGCGGGTGACGCTCGCCGTCGACGCCGGGGGCGAGACGCTCGAGCAGGCCTCGGCACGTGCCCGGCTCCGACCCGGACTCCACGTCACCGGCGGAGCACTCGGCGCCGACCGTCTCGAGGTAGAGCAGGTCGCTCGCGGTCTGCGGGACCAGGCCGACGCGCGTCCGCGCCTCCTTGGCCCCGACGGCCTTGGGGTCCACGCCGCCCACGTCGACGGTCCCGCCGTGTCGGGGGCCCGATCCCTGCAGCGCCCACAGGAGCGACGACTTTCCCGAGCCGTTGCGGCCCATGATCGCCAGGATCTCGCCCGCACGGAGTGCCACGTCGACACCGCGCACGGCCACCGTGGACCCGTAGCGCACGACGACCCCCTCGGCGCGCAGCAGCACGTCGCCGTCGGCCACCCGGTCGAGCGGCCGCGTCGCGGCCGCGAGCTCCTCGCGCAGCGGCCGGGCCAGCCTCCGGGCGTCGCGCACGGACAGGGGCAGCGGGTCCCAGCCGACGGCGCGCCCCAGCTCGACGATCGGAGGAGCGATGTGGGTCGAGCGCAGCATCGCCGCGGGCGCCCCGGAGTCGACGCGCCCCGATCCGTCGACCTGCACGATCGCGTCGGCGAACGGGATGACGCGCTCCATGCGGTGCTCGGCCAGCACGACCGTGGTGCCGAGGTCCTCGACGAGCCGCTTGAGCGTCGCGAGCACGTCCTCGGCTGCGGTCGGGTCGAGCGCCGACGTCGGCTCGTCGAGCACGACCACCTGGGGGTGCATCGTCAGGACCGCCCCGATCGCCACGCGCTGCTGCTGGCCGCCCGACAGGGTGCGCAACGGACGAGCGCGCAGCTCGGCGATGCCCAGCAGGTCGAGCGTCTCCTCGACCCGGCGGCGCATGACGTCGGGACGCAGGCCGAGCTGCTCCATGCCGTAGGCGAGCTCGTCCTCGACGGTGTCGGTCACGAAGCCGGCGAGCGGGTCCTGGCCCACGACGCCCACGACGTGGGCGAGCTCGCGCGGCGGCCGCGAGTCGGTCGTGATGCCGGCGATCGTGACCGTGCCCTCGAGGTGACCGCCGGTGAAGTGCGGCAAGAGTCCGTTGAGCGTGCCGAGCAGCGTCGACTTGCCCGATCCGGTGCGGCCGACCACGAGCGCGAGCTCGCCCTCGCCGATCTCGAGGCTCACGCGGTCGAGCGTCGGGGCGTCCTGGCCGTGGTACCAGAACGACACGTCGTCGAGGCGGATCATCGGGCGGCTCCTTCGGGGTCGGCCCGAGCGTAGCCGGGTCCCTCAGTCGACCCGGTCGACCGACTGTCCCGTGGTGCGGTGGCCGAGCACCCCGACGTTCACGACGAGGGCGGCCATCACGACCGTGACGAGCGTGAAGACGCCGGTCGGGCCGTGGTCGTCGAGGAACGGCAGCAGCACGAACGGCATGACGCCCGTGACGATCTTGGACAGCGAGTACGCCGCTCCGGTGCCCGTGCCGCGGATCGCCGTCGGGTAGGAGTCGGCGAGGTACACGTGGTACGCGTTCGAGAACAAGTTGCTGACCGCCGTGTAGACGAATCCCGCCGCCACGATGCTCGCGGGCGAGGACGCGAACCCGAACCACAGACCCGCTGCCGCCATGGCTGCGGCCGACGCCATGACGAGGTGCTTGCGCTCGAACCGCTCCACGACGGGCACGGCCAGGATCGAGCCGATCGGGTAGCCCGCGTACGTGAGCGCCACGAACCCCAACGACTCCACGACGTCGAAGCCCTTGGCCGCGAGGACGGTGGGCGCGATCGTGCCGAAGCCGTAGTAGCCGAACACCTCGAGCGCCGACAGGACCCACAGCATCGACGTACGACGACGGTGGACGGGCGCGAACAGCGCGCCGATCGAGCGCTTCGGGACCTGCACCGCGCGCACGGCGGGGTCCGGGGTCTCGAGGTCGTGCCCGGCCGCGCGGGCCTGGTCCTCGAGGCGCGACACGATGGCGTCGGCCTCGTCGTGACGGCCCTGCAGCTCGAGCCAGCGGGGCGACTCCGGCAGTCCACGGCGCACGGCCCACACGACGAACGAGCCGAGCGCGCCGATCACGAAGAGCCAGCGCCAGCCGTCGACGCCGAGCGGCTGCAGCGGCACGAGCCAGCGGGCGAGCAGTCCGACAACGGGCACCCCGAGGAACGCCATCGTGTAGGCCCACGAGATGTAGCGACCGCGCACGCGCCGCGGCAGCAGGTCCGACAGGTAGGAGTCGGCGAGGCTGAACTCCGCCCCGATGCCGATACCGGCGAAGAAGCGCGTGGCCACCAGGAACCACACGTTGGGGCTGAATGCGCCGAGCAGCGAGAAGAGCGAGTAGACGAGCAGGTTGACCACGAAGGCGGGCCGTCGTCCGATGCGGTCCGCGAGACGGCCCATCGTGAGCGCCCCGATGAACTGGCCGACGAAGGCCGAGCCGAGGAGCAGGCTCAGCTCGGTGCGCCCGAGCTCGAGCTCCTCGCGCAGGACCTGCGAGATGGTGGCGGCGAGGAAGTTCTCGTAGATGTCGAAGAACAGCCCCAGCCCGATCACGAGCGTCGCGACGCGGTGGGCACGCACGACCGGCAGCCGGTCGAGCCGGGCCGCGACGGACGGCGTGGCGTGGGAGACCCCCGGATGGTTCATTCCTGCAACCATAGTGAGGCCGGTCGCGCGGTCCGGGACCGTCCCGCGACGTGGACGCGGCCGTCAGCGCAGGGGCGGGTCGGCGCGCAGGGCGCGCACCACCAGCAGCAGCGCGAACGCCCCGAGGGGCACCGAGACGATCGCGAACACCCGCACCTGGTCGGCGACGGTGCCCGAGACCATGCTCGGGACGCCGAGCAGGACCGAGACGACGCGGGCGGTCGCCATCGTCAGCAGCCAGCCCCGCCGACGCGTGGCGACGACGAGCGCGGCGGCCACGAGCGTCACGAGACCGCACGCCGTGGCGGCGGCGAGCAGCCACGTCGGTGGGCTCGTGTGCCCGGGTGGCGGCTCGTAGAGGATCGTCGGCACGTCGCCGAGCGCCACGGCGCTGCAGAAGATCACGGCAGCGCGGGCCCAGCCGTTCAGAGCCGCCCAGGCCGTGCGGACCCGGGTCAGGGGTGAGGGTGTGGTCACGATGCTGCTCCTTCTCGGGGTGACGGGGCGTCCTGCACGTGCGGCAGGACGTCGGCCAGGAACCGGTCGACGCCGTCGCGCGCCGTGCCGGGATCGACGGCACCGAAGTCGACCTGCCACAGGAAGCCGTCGACGTCGAGCACGTCCTGCAGCTCGCCGATGCGCTCGACGACGGTGGCCGCGGACCCGACGACCGCTCCCCCGACCGACCGCATCGACGCCGGGGTCGTGGCTGCGATGGCCCGGACCATGCCGGTGTAGCCCCGGTAGTCGCGCGAGCTGCGAGTCGACCAGGCACGAGCCGCCGCTCCCCACACGTCGAGGTAGTGCTGCAGGCGGGGGTCGGCGATGCGGTGCGCCGCCTCGTCGCTGGGACCGACGTGCAGCGGCAGCGACGCGAGCACCCGGGACCGGTCACCGGGCCGCGCGGGCACGAACGCGTTGCGGTAGGAGGCGACGAGCTCGGACATCCGGGTCATGGGCGAGATCGACGGCGTGACGAGCAGTCCTCGACCCTTCTGCCCGGCGTCGACGAAGCTCTGCGGCGTCATGACCGCCGCGACCCACAGGGGCGGCCCGCCGGGCTGGGTCGGTGGCGGCTGGGAGACGGCGCCCTCGTAGGTGAAGAACGCCGTGTCCTCGGTGCACGGTCGTCCGGACCACAGCCGAGTCACCGCCTCGACGGTCGCATCGAAACGGTCTCGACTCGTGTCGAGATCGACGCCCAGCGCGTCGAACTCGTACGGCAGGTAGGCGCGCGCCACCCCGACGTCGAGCCGCCCGTGGGACAGGGCGTCGACCATGGCGGTCTCGGCGGCGAGCTGCACCGGGTGGTGGAAGGCCGGCAGCAGGCACCCGGTCATGAGCCGCACGCGGGACGTGCGGGCCGCCACGGCCGCGCAGAAGGCGAGCGGGCTCGGGCAGTAGCCGCCGTAGGGGTCGAGGTAGTGCTCGGTCATCTTGACGTGGCTCAGGCCCGCCTCGTCGGCCAGCACCGACAGCCTCAGGACGAGGTCGAAGTAGTCGGCCGCCGCCGCGTCGTGCCCGGCGCGCAGGTCCGGCAGGAACGAGAGTCCGTGCTGCAGCGGTCGGCTCATCGCGCTCTCACACGTTCTCGCGTCGACCGAGCGCGACGACGGCGGCCCAGAACAGCAGGGCGGCCCCCACCGCGAGGTAGCCGATCGACGCCCAGGGCACGGCCTCGCCGCTGACCCAGGTCCAGGAGAACAGGTCGAAGACGTGACGGCCCGGCAGCACCGTGGAGACGACCCGCAGGGCGCGCGGGAAGTCGTCGAGCGGGAACATCGCCCCCGACAGGAAGAGGAACGGGAAGAACAGCATCGAGCTGAGGGCCTGCGCCGAGCGCGGCGAGCCGCCGAGGGTGCCGCCCAGCGCTCCGAGCGCGACGAAGAACGCCGAGCCCAGCACGAGAGCCGGGAGCAGCGCCCACGCCCGCGCGGGCCCGCGCGCGTCCCAGCCGACGGCGAGCGTGAGCCACGACAGCGCGAACCCGAGCACGACGAGCAGCACGAGCACGACCGCGTAGGCCGACAGCAGACCGGGCACCCCACCCGGCCTGAGGCGGTAGGCGGCCACCGACCGTGCCTCGATCATCGACGCCAGGCCGATGCCCATGCCGAAGACGCCGATGATCATCACGAACATCGTGGCCGCGCTGACGGGGAGCACGTCGGCCACCCGCGTGTCGCGCAGGCCCTTGGCGGCGGTGTCGCCGTAGGCGACGCCCTGGACGACCACGATGAAGAAGGGCACCAGCAGGTTGAAGCCCGAGGCCGCCGGCTCCCGCAGGAACCCCCAGAGCTGGTTGCGCGTCAGCAGGAGCCACGCGGAGACGCTCATCCCTCGATCGCCTCGAGCCCGTGCTCGGCGAGGTAGCAGTCCTCGAAGGTCGGTGGACGGCGCTGCACCTCGAGATCGGCGGGCAGCCGCTCCAGCACCGGCGCGATCGCCCGCTCGTCGCTCACGGCCAGGACGAGCTCGCGCGGGCCCTGACGCAGCACGCCGACGCCGGGTACCGCGCCGACGGACCGGTCGAGGGAGCCGTGCGGGGACCGGACCGAGACGATCTCGGCGATGCCGGAGGCCCGGACGTAGCCGTGCGGCGACCCGTCGTAGGTGATGCGGCCCGCGCGCATGACGAACACGCGGTCCGCGTGCTGCTCGGCCTCGCGCAGGTCGTGCGTCGTGACCAGGACGGCCGCGCCCGAGGCGTGCTGCGAGGCCCGCAACGCGTCCCAGAGCGTCAGCCGCGACTCGACGTCGACCCCCGACGTGGGCTCGTCGAGGACGACGACGGGTGGGTCGCCCGCGAGCGCGACGGCGGTCAGGACCCGACGCTGCTGCCCGCCGCTCAGGCGTCCGTAGAGCGTCGAGAGGACGGTTTCGTCGAGTCCCAGCCGAGCGGCCACGACGTCGACCTGCTGCCGGCTGCCGAACAGGCGCCCGAAGAACTGCAGGTGCTCGCGGACGCGCACCCGCTGGTTGAGCGAGGCGGACTGCAGCGCCACCCCGACGTGCCGTCCCGCGGCCCGGCGGTCGCGCTGCGCGTCGTGCCCGCACACGAGGGCGCGACCACCGTCCGACCGCCGCAGGCCGAGCGACATCTCGACCCCGGTCGTCTTGCCGCAGCCGTTGGGCCCGACCAGCACGCCGACCTGGCCGGCCTCGACCTCGACGGTGTAGTCGTGCACGACGGTGCGATCGCCGTAGCGCCGGCTCAGGTGCTGCGCCGAGTAGCTCGCGAGGTCTGGGGTCATGGTCCGCCTGTCTGGTCGGGAAGGGTCCGGTTCACGGGCCCGGCATTCACGGGCACGGCGTTCACGGGCCCGGCGTTCACGGGTACGGGAGGGGCAGGGCGCCGCCGCCGGGCAGCCGGACGCCGTCGCGCGGCCCCGCGAGGCGGGGATGACCGAGCATCGGGCGCGACTGCAGGAACGGCGTCGTGAGCTCGGGGACGAACACCTTGGCGATCGCGAGCTGCTCCCACTCGGGGTGCGAGTAGTCGAGCACGATCGGGTCGATGCCCCGTGCCGTCAGCTCGTCGAGCACCACCTCGAGACGTTCCTCGGTCGGGGCCGAGGCGTCGAGGCCGTTGCCCGACTCGAGCACCTCGTCGAGGGTGATGGGCTCGCCGACCAGGTAGTCGGCGAGCAGGTGCTCGTGCTCGGCCAGCCCGTAGTAACCGATCGCCTGGAAGAACAACGTCATCTCGGCGAGCGGACGATCCGGTTCCCAGTCGAACATCTCGGTGACGCTGATCCCGACGGCGCTGTGGGGCGCGGTGATCGACTGCCCCAGCGTGGCGCGGGTCTGACCGAACTCCGCCGCGGCCTTGTGCAGGGCGGTCGTCGCGACGGCGTCGGCCCCGCCGCCGGCGCAGTAGCGGCGACGTGCGAGCCACTGCTGCTGACCGACCGCGCTGATCGTGGCCACCGAGCACACGTCACTGGGGTGCAGGAGCAGGGCCGAGGTGGAGTGATCGAGCCGGAGCCGGTCGACGAAACCGCCCAGCAGGGCCCGGACCCGGTCGTCGACCTGCAGGCGCCGGGGCGGGGTGTCGGTGTACCAGGAGAGATTGATCGCGTCGCGCTCCACGACCTCGGTGAGCCCGTGGTAGACCGCGGCCCGCCACGACGTGTGGCAGCTGAGGCCACCCGAGACGGGGTAGCCGACGAGCTCCTCGTCGGGGTCGTAGATGTGGACCATGTCGACGAGCTGGCCCGGCACCCACACCGGTTCACCGGAGACGAGGCGTCGCCCCTCGACCCACTGGACGACGGTGTCGTGGTCGAACGGCGCGTACAGGAACCCGGGCACGTCGTGCTGAGCCTGCGAGAACAGGGTCACGGCCGCCGGGTCGAGCGGGGCCAGGCCCTCGGCCACCATGTCGCGGAATGAGCCGATCATGCGCGGGCCCGGCAGGTGCGGGGAGCAGCCGACCATCGCCGCGACCACGCGCTCGGCGGCCTCGCCCAGGGTCGAGAGCAGGGCGCCGTCCAGACGCGTGCCCTTGCCGCCGCCGAACAGCGTGTCGTTGACGCCAGCCTCCATCGACGGCTGCTGGTAGAGGTCGCGCATGAGGCCGTCGAGGTCGTAGAGCTCGGCGTGACCGGCGTAGGCGCCACCGGCGGCCTCGCCCGCGCCCAGGAAGCTCGAGACGCCCAGGACGGGACCGATCTCGGTCGAGGTCAGGGCCAGCATCTCGCGCAGCGCGCGCCAGTCGTGGAGATCGGCCCGCAGCGGTCGCGCTCCGCCGATGTCGGACCAGGCGGTGATGGACATTCAGGCACCTCTCAACGACGCGGTGACGAGGTCGTCGACCTCGGTGGACAGCTCGGACGTCTCGACCAGGCGGCCGGCCAGGACGACGGCACGCAGGTCGTCGACCGACGGGACCGCTGCACCCGGTCCCACCAGCAGCAGGTCGGCCCGGGCACCGACGCGGATGCGGCCGAGGTCGGCGCGACCGAGCGCCGTCGCGGGGACCGAGGTCGCGCTGCGCAGGGCCGCGTCGAGGCCGCCCAGGGCAGCCAGCAGACCCACCTCGTCCCACAGCGACAGCCCCGGCACGAGACCCGTGGCGCCGGCGGCCGACGAGGCCAGGCAGCGCCCGGCCCGCAGCACCTCGCCGACCCCGCGCTCGGGCAGGTCGGGCAGGAGGGAGGGATCACGGTCGCCGTAGTAGCGACCGACGAGCGGGCGGGCGACGGCGCGGCCCCACCGGCCGCGGGAACGCGCGAAGTGCCGGCAGTGCGGCAGGACCGGCGCCGCCAGGTGCGCGTCGTCGGCGCCGATGAGGCCGTCGACCGTCCACCGGCGCGTGGCCAGGAGCTGGGGCACCACGAACGTCGAGCCGTCGGCCACCTCGAGCGTGGAGCCGGGCGTGCGCGGCGTGGTGGGCCGCGACGTCATGATGGGCAGCCCGGCGACGCGGGCCGCGTCCCGCACGGCCCGCTCGACGTCGACGTCGAGTAGACCGAGGCTGACGAGCGCGGCCCCTGCGTGCGCCACGGCGTCGACCGCGGTGGAGGCCTCCCCCGAACCGACCACGACGTCGTGGCGACCACGCGGCTCGGACGCGAGGCGACCGGCGGAGTGCAGCACGAGCGGGCCGCGTCCCCGGCGCTCGAGCTCGACGAGCCAGGACAGCGGACCGGGCGAGTTCTCGACGTCGACGATCGTGGTGACCCCGTGCCGCACGCACAGCCGGGCGAACGCCTCCTCGGGCGCGTAGGGCGCCGCGTCGTCGGGCAGCTCGGCGTAGCCGGAGGCGCTCACCCCGACGTCGACGAACCCCGGCAGCAGCCGGTCGGCCCGGACCTCGGCGGCGCGGTCGAGCCCTGCCGCGACGTCGGCGATCCGTCCGTCGAGACAGTGCACGGTCGCCGGACCGATCCACTCCAGCCCGTCGAACACGGCGTCGGCCGCGATCACCAGGCCCTTCACGTCGCACTCCGGCGCGAGGCGGACAGCAGCACGAGCGCGACGTTGAGCAGCACGTGGACGACGGCCGCGACCATCCAGCCCCCGACCACCGCCGCGACACCCAGCACCGCCCCCGTGACCGTCTTGAGCGCGACGTGGCGTGGCCCGTAGTACCAGTGCGCGACGCCGAACGCCACGGCCACGACGCCGACGCCCGCCGCGGTCGGCAGGCCGGTGTCGCGCACGAGCCACGTGAGGGCGATGCCGCGGTAGACGGCCTCCTCGAGCAGCGCGACCACCCCGAGGAGCAGGACCTGGCGACCCGGCTGCGCCGCCCACGTCGGCACGGCCTCGTCGTAGCGCCGCGCGCCGGACGATCCGCCGACGAGCCTGGCCCCGCCGACCTCGACGACCAGGCACAGCAGCAGCGCGACGAGGGCTGCGGCCGCGGCGAGCAGGACCGACGGGTCGACCGCGCGCGGCGCGGCCCGGGCCAGGCGGTCGCCGTCCAGCACGAGACCCGCGCCCGTGACGGCGACCAGCGCCACGACCCACCAGGCGAAGCCGGAGCGGTGGAAGCGCTCCATCGCCGCCGCGCTGCGCGTGGCCAGCGGGTAGCCGATGAATCCCATGAGCGCCGTCTGCACGAGGGGCGTCCCGAGCGCGACGAGACCGAGGACCACCGCCGAGCTCATGCGCCGGTCCTGGTGCCGAGGGCGAGGGTGGCGACCGGCACGCGGCCCGGGTCGTCGAGGTGCAGCAGCGTCGCGAGCTCGTCGGCCGGGAGCCCGCCGACGATGCACGAGCGCAGCTCGAGGGCCGTGGCGACGAGCTCGGCGTGTCCCAGCGTGACGCCGACGTCGAGCATGAGCAGCTTGAAGGCCATCTCCTGGTACTTGTGCTCGAGCCGGTCGGCGTTGGCCACGAGCACGAGGACCGCCCCCGCCCGCGACAGCCACGCCTGTCCCGGCATGAGGTCGGCGACGCGCTGGCCCATGGCGCCGCGCGAGATCGGGACGAGTCCGCGGCGGTGGTCGAAGTAGTAGGAGCCGGCTGCGAGCCCGTCGACGTGCTGGGCCAGGACGTAGACGTCGGTCGAGGACAGGCCACCGGCCGACGGGACGTGGCGCTGCGGGGCGTCGCGCCAGTCGTAGGCGATCGTCGTACCGCGGGTGCCGACCGTCCAGTGCAGGACGCTGACGAGGCGTGCGAGGTCGAGGGCGTCGCCGCCGAGGTCGCGCCGTGACGCCCGCGCCGCCACGACGTCGAAGAACCCGTGGGTGCTGCGCACCGGGTCGGCGTCGACCGCGCGAGCGGTGGCGTGCTCGTCGAGGTCGCGCACGTACTCCGGCGGGTCGGGGAACACCGTCCGGGGGCTCGCGACGAGGCACGTCGTCATGGCGACGAGGGCCTGGGCGGTCGTGGCGTCGGCCAGCCCGTGCTCGTGGGCCAGGGACCGCAGGTCGGCGGCGAGCGCCGCGGCGCGGGCGAACGCCGGCGCCCCGGTCGCGGCGAGGTCAGTCATCGAGGGGCTCCTGGTCGTCGATCCGCTGGTAGCCGACGTGGGTCACGACGCGCTCGAGGCCGTCGACGCCGAGCAGGCGGCAGGCCACGTCGTCGTAGAACTCGCTGTCCCAGCGCCACGAGACCCGGTCGGACCGCTCGGCCAGCCACTGCACGGCACGTCCTGCCTCGAGCAGGGCCCGCCGGTAGCCGCGCACCCCACCGAGGGCCGCGAGCCGCGCCGGCACGCCGACGCACAGCAACAGGACGCCGGTCAGCCGGTCGGGGTCGTCGGTACGGAACGGCAGCAGCCGTCGCACGTAGGTGAGCTCGACCTCGTCGTCGGTCAGGACGCGGTGCCGCACGGCGGTCGTGTCCTGCACGAGGTAGACCGCGCCGCCGGTGACCACGTAGAGCTCGGTCGAGAAGCGCCAGTCGCGGTAGGCCCCGGGCAGGTCGCCCAGGTCGAGACCGAGCACGCGCCCCAGGTCGGCGAGGTCCCACGCCGCGGGCGCGTCGCGACGTCCCGTGCTGCGCGAGACCACGAGGGGGGTGTCGCCGTGGTCGGTGATGCCGGCCAGCTGACCACCCGCGGCCTCGATCGCCGCCGGCGCGACGAGGCGCGTCCACGGCACGGGCGACGGGGTCAGGAGGGAGTTCAGCACGAAGGTGGGGCCAAGCGTGCCGGACTCGTCGTCGGTGGTCAGCCGGTCCGACCACACGGGGTCCGTGGCCTCGCGCGTGAACAGCGAGATCTGCTCGGGCATGATCGAGGACTCGTTCATCGTCGCCTCCCTCAGAACAGCAGGTTGCGCAGCAGCGGACGGTGGGCCAGGCACACGGGACAGCGCGGGAGGCGCAGCACCGAGTGCCGCGACGTGGCGGCCGTCGTCGAGCGGCCGCGCAGCACCTGCCCGGCGAGGCTCGAGGTGCCGAGCAGCGCGAGCTCCACCAGGAAGGGGACGAGGGCCGCACTGAAGGCGGCCCGGGTCACGGCGGGAGTCGTCGCCGTGCCGCGGGCGTCGGAGCCGACGAGCATCGCGTACTCGGCCGGCCCGTGCAGGCTGCGCGAACGCTGCTTTTCGTACTCCCAGAAGCACGGCGTCGCCCCCGGAACGACGTGCGGCCCGATGCTGTGGTCGGCGCCGCCGGACTGCGCGTGGAGCACCGGGACGCCGGCCGCCACGAGTCGCTCGTTCGCCGCGAACGCCGCCTGGACCTCGGCACCCTCGCCCAGCAGCACGAGACGTGGACGGTCGTCGGGCGGGACGTCGGCGAGGTCGGTCGTCTCGTCGTCGCGCTCGGGGTCGCGGGCTGCGAGGAGGGCCGAGGAGTCCGGCAGCACGAAGGACTCGAGCGGTCGCCCCGCCGCCGCCAGCGCGTCGAGGTCGGGCACCGCGCGCGCCGCGAGCCCCAGCTCGGCGAGCACCTCGACGACGTCGTCGGCACCCTGACCACCCACGCACACGATCTCGTGCCGCTGCGCCGGCGGGTGGACGTGGCCGTAGCGGACGAACGCGATCCAGTCGGCCACGCCGTCGGCCGGACCGTCGGTGCGCAGCACGGTCCCCGCGCCGACGAGGTCGTCGAGCAGCCGCTCGACCGCGTCGAGGGCGACCCGGTCCGCACCCACGGCGCGGTGCAGGTCCTCGGGGTTCGTGGGCTCGGCGAGCGCCTCGACCAGGTCGGCGACGTAGTGGCCGCGGTCCTCGTCGGAGACCACGACCGAGAACCCCTCGAGCGGGCTGCCCTTGACCACGACCTCGTCGTCGGAGACCCGCACGTAGGTGAGGGCGGGATTGAGGTGGTACGGCACGGAACGGTTCCCCTGTCTGGACGATCGGGCTGGGTGATCGAGCTGGGTGATCGAGCTGGGCACTCGCGAGAGAGGGGCGAGCGGGACTGTCGGGCGGGGCTGTCGGGTGGGGCTGTCGGAGAGCGGGGTGTCGGAGAGCGGGGAGGACCGGCTCGGGGGTGTGTCGCGGTCCTCCCCGCACTCCTCACACCGCGACGAGCCCGTCCCGGAGCTCGGCGGCGTCGAGGAGCTCGCCGGCCGATCCCGTGAACCCGACCGCCGCGCAGGACGTGCAGCAGCACGTCCAGCAGTGGCAGCACGAGCTGCAACAGGCTCCAGCGGGCACCAAGGACGTCCCGAACCGCAGACCGTCCTGACCGATGACGTCGACCGTCATGGCAACCACCCCTTCCTCTGGACGTGCGGCGGGCGCCGCACGTCGAGGACGCTACTCATACGTAGCAATTCGGGTCAAGGCCTCTCGCCCCAAAATCCGATGAGCGTGACGATCTCGGGCGATCTGCGCCCGAATCCGCCCGGGATCGTCACACTCAGCGGGGGAGGGGACGCCAGGTCGGGGGCCTGGAGCGTGGCGGTGCGAGAGGTCGCCGGCGCGAGTACCGTCGAGCCATGACGCTGTCTGACGAGGTCCGGATCGCACTCGACGGGAAGTGGCGCCACGTGCGCGAGAAGTCGCGCGTCGAGCTGGCCGAGATGAACCTGGCCTACGACCTCGACCTGGACCTCGACGCGGCGCGCGAGCGCACCTTCGCCCAGCTCAAGGAGCTCGTGCCCACGGGCGTGCCGGCGTCCGGCTTCCGCACCGAGAACGGCGGGGGCGGCGACCCCGGCATGGCCGTCACCGGCATCGAGATGCTGGCCCAGTTCGACCTCTCGCTCATGGTCAAGGCCGGCGTGCAGTGGGGCCTCTTCGGCGGCGCGGTCGAGAACCTCGGCACCGCCAAGCACCACGCGCTCATCCCGCAGATCATCAACCTCGACCTCGTCGGCTGCTTCGCGATGACCGAGACGGGCCACGGCAGCGACGTCCAGAGCCTCGAGACCACCGCGACGTACGACCCCTCGACCGAGGAGTTCGTCATCGAGTCGCCGACGCGGAGCTCGCGCAAGGACTACATCGGCAACGCGGCCAAGCACGCCTCGGTCGCGGCGGTCTTCGCCCAGCTGATCACGCGGGGCGAGTCCCACGGCGTCCACTGCTTCCTGGTCCCGATCCGCGACGAGCACGGCGAGGACCTGCCCGGCGTCATCACCTCCGACGACGGCCACAAGGGCGGCCTCGGCGGCGTCGACAACGGCCGCCTGGAGTTCCACGACGTCCGCATCCCGCGCGAGAACCTGCTCAACAAGTACGGCCAGGTCGACGAGGGCGGTGCGTACTCCTCGCCCATCGAGAACGTGAACCGTCGCTTCTTCACGATGCTCGGCACCCTGATCCGGGGCCGCATCAGCGTCGGGGGCTCGGCCAGCGCGAGCGCCGAGGTGGCCCTCAGCATCGCCGGCCGCTACGCGCTCAAGCGTCGCCAGTTCGGTCCCACGCCCGAGCAGGAGGTCCTGCTCGCCGACTACCGCATGCACCAGCGCCGACTGCTGCCGCTCATCGCCCGCTCCTACGCCTACCGCTTCGCCCAGAACCAGCTCGTCGCGCGCATGCACCGGCTGCAGACCACCGACGACCCGGACCCGCAGATGGCGCGCGAGCTCGAGAGCCGCGCCGCCGGTCTCAAGGCCGCGCAGACGTGGCACGCGTCGCGCGCGATCCAGGACTCGCGTGAGATGTGCGGCGGCGCCGGGTACCTGGCCGAGAACCGGCTCACGACGCTGCGCGGCGACGTCGACGTCTTCACGACGTTCGAGGGCGACAACCACGTGCTGTTCCAGCTCGTGGCGAAGGAGCTCCTCACGGCCTACGCCTCGGAGGTCGGCGGACTCGACCCGGTCGGCATGGTCAAGTTCGTGGCGGGCACGGTCACCGACACCGTCCGCGAGCGCACCGCCGCCTCGCAGCTCATCCAGCGCCTCATCGACGCCCGCCCCGGGCGCAGCGACGACGACCACGACCTCCTCGACCGAGGAACCCAGCTGAGCCTGTTCGAGGACCGCGAGGAGCACGTCCTCGAGACCGCCGCGCGCCGCCTGCAGCGTGCGGCGAAGGCCGACCCGGACGAGGCGTTCCGCATCTTCAACAACGCCCAGGACCACGTGATCCGCGCGGGGAAGGTCCACGTCGACCGCATCGTGCTCGAGGCGTTCACCGCCGGCATCGCGCGGTGCGACGACGAGGAGGCCGCCGACCTGCTGCGCGAGGTGTGCACGCTCTACGCCCTCGTCACGATCGAGGACGACCTGGCGTGGTTCATGGGGCACAACCGCTTGTCCGACCAGCGCGCGAAGACGGTCACGACGCTCGTCAACGAGCAGCTCGAGAAGCTCCGCCCGCACCTGCTGACGCTCGTCGAGGGATTCGGGGTGCCGGAGTCGACGCTCGGCGCGGAGATCCTGCTCGACCAGGACTGAGCGCGTTCGTCCGAAGGACGGGATGTCGCAGCGCGGCCGTCACCGGCGTCTGCGACGATGTGTGCAACCGCGCCAGGGGGTGCGGCGTCTCACCCGGGGGGTCCCACTCATGCGCACGTCCACGTTCCTCCGCGCCGCGGTCGCCACGACCGCGCTCGCTCTCGTCCTGCCCGTCGGCCCCGCCCTCGCGGCCGGTGACACGCCGGGCGGCGGCCAGCCGCTCGATGGCGGCCAGCCGCTCGGCGGCGGCCAGCCGCTCGATGGTGGTCAGCCGCTCGGCGGTGGGCAGCCCCTCGTGAGCCGCAGCGAGGTCCTCGAGTCCGGCCCGAACGTCACGCCCACCGGCCCGGAGGGCCGATTCCGGTCCAACGCCGCCGCCGCGGGCGCGATCGGCTCCTTCACGTTCTCCGCCGGAGCGATCCACGCCGCGAAGGGGAACTTCATCCCCGGCACGGTCACGGTCACCCGCAACGACGTCCGCACGATCACCAGCCGCCTGACCTACTCGGGCAAGACCAAGGGCACGGTCAAGGTCCTGCCGCCGACCAACGTCCTCCCGAGTGGCTTCTACGTCCCCGCCAGGTACGGGGCCGGCCTCGCCCAGCTCGGTCCCAGCACGGTCACCCTGACCGACGGCACCACGCTGACCGACACCAAGAAGAGCAACCAGTTCCGCGTCCGCTACGGCCTGCACCCCAAGACGCGCATCAAGATCGAGCGCCGTGGCTCCAAGCTCACGTTCAAGTCCCGCGACGTGCGCTACTACAAGATCGACAGGTACGTGCGCGTCCGGGCCGCCTACGTCCAGGTCCTGACCAAGAGCGGCTGGCGCACCCTCAAGACCATCCACCCGAACACGGCAGGCAGCTCGACGTTCTCGATCCGCCACTCGGGCAAGCGTCACTACCGCCTCGCGGTCAAGACGACGACGAAGCTCAAGGGTGGCGCCACGAAGGCGATCAAGATCTGACGGTCCCCCGCCCGCTCAGTCCTGACGCAGGACCCGGAGCAGGTCCGAGGCCGCGCGCCGTTGATCGGGGCTCAGGACGCCGACGCCGAACTCGATGCCGGTGAGCGCCTCGGTGGCCTCGGCGAGCACCTTCTCGCCCTCGGGCGTCAGCGCCGCGAGCACCCGGCGCCGGTCCGCGGGGTCGGACTCGCGCGAGACGTAGCCCTGGGCGGTGAGCCGGTCGATCACGTTGGTGACGGACGTGGGGTGCACCATGAGCCGCTCCCCGATCTTGCTCAGGGGCAACGAGCCCCGCCGACTGAACGACAGCAGCCTCAGGACCTCGTAGCGCGCGAACGAGATCCCGTGCGGTCGCAGGACGGCGTCGAGCCGTGACATGACCAGCTGCTGCGCCCGCACGATCGACGTCGCCAGGTGCATCGCGTCGGCCTCGCCGACGCGCTCGGACCACGTCTCGGCGGCGCGATCGATCGGGTCGAAGTCCAGCGGCATGGCAGGAGCCTACTGATGCCGCTCCCCGACGACGAGGGGCCGACGCGCGCGCTCAGCGCAGACCGGCGAACCCGAGCAGCGCGGCGACGGTCACCATCGGCAGGACCGTCACGAACGACAGGAGTGCCCCACCCCAGCCCAGCACGCGCGCGGCGGCCCTCGAGCCGCCCACGCGCCGCAGGTCGCCCGACGACGTCGCGGCCGCCGCGCCGCCGAGGGTCTCGCGCGGCAGCAGCGGCACGGCGAGGGGTCCCAGCACGACGACACCGACCGCTGTCACGACGAGCACGCCGACGTCACCTCGCGGCAGCGTCGACACGGCCGCGGCGATCGCGACGAAGCCGGTCGCGAGCGCCGTCCACGCGGCGAAGAAGGCCAGCAGCACGACGAGGGCACGCCCGAGGGAGTCACCGGCGAGACGGACCAGGGCGAGCAGGATGCGCCTCTCCCACCGGACGGCGAGCCAGACCGCGACGGCGCACGAGACGAGGGCGACGCACCACCGCACCCATGGGTCCACGCCCGTCAGGCTAGCCACCGGCCCCGGATGGCAATTGCTAGGATGTCCGACTATCGTGGTTCCGAGGAAAGGATGTCCATGCCCCAGCACCCGGTCCGCTTCGTCACCGCCTCGAGCCTGTTCGACGGACACGACGCCAGCATCAACATCATGCGGCGCATCCTGCAGTCACAGGGCGCGGAGGTGATCCACCTCGGCCACAACCGCTCGGTCGCCGAGATCGCGGACGCCGTCGTCGACGAGGACGTCCAGGGCGTGGCGGTCAGCTCCTACCAGGGCGGGCACGTCGAGTTCTTCGAGTACCTCGCCGAGACCCTGCGCGAACGCGGCGCCGCCCACGTGCGGATCTACGGCGGGGGTGGCGGCGTCATCGTGCCCGAGGAGATCGCGCGCCTCGCCGACGCGGGCGTGCGGATCTTCTCCCCCGAGGACGGCCAGCGGCTCGGCCTCACCGGCATGATCGCCGAGATGGTCGCCGAGTGCGACACCGACCTGTGGGCGTCCGGCCCGCAGCCGAGCATGGACGACGTGCTGAGCGGTGCCCGCCTCGACGTCGCGCGTGCCGTGACCGGCGCGGAGTCGGGGCGTCTCGACGCCTCGCTCCTCGACGGACTGCAGGACCACGCCCGACGCCACGCGGTGCCGGTGCTCGGCATCACCGGCACCGGCGGCTCCGGCAAGAGCTCGCTGACCGACGAGCTGGTCCGCCGCTTCCGGGTCGACCAGCAGGACAAGCTGCGGCTCGCGGTCCTGGCCGTCGACCCCACGCGCCGCAAGGGCGGCGGCGCGCTGCTCGGCGACCGCATCCGCATGAACTCCCTGGACGGCGAGTCCTGGGACCGCGACCAGGTCTACTTCCGCTCGCTCGCGACCCGCGGTGAGCACGAGATCCCCGAGCACCTCGGCGACGTGCTGACCGTCCTCAAGGCCGCCGCGTTCGACCTGGTGATCGTCGAGACGCCGGGCATCGG
The DNA here is from genome assembly GCA_023257515.1 of Aeromicrobium sp. Lineage (GTDB taxonomy): Bacteria > Actinomycetota > Actinomycetes > Propionibacteriales > Nocardioidaceae > Aeromicrobium. The sequence continues at coordinate 29,774 of JALRCA010000086.1, forward strand.
TCAGGGCGACGCGGGCATCGTGTCGCTCGTCGACCACTCGATGTACGTCATGACGCCGGAGTTCGGCGCCGCCTCGCAGCTCGAGAAGATCGACATGCTCGACTTCGCCGACGTCGTCGCGATCAACAAGTTCGAGCGACGCGGCGCCAAGGACGCGATGCGCGACGTCGGACGCCAGCTCGTCCGCAACCGCGAGGCCTTCGGCTCGCGGCCCGAGGACATGCCGGTCTTCGGCACGTCGGCCGCCTCGTTCGACGACGTCGGCGTCACCGCGCTCTACCAGCACGTGCGCGACCTGCTCGCCGCCGACGGCATGACCCTCGGTGAGGGCGCGCTCGAGCGCGTCGACGTCCGGCACAGCGCCGAGTCGGTGCACGTCGTGCCCGCCCACCGCGTCCGCTACCTGTCCGAGATCGCCGACGCGGTGCGCGACCACCACGACGCGACCGGGACGATCGCCGAGCAGGCCCGCCGCGTGCAGCGGCTCGAGGCCGTCGCCGCCGAGCTGCCCGACGACCCCTCGGTCGCCGCACTGCTGGAGCAGGCTCGCGCCGACCTTCCGGCCGACGTCGCGCGACAGATCGAGGAGTGGCCGAGCGTCGTCGAGGCCTACTCCGGCGACGAGCAGGTCGTCACCGTGCGCGACCGCGAGATCCACACCTCGCTCGTGCGCGAGTCGCTCTCGGGCTCGCGGATCCGCCGCGTGAGCCTGCCGCGCTACACCGACCACGGCGACCTGGTCTCGTTCTGGCGTCGCGAGAACCTGCCGGGACGCTTCCCGTTCACCGCGGGCGCATTCGCGTTCAAGAGGGACGGCGAGGACCCCGCCCGCATGTTCGCCGGCGAGGGCGACGCGGCCCGCACGAACCGTCGCTTCAAGCTGCTGTCCTCGGGCTCCGACGCCACGCGCCTGTCGACCGCGTTCGACTCCGTCACGCTCTACGGGCGCGACCCGGCCGAGCGCCCCGACATCTACGGCAAGGTCGGCACCTCGGGCGTCTCGATCGCGACGCTCGACGACATGCGCCAGCTCTACGACGGCTTCGACCTCGTCGACCCCACGACGTCGGTCTCGATGACGATCAACGGGCCGGCGCCGACGGTGCTCGCGTTCTTCCTCAACACCGTGATCGACCAGCAGGTCGCGCGGTTCACCGAGGAGCACGGCCGCGAGCCCGACGCCGCCGAGCGCGACGAGCTCGCCGACGCCGCGCTGCGCCAGGTCCGCGGCACGGTGCAGGCCGACATCCTCAAGGAGGACCAGGGCCAGAACACGTGCCTGTTCTCGACCGAGTTCAGCCTGCGGATGATGGGCGACATCCAGCAGTGGTTCATCGACAAGGGCGTGCGGAACTTCTACTCCGTCTCGATCTCCGGCTACCACATCGCCGAGGCGGGGGCGAACCCCATCTCGCAGCTGGCCTTCACACTTGCCAACGGCTTCACGTACGTCGAGGCCTACCTTGCACGCGGCATGGCCATCGACGACTTCGCGTCGAACTTCTCCTTCTTCTTCTCGAACGGCATCGACGCTGAGTACACGGTGCTCGGACGTGTCGCACGTCGCATCTGGGCCATCGCCATGAAGGACCGCTACGGGGCCAACGACCGCAGCCAGAAGCTCAAGTACCACATCCAGACCTCGGGGCGATCACTGCACGCGCAGGAGATGGACTTCAACGACATCCGCACCACGCTCCAGGCGCTGATCGCGATCTACGACAACGCCAACTCGCTGCACACCAACGCCTACGAC
>JALRCA010000266.1 GCA_023257515.1 Aeromicrobium sp.
AGAACGTCTACCTGAACGCCGCGATCCTCGGCATGCAGAAGGACGAGATCGACGCGCGCTACGACGACATCCTGGCCTTCAGCGAGGTCGAGCGCTTCATCGACCAGGAGGTCAAGCACTACTCCTCGGGCATGTTCATGCGGCTCGCGTTCTCGGTCGCGATCCACTGTGAGCTGGACATCCTGCTGGTCGACGAGGTCCTGTCCGTCGGCGACGCCCCGTTCCAGGCCAAGTGCCGCGCGAAGATCGAGGAGCTGTCGGCCCAGGGCAAGACCATGGTCATCGTGAGTCACGACCAGGAGATGGTCCGTCAGATCTGCGGCCGCGGCATCGTCATCCGTCAGGGCCAGCAGGTCTACGACGGACCGATCAACGAGGCCCTCGAGGCCATGATGGCCTGACGGTCCTGGAGTCGCTGATTCCCAGGCTGGCCGGGGAATCAGCGCGCCGGGGCGCGCTTGGCGCGGTTCTTGTGCGCCTGGCGTGGGGTGCAACGCCCGTGTCGTGAGGGAAACCCTGCGAGGTGTGGGTGGGTTGTCGGATTCCCAGGCTCGCCTGGGAATCAGCGCGCCGGAGCGCGCTTGGCACGGTTCTTGTGCGCCTGGCGTGGGGTGCAACGCCCGTGTCGTGAGGGAAACCGGGGTCGGCGGGTGTCGGATTACCAGGCTCGCCTGGGAATCCGACCCACGGGCCCGCGGGCCCGCGTCAGGCGGAGCGGACGAGCTGGGCGATCAGATCGGCCTGCATGAGTGAGCGCTCCTTGACCTGGGGGAGGGACTCGTCGAGCGTCGCCTTGACCTCGGCGCGCTGGGCGGCGAGGGCCTCGAGCTGATCCCACAGGTAGGTGGGGGTCAGCTTGTCGGCGCCGAACGCCCACTGCTCGGCGCCGAACATCTCCAGGACCTCGCGGTACTTGTGGCTCCAGCCGATCACGACGGTCGGCACCGCCATCGCGAGCGAGGAGACCATGGCGTGGAAGCGGCTCGCGACGAACAGGTCGCACTGGCCGATGAGCCATCGCAGCTGCTGCGAGCTCAGCTCGCGGTCGACGAACAGCACGGCATCCTTGCGGGACAGGCGTGCGTGGATGTCGCGACACAGTGGCAGGTCGTTGTTGTGGGTCTTGTCGGTCCCGGTGCGGACGCTGTGGGGGATGAGCAACGCCTTGCGGCCGCTCGCCTGGACCCGGTCGATGAAGTCGACGATCACGCCCGCGTAGTCACCGCCCGCCGCGTCGACCTTCTTCTGCATGACGACGCTCGGGCAGACGCCCACGACCTCCCCGCCCTCGAGGAACGACAGGTCGACGACCTGGGCGACGGCGTCGCGCTCGGTGCCGTCCATCTCGAGGCTGAAGGCGTAGTCGGCGCCGGCGACGAGGTTCCTGAGGCCGAGGCCTTCGGCGTACTCGTGGGTGATGCGGCCACGGGTCACGATCGTGCGGACGCGCGGCAGGAAGATCTTGGACGTGATGCGGTTGATCGGGTTGGTGAACGGGCCGATCGCCTGTGCGCACTTGAACACCGGGGTGCGCGTGAACAGTGCCGGCAGGATCGACGCGACGTTGTAGAGCAGGAACTTCTCGCGGCCGTCGGTGAACGTGATGCCGCCCTGGTCGAGCAGGACGCTCGAGCCGGCGAGCGCGCCGATCGCCTTGGAGCGCTTGCGCAGCAGCGGGCGCAGCGGCGGCAGCAGGAAGTACAGCAGCGCCAGGAGGTTGATCGTGACACCGAGCTGCTTCGGCGTCGCCGGCACGATCGTCAGGTTGGGGTAGGTGTTCTGGGCGGCATCCTCGGCGGGGTACATGCTCAGCAGCGTGACGTCGACGTCGCCGAGGCGTTCCTCGAGCGTCTGCATGGCGCTCTCGAGCATCGCGGCGGCGCCCTTGTTGCCGGACAGTGCCGAGCCGATGATCGTGACCTGGGGGCGAGTGCTCATGGACGGATCTCCTTGTCGATTCGTTGGCGCACGACCGCGTAGATCAGGGCGATGACGGCGTCCCCGATCGTGCTGCACAGGCGGGCGAGCAGTGAGATGACGATGGCCTCGGGCGTCGAGACGTACTGCGAGAGCACGACGACCACGACGGCCTCGCGGACGCCGAGTCCGCTGGGGACGAGGACCGCGAGGATGCCGACGGCGCCGGCGAGGGTGTAGGCGGCCGCGAACGGCAGCCAGTCGGAGGGGCCGACGTCGGCCACGCTGTGGGCGATCAGCACGAAGCCGATGCCGTTGAGGATGCGGGGTCCGACGAAGCCCACGAGGTAGCGCAGCGTCTGGCCGCTGCTCAGGAACGACTCGCGCGGGACGGGCTGCTTGAGCACGCGCTTGGCCGGCAGGTTGACGAGGCGGTGGAAGAACGGCCGCCACAGCACGAGGCCGAGCGGCACGAGCGCCAGGACCGGCAGGAGCAGGGTGGTGACGTTGTCGCCGAAGATGCCGGGGCCGAGGCTCGCGGCGAGGATCACGACGCTCGGCACGATCGAGACGATCTGCAGGAACACGTTCTCGTAGATGAACGTGATCACGATGATCGTGCGGCTGATGCCCTTCTTGCCGGCCCAGACGACCTTGTTCACGACCGAGCCGACCTGCCCGGGGATGTACTTGAGCAGCCACGACGCGCACTGGACCGCGACGGCCTCGGAGACCGTGACCCGAGCCCCCGGCTGGAGGGTCATGATCATGCGCCCGCACAGGATGCCCGTGAGGGGCACGGCGAGCGCGAACAGCACCGTCGCGACGATCCACCACGGGTCGAACGCGAGGTGCTCCTCGGCGACGCGGTCCCAGTTGCGGGCGAGCGAGCGGACGAAGAAGTAGCCGACGAGCCCGACCACGAGGATCGTGACCGTCCACCGCAGGAGGCGGCGACGACCGCCCTTCTTGCGGGGGACGGTGACGGGCTCGGTGGCTTCTGTCATCGAGTGATCAGTTGTACCGGCGGAAGGTGTCGAGCTCCTTCTTCTGCGAGTACGGCACCATCCCCTCGGGGTGGGCGTAGCCGACGGCGATGAGCATGACGACGCGGTCGGTCAGGTCGAGGTCGAGCTTCTTCTGCATCTTGCGCTCGAGCGGCTCGAAGTCCGGCCAGTTGATGACGCTGGAGCTCAGCCCGAGCGTCTCGAGCCCGAGCATGAACGACATGGCCGCGAGCGAGCCGTCGACGTAGATCGCGTGGCGGTCGCGCGGGCTGAAGTAGGACTCGAGCTTGCCGACGACCACGACGATCGAGGGGATGTTGTGGCCGTAGCCGGCCGTGCCGAAGGGGATCGAGGAGACCTCGGAGACGAGCTGCGGGTCGTCGAAGACCCGGAACTCGTAGGGCAGGCGGTTGCAGGCGGTCGGCGCCTGGCGGGCGATCAGGAGGGCCTGGTCGATCAGGTCGCGGGGGACCTCGCGGTCCTCGAACCAGCGCACGCTGCGCCGCTGCATGACCAGGTCGTCGAGCTCCTGGTACGAGATCGACGACAGGGCCTTCTTGACGTAGGGCACCTTGCCGGTGAACTCGGCCGCGTGGTCGGCGCGCTCGAAGCGCTCACGCGCGGCGTCGACCATCGCGTCACCCGTCGTGACCGTGCGGAAGTACTCCGTGAGCACGTCGTGCGCCCACTCCATCTCGCTGAGCTCCATCGTCTCGGGGTCGCGACGGCACTGGGCGACGGCCTGCTCGTAGAACTCGATCGTCTCGGTGATGTAGTCGCGCGCGAACACGTCGCGCCGAGGCCGCATGATGAGGCCCTTCTCGAGCCGGTGGACGTTGCGTCGCAGCTCGACGTGGGTCAGGCGGTCGCGCTTCTTGTTGCGGTAGTAGTTGCGCCGTCCGCGCAGCACGGCGGTCTGCTCGCGGTTGAACGTGATGAAGCTGGCCGTGTAGTACAGGTGGGACATGATGCGGCTCGACCCGAAGCTCTCGAGGAACACGCGGTTCACGAGCTCGTAGACGCGGCGGATCCAGGTGATCGCCAGCAGCGCCTTCGCGACGTTCTTCAGCTTGTTCAGCACGGGATCAGGCCTTGCTGTCGGGGACGTGGGAGAGGCGTGCCGCACGGCGGACACGCCCGGCCAAGATTACCCCACCGACCCCGGCGTCCCCGCCACGCGCGGGCGCGCTCAGTCGTGCTGGAGTCCGTGCGGGGCGACGTGCACCTCGTCGGGACGGTGCGGGTCGAGGAGCCGCTCGTCGGCGTACTGCACGAGCTTGATGCGCTCCATGGCGTCCTCGAGCAGCACGCGGTTCGTGCGCAGCATGTCCGAGATCACGAGCAGCGCGATGCACAGCAGGGCCGCGACGAGCATGCCCACGCCGAACACGAGCGACTGGATGTTGCCGCCGCCGTTGCCGGTGGCGAACAGGATCAGGAACCGCACGAAGGGGATGGCGGCGGCGATGGCGAACAACGCCGCGAGCGTCGTGAAGACGGCGTACGGCTTGAAGATCAGGTAGCTGCGGATGATCGCCTGACCGGACCGCGCCATGTGCTGGAAGATGTTGGAGAACAGTCGCGACTCGCGCGTCTTCGGGTTGGTCTTGATCGGGACGCTCGCGATCCTCAGCCGCTTGTTGCCGGCCTGGATGATCGTCTCCATGCAGTAGCTGAACTGGGTGACGACGTTGAGCCGGATGAGCGACTCGCGCGAGTAGGCACGGAAGCCGCTGGCCGCGTCGGGCAGGTCGGTCTCGGCCGCGTAGTTGACCACCTTGCTGCCGAAGGCCTGCATGACCTTCTTGAAGGGCGAGAAGTGCTCGATCGTCTTGGTCTGGCGGTCACCGATCGCGATGTCGGCCTGGCCGTGGATCAGCGGCTGCACCAGCTCGGCGATGCTCTGCTGCGGGTACTGGTTGTCGCCGTCGGTGTTCACGACGATGTCGGCGCCGTGCTGCAGGGCGTAGTCGACGCCGTCACGGAACGAGCGCGCCAGTCCCATGTTGCGGGTGTGGAACACGAAGTGCTTGACCCCGTGCTCCCGCGCCACCTCGACGGTCCGGTCCGTGGAGCCGTCGTCGATGATGAGGACGAAGATCTCGTCGATGCCGTCGATCTGCTTCGGGATCGACTGCAGGACGAGCGGCAGCGTCTCCTCCTCGTTGAGGCAGGGGACCTGGACAAACAGGCGCATGGTTCCTCGGCGTGCTCGGCGTCGTGACGGACCGACTCTACCTGCCCTCGTGCGGCGATCTGTTCCGCCACGGCGCGGGGAGTAGGGTGATCGGGGTCCTCTGGGACCCGCACCGAGCCCCAGGTCAAGGAGACGGCATGGCGACCACCACCACCGCGACGCCCTCGTCGGCGCACGACGAGCCGCCCGTCGCCCGGTCGGACTGGTGGTGGCGACTGGGTGCCCTCGCGGCTCCCGTCGTGACGTTCCTGGTCTACGTCTACATCTCGCTGTCGGCCAAGGCGCCGCGCACCCCGTGGGACGAGAACGGCGTGCTGGAGATGGCGCGCGTCATCGCCGGCGACGACTCGGTCGCCAAGATGAGTGGCTCGGGCTACTACCCGGGCTGGTCCTTCGTGATGGCGCCGCTGTGGTGGGTCACCGACGACCCGCAGCACCTGTACCGCCTCGCGATCTGGCTCGTGATCGCGATCATGATGCTCACGATCGTGCCGCTCGCGCGGGTGGCGAGCGCGCTCGGACTGACCCGGTCGCAGGCGGTCGTCGTGGCGTCGCTCGCGTGCCTGCTGCCGGCGCGCGCCGTCAACGCCGACTACGTGCTCAGCGAGTCCCTGCTCATGTTCTGGGTCGCCTGGACCGTCGCAGCGGTCTTCTCCTGGCACAAGGCGCCCACGTGGTGGCGCGCGGCGCTCGTCGGCGTCTTCGTCTCGCTGGCCTACCTGACCCACACCCGCGCCCTGGCGCTCGTCGCCACGGCCGCGATCTGGCTGCTCATGATCGGTGTGCGCCGCTGGCGGCACGCCGTCAGCGGCCTGGTCGTCCTCGCGATCGGCTACGTGCTGGTCAAGGCGGCGGTCGCCGCGGTGACGGAGCCGATCCTGCTCGACGGGTTCAACAAGGAGGAGATCCTCTCCACCGCCATCAAGAGCACGACGCCCGAGCTCATCGCGAAGATCGCCATCAGCCAGACGTGGTCCCAGCTCGTCGCGACGTTCGGTCTCATCGCCCTGGGGGCGGTCGTGCTCACGCGGCGGGTCGTGGGGGAGCTGCGCGGCTGGAACCCCGGCCCCTCGACCTTCGTGGCCGGGATGCTCGTCTCGACCATGGCCGTCTCGTTCCTGTGGTGGTCGGCGCCGCAGTTCCTGCTCGCGACCGAGAACCCGCGCTTCGACGTCTGGGTCTACACCCGCTACATCGACCCCGCGGCGACGATCGTCGTCGTGATCGCCCTCGCAGCCCTGGTCCAGCGGGTCTCGCGCCGCGACGTCCTCGCCGCGGCCGCGGTGTGCGTCGTGGTGATCGTGCCCGCCGTGCTCTGGGTCGCCCCGAACGTGCCGACGTACGGCTCGGGGCTGGGGCCCGGCAACAACGGCGGCGTCCTGCAGTGGCGCTTCCTGTGGGGCACCGGTACCCCGTTCGAGCTGCCGATGCGGCCATCGTTCACGAACGCCAACAGGTTCTGGCTGCTCGCCTCGATCGCTGTGCTCGCGTGCCTGGGGTTCGCGCTGCTCGTGCGCCGTTACCCGAGGTTCCTGATCGGCACGACGGCCGTCGTGTTCCTGCTCGCGGCCGTCGCCGCGAACCCGTCGCAGAAGCGCCTCGCCCCCGACGACATGCGGTCGGCGCTCGAGAGGATCGACGCGGTCGCCCCCGGGGACGCTCCTGTGTCGGTCTCGATGGACCGCACCTGCCCGCGGCCGGGCTGGCAGGAGGCCCAGGTCATCAACTGGGTCGGCTTCTGGTTCTCGCCGCGCAAGGTCACGATCGGTCCGGCCGCGCAGGGCCAGGTCGGCGACGCGCCGGTCGTCATCGGGTGCGACGGCGGACCACCCCTGCAGGACAGGAGCGCGCTGCGCGTCAAGCGCTCGACCTACAACGGCTACGCGCTGTGGGTCGTGCCGGGCAAGGTCCAGGACGCGGCCCAGGAGGCCGGCCTGCTGCTGCCGGCCGACTTCACGGGCTGACGAGGCCGGCTCAGGGCCTGCCGAGACCCTGGTACGTCCAGCCGGCCGCCCGCCACTCCTGCGGGTCCAGGACGTTGCGGCCGTCGACGATCGTGGCCGAGGCCACCGCCTCGGCGGTCTTGGCCGGGTCGAGCTCGCGGAACTGCTTCCACTCCGTCACGAGCACGACCGCCTCGGCTCCGGCCAGCACGCCGTCGAGGTCGTCGGCGTAGCCGAGCTGTGGGTGGAGGCGCCGGGCGTTGTCGACGGCCTCGGGGTCCCACGCCACGACGTCGGCACCCAGGCCGTGCAGCTGGACGGCGACGTCGAGGGCGGGGGAGTCGCGGATGTCGTCGCTGTCGGGCTTGAACGCCAGGCCCAGCACGGCGACGCGCTTGTTGTAGGCGGACCCGCCGAGGGCGTCGGTGACCAGGTCGATGACCCGGCGACGGCGACGCAGGTTGATCGCGTCGACCTCCTTGAGGAAGGCGACGGACTCGCCACGCCCGAGCTCCTCGGCGCGGGCGGAGAAGGCGCGGATGTCCTTGGGCAGGCAGCCGCCACCGAAGCCGACGCCGGCGTTCAGGAACTTGCGCCCGATGCGCACGTCGTGCCCGATGGCGTCGGCGAGCTGCGTGACGTCGGCGCCGGTGGCCTCGGCGATCTCGGCCATCGCGTTGATGAACGAGATCTTGGTGGCGAGGAACGCGTTGGCGGCGGTCTTGACCAGCTCGGCGGTCGGGAAGTCGGTGACGAGTCGCGGGGTCCCGGTTGAGAGGGCCTGCGCGTACACCTGGTCGAGGATCTCGACCGCGCGGTCGCTGCGCACACCGTAGACGAGTCGGTCGGGCTCGATCGTGTCCTTGACGGCGAAGCCCTCGCGCAGGAACTCCGGGTTCCACGCCAGCTCGGCGCCGGTCGGCTCGATCAGCGCGGCGAGGCGCTCGGCGGTGCCGACCGGGACCGTCGACTTGCCGACGACCAGGTCGCCGGGGGACAGGTGCGGCAGGAGGCTCTCGACCGCGGCGTCGACGTACTGCAGGTCGGCACCGTTGCCGTCGCGACGCTGCGGGGTGCCGACCCCGATGAAGTGGACGGCGGAGCCCGTGATCTCGGAGACGTCGGTGCTGAAGCGCAGCGAGCCCGTCTCGTGGTCGGCCGTCAGCAGCTCGGGCAGGCCGGGCTCGAAGAACGGCGCCCGACCGGCGGCGAGTGCCTCGATCTTGGCGGCGTCGACGTCGATGCCGACGACGTCGTGACCCAGGCTCGCCATCGCGGCCGCGTGGACCGCTCCGAGGTAGCCGCAGCCGATGACCGACATCTTCATGGACGTGCTCCTGTGACCTGACGCATTGAGGGACGCCCCACCTTATCGAGCGGCTGGAGTGTTGCGTCGTCGGACGTGCAGAACGGGTCGATAGACTGCCGTGTCCCCGCAGTCATCGAGAGGAACATCAGCATGGACGCCGACCTCGTCGTCGTCGGATCGGGCTTCTACGGCCTGACCGTCGCGGAGCGCGCCGCCCGGGAGCTCGGTCGCAAGGTGGTCGTCATCGACCGTCGCGACCACATCGGCGGCAACGCCTACTCCGAGGACGACCCGGACACGGGGATCGAGATCCACCGCTACGGCGCCCACCTGTTCCACACCTCGAACGAGACGGTGTGGGAGTACGTCAACCGCTTCACGACGTTTACGGGCTACCAGCACCGCGTCTACACGCACCACAAGGACGTCGTGTACCCGCTGCCGATCAACCTCGGCACGATCAACCAGTTCTTCAACGCGGCCCACTCGCCCGACGAGGCCCGCGCGCTCATCGCCTCCCAGGCAGGGGAGTTCGACACCGCCACGGCGTCGAATCTCGAGGAGAAGGCGATCTCGCTCATCGGGCGACCGCTCTACGAGGCGTTCATCCGCGACTACACCGCCAAGCAGTGGCAGACCGACCCCACGGAGCTGCCGGCGGAGATCATCACCCGACTGCCGGTGCGGTACACCTACGACAACCGGTACTTCAACGACACGTGGGAGGGCCTGCCGACCGACGGCTACACCGCGTGGTTGGAGCGCATGGCCGACCACGACAACATCGAGGTCAAGCTCGGCGTCGACTTCTTCGACGACTCCCAGCCCTACAGCAAGGCGGGCACGGTCGGTCAGGTCCCGGTGGTCTACACCGGAGCCATCGACCGCTACTTCGACTACGCCGAGGGCGAGCTCTCGTGGCGCACCCTCGACTTCGAGCGCGAGGTCGTCGACACCGGCGACTTCCAGGGCACGTCGGTCATGAACTACCCGGACGCGTCGTACCCGTACACGCGCATCCACGAGTTCCGCCACTTCCACCCCGAGCGCAAGCACTACCCCGAGGACCGCACCGTCATCATGCGCGAGTTCTCGCGGTTCGCCGCCCGCGAGGACGAGCCGTACTACCCGGTCAACACCGAGAACGACCGCGAGCGACTGCTGGCCTACCGCTCGCTGGCCGAGGGCGA
>JALRCA010000280.1 GCA_023257515.1 Aeromicrobium sp.
GAAGCAGGGCCTGGTCGAGGAGGTCGGGCCTGTTTGTCGCCCCGATGACGAAGACGGGCGAGTTCGACGGAGGGGAGGAGCCCGCGCCGCCGCCCTGCGCCGCGTCGATCTCGGCGAGCAGCGCCGCGACGACGCGGTCCAGCTCGTCGGCGACGACCTGTTCGTCACCAACGTCGACCGCCTCAGCCGCGGCATCGAGCTCGGCGCCGCGAACGCCATGCTCGTCAAGGTCAACCAGATCGGCTCGCTCACGGAGACCCTCGACGCCGTCGAGCTCGCGCACCGTCATGGCTTCTCGAACATGATGAGCCACCGCTCGGGCGAGACCGAGGACGTCACGATCGCCGACCTCGCCGTCGCCACGAACTGCGGCCAGATCAAGACCGGCGCACCGGCCCGCTCCGACCGCGTCGCCAAGTACAACCAGCTGCTGCGCATCGAGGAGCAGCTGGGCTCCGCCGCCGTCTACGCCGGGTCCGCGGCCTTCCCGCGCCTGGCGCTCTGAGCGGCGGACCACCGTGGCATCCGGGACGCGCGGGCCGGGACGGACGAGTCGTCGTCCGTCCGGCGCGCGACGTCCCGGCACCAAGGCTCCGCGGTCGTCCGCACGTACCGGTCGTCCGACCGGACGGGGACGACGCGGCCCGGTCCTGACGACCCGCGCGGTCGTGCTGCTCTCGGTCGTGCTGCTGCTCCTGGCGTCGTACACCTCGAGCCTGCACGCGTGGTGGGAGCAGCGCGGCGAGATCCAGGACCTCAAGGCCGAGCAGGCGATGCGCACCGCGCAGATCGCCGATCTCAAGGACACCAAGGCGCGCTGGGACGACCCGGCGTACGTGCGCCAGCAGGCCCGCGAACGGTTCGGCTGGGTGATGCCCGGCGAGACCGGCTACCGCGTCATCGGCGCCAACGGCAAGGTCGAGGGTGACGTGCCGACCCTCGACGAGCCGCCGGCCGCCAAGGGCAAGCCCTGGTACGAGTCGTTGTGGGGCAGCGTCGAGGAGTCCGGCAAGCGCGAGAAGGCGGCCACCGTCCCGAAGGACGACCCGGACAAGGTGCTGAAGAACCGGTGAAGGCTGTTCCATCCTCCGCCCAGGGCCCGGAACCCCTGCCGGGGTCCGTGCCCTCCTCCGCCCACGGCCCGTCGGACGAGGACTTCGAGGCGGTCCGTCGTCAGCTGGGCCGCCCGCCGAGGGGGATCCTCGAGGTCACGTCGCGCTGCCCGTCGGGTCACCCGAACGTCGTCAAGACCGAGCCGCGGCTGCCGGACGGCACCCCGTTCCCGACCCTCTTCTACGTCACGTGTCCCCGGCTCTCGGGCGCGATCGGCACGCTCGAGGCCTCGGGCCTGATGGCCGACATGAGCGAGCGCCTGCAGCACGACGAGGAGCTGGCCGCCGGCTACCGGGCAGCGCACGAGGCGTACCTGGCCGAGCGTGAGGCGATCGCCCACGTCCCGGAGATCCAGGGCATCAGCGCCGGCGGCATGCCCACGCGCGTCAAGTGTCTGCACGTGCTGGTCGGCCATGCGCTGTCGCGGGGTCGCGGTGCCAACCCGCTCGGCGACGAGGCCGTCGACCTCATGGGCCCCTGGTGGGGCCGCTCCGCCTGCGCGCCCGCCGGCGAGCAGGCCCCGGACGCAATCTGAGGGATCGTGGTCGCTCCGGCGACCGCCATCCCTCACCCTCCGGAGCGGGGGTGACGCAATCTGAGGGATCGTGGTCGCTCCGGCGACCGCAGTCCCTCAGACCTCGTCCACCAGAGACCACGATCCCTCAGATTGCGTCCCCGGCCTGCTCACCCGCGCAACCGGTACTCGACCTCGGGCCGTCCGGTGCGGCCGAGTCGTGTGTCGCGGTCGGCGCGCGAGGTGGTGACGAGGTGCTCCAGGTAGCGCCGGGCCGTGACACGGGAGCCACCGATCCGCTCGGCCACCTCGCCGGCGGAGAGCGCCACGCCGTCGGCCAGCACGCCCTCGACGAGTCGCAGCGTCTCGGCCGCCAGCCCCTTCGGGAGGCCGCGCCCGGGGGACTGGGGCCGCAGGGTCCGGATCATGGCGTCGACCTGGTCCTGGTCCAGGTCGTCGCCGTCGCCCAGCCCTCGGTGGTACTCGCGGTAGGTCAGCATCCGCTCACGCAGCGCGGCCTGCGAGAACGGCTTGATCAGGTAGGCGACGACGCCGGTGGACACGGCGCTCCGCACGACGTCCACGTCGCGCGCGGCGGTGACCGCGATGACGTCGCAGCGCACCCCGGCTGCGCGCACCCGGCGCAGCAGGTCCAGGCCGTGGCCGTCGGGCAGGTTCATGTCGAGCAGCACCAGGTCGACACCACCACGCCGCAGGGCTGCGGACGCGTCCTGGATCGACAGGGCCACCTCGGCCACCTCGAACCCGTCGAGCTGGCGGACCGTCTCCGCGTGGGCCTGCGCGACGAGCTCCTCGTCGTCGACCACGAGCACCCGGATCACGCGTCCTCCCCGATCTCGACCTCGAACGCCGCGCCGCCGAGCGCGGACTCGACGACGCGTGCCCGGCCGCCGTGGCGCCGCACCACCTGACCGACGAGCGAGAGCCCGACGCCGCGCGCGTCCGGTCCGTCCTTGGTCGACCACCCGCGCTCGAAGACCTGGTCGCGATCTGCCGGGGCCACGCCGGGCCCGCTGTCCTCGACCCGCAGGTCGAGGTGCGTGGCCCCGGCGTCGATCAGCACCGACACGCGTGCCTCCGGCGCGCCGGTCACCGCCTCGATCGCGTTGTCCAGCAGGTTGCCGAGCACCGTCACCGCGTCGTGGGCCGAGGTCGGCAGTCCGTCGACGTGTGACTCCGGGTCGAGCTCGAGCGTCACCCCGCGTTCGGCGGCCTGGGCCGACTTGCCGAGCAGCAGGGCCGCAACGATCGGCTCCTCGACGGCGGCCGTCATGCGGTCGGTCAGACCCTGCGCGAGCTGCATCTCCCGGGTGCCGAACTCCACGGCCTCGTCGACGCGTCCGATCTCGACGAGCGACAGGATCGTGTGCAGCCGGTTCGCGCTCTCGTGGCTCTGCGCCCGCAACGACGTGGCGAGGCTGCGCACGGTGTCGAGCTCGGTCGTGACCTCCTGCAGCTCGGTGCGGTCGCGGATCGTCACGACGAGGCCCACGTCGCGCTCGTCCCAGCGTGCGGTCGCGACGTTGACCACCAGGACCCGGTCGACGAGGGCGACGACGGCGTCCTGCACGGGCTCGCCCCGCTGCAGTGACGCGGTCAGCTCGGGCGTCAGCCCCAGGGCGTCCACGCCGCGCCCCACGACCGTGTCGTCGACGTCGAGCAGGCGCGTGGCCTCCTGGTTGAGCAGGCTCAGGCGTCCCTCGGCGTCGACCAGCACGAGTCCCTCGCGCACGGCCCGCAGCACGGCGTCGTAGTACTCGTACATCCGCGTGATCTCCTGCTCGCCCATGCCGTGGGTCTGGCGACGCAGGCGGCGATGGATGAGCCAGGCCCCGAGGCAGCCGAGGACGCCGACCGCGGCCGCTGCGCCGAGGAGGCGAGGCAGCGACCGCACGACCTCCTGGCTCACCTTGTCGGTGCGGATGCCGACGGACACCAGGCCCACGATGCGCGACCCGTCCCGCACCGGCACGACCGCGCGGACCGACGGCCCGAGGGTGCCGGTGTACTCCTCGGTGAACGAGCGTCCCTGCTGCGCCGGGGCGATGCTGCCGCGGAACCGCTTGCCGATGTTGTCCGGGTCCGGGTGCGTCCACCGGATGCCGTCGGGGTCCATGATCGTGACGAAGTCCGTGCCGGTGTCGCGTCGCACCTGCTCGGCGTACGGCTGGAGCACGGCCGAGGGCTCCGGCGTCTCGGCGGCCTCGCGCACCGTCGGGGCGTCCGCGACGCCGGTCGCCAGGTCGAGCGCGCGCTGTCGCGCCCCGTCGTCGGCGTCGGCACGTGCGTCGAGCCAGGCCAGCGTCACGCCGCCGGCGACGAGCACGATGACCACGACCACCTGCCAGACGAGGAGCTGGCGGGCGACCGAGGTGTCCTGTCGCGACCACACGGGGGCATCCTGCCACCTGCGCCGGTGACACCGGTCGTGTGACCGGTGTCACGAACTCTATGAACGCAACAGTGAGCCAGGTCACGGAGCGTCGCACGCTGGTCGGCGACCCCAGGAGGAACCATGAGCACGTCGACCACCCCGAAGGCCGCGGCCCGCCGCGACCGCACCCACTACCTGTACATCGCCGTCATCGTCGCGGTCCTGGCCGGCATCGCGGTCGGCTTCGCCGCTCCGGACTTCGCGAAGGAGCTCAAGCCGATCGGCGAGGGCTTCGTCAAGCTGATCAAGATGATGATCGGCCCCGTCATCTTCTGCACCATCGTCCTCGGCGTCGGCTCGGTCCGCAGCGCCGCGCAGGTGGGCAAGGTCGGCGGCATGGCGCTCGGCTACTTCATCACCATGTCGACGTTCGCCCTGGCCATCGGCCTGGCCGTCGGCAACATCCTGCACCCGGGCGAGGGCCTGCAGATCACCCCGGAGGGCGCGGCGAAGGCGGCCGAGTC
>JALRCA010000283.1 GCA_023257515.1 Aeromicrobium sp.
CGGCGATCTCGAAGCCGAAGCGCGGTCTCAGCACACCACGCAGCCCGGTGCGGATCAGCTCCTGGTCGTCGACCAGCAGGACGCGGACGACCCCCTCGCTCATCGAGGCACCTCGGCGCTCACTCGCCATCCCCGCGCGTCGGGCCCCGCCTCGAGCCGTCCGCCCACGGCGACGGCCCGCTCCTGCATGCCGACGATCCCGTGGCCGCCGCGGGCCGCGGTGGCGCCGCGGGTGCCGTTGCCGACCACGAGGGTGACGGAGTCCCCGGCCTCGAGCACGACGTCGACCGGTCCGCCGTCGCCGTGCTTGACGGCGTTGGTGAGGGATTCCTGGACGATGCGGTAGACGGCCAGTCCGCGGGTCGCCGCCAGGTCCGCGACGTCGCCGTCGACCCGCAGACGCACGTCGGCGCCGGCTCGTCGGAAGGACTCCACCAGCTCGTCGAGGTCGCGAGCGTGGGGAGCGGGCGCACCGTCGACGTCGGAGCGCACGGCGCCCACCGCGGCACGCACCTCGTCGAGGCTGCTGCGCGCGAGCCGCTCGGCCTCCTCGAGCGAGGCACGCGCGACCTCCGGGTCCTCGTCGAGCGCGAGCCGCGCGCTCGTGACGTGGAGCAACGAGACCGTCAGCGCGTGACCGATGACGTCGTGGACCTCGGCCGCGATCCTGTTGCGCTCCTCGACGCGTGTGCGGTCGGCGAGCGAGGCCTGTGCGACGCGCAGCTCCCGGACCAGGTCGACCTGCCGACGCGCGAACGTGCAGGCGATCGTCGTGAAGAGCGTCCCCGCGATCCACGCGGCCCAGCCCGGGTCGGCGGACGAGGCGACAGCCTGGACCCCGAACTGCACGGCGAGGGCGACGCCGAGCGTGATGCCGGGCAGGACGGGAGCCCCGAACACGCCCCACGAGGCGACGACGCACAGGCCGAACCAGCCCACGTTGGTCGGGCTGCCCCAGCCCGCCACCACGAACGCGGCGGACACGACCGCGAGGCCGGCGACCAGGCGCCAGCCGGTGACCCCGCGCA
This sequence comes from Aeromicrobium sp., assembly GCA_023257515.1. GTDB lineage: Bacteria > Actinomycetota > Actinomycetes > Propionibacteriales > Nocardioidaceae > Aeromicrobium. The sequence goes on from JALRCA010000283.1 coordinate 1,029, forward strand.
CCGCGAGCAGGACGCTCCCCGCTGCGACGACCGCGACGGCGACCAGCGCGACCGGCGCGGGGCGACCACCGAGCAGCGCGGCGGCGACCGCGAACGCGCCGACGACGGCCGGGGCCGTCATCCGCGCGCTGCGTTCCTCCATGACGCCGAGGATAGGGGTCACAGGGCCGTCCGGCGCCCGGCCAGGCCCGCGGCGACGATCGCGATCACCACCGTCGCGCACAGCGCGCCCGTCGCGTCGCCGAGGCCGAGCCACGGCTCGCGGATCGCTTGGTTCGCGAGCGCGAGCGGGAGCCGTTCGGAGATCTCGCGCACGGCGTCCGACATCACGCTCGGCGGCGGCCCGCCGACGCCGAGCAGGAACGACGGGAAGAACAGCATGAGACCCACGGCCTGGGCCGACCGAGCGGTCGGCAGCAGGGTGCCGAGCAGGACGCCGAGGCTCACGAAGGCCAGCGAGGCCGCCGCCACTCCCGCCGCGACCCGCACCGGGTCGTCGACGTGCGGCACGCCGTACACCGGGGCGGCGACGGCCAGCAGCGTCGCGCCGCCGATCGCGATGGCCGTGAGACCGACGGCGAGCATCGCGAGGGAGAACGACCACCGAGGGAACCCCGCTGCGGCGAACCGTCTCAGCACGCCGCGCTCCCGGTAAGTCGCGATGTGCACCGGCAGCATGATCAGCCCGGTCGAGCCGATCACGACGGTGAAGTACGACGCGACGTACCACTGCGAGGGGTCGACGGGGAACCCGCCGCCGGCCTCGGTGCCGAACGACCCGCCGATGATCAGCATCGACACGATCGGGAAGACCAGGACGAACGTCAGCGTCATGGGATCGCGGCCGAGGAGGCGCAGCTCCGTCGTCAGCAGTCGCCGGGTCACGGAGGGGTGGCGTCGGCCCGCGGCGGCGGGCCGGTCCGGGTGGGTGGTCGTGGTGTTCATGCGAGGACTCCTTCGAGATCGTGGGGGGCCTCGACGACCGGGTCGTCGAGCAGGCGCAGCAGGGCGGACTCCAGGTCGGGGACCTCGACCCGCAGGTCGTCGGGGACGGGCAGGCCCCGAGCGACGAGCCATGCGCCGGCGTGGGCGATCACGGCACGGGAACCCTCGAGAGTGACGTGCCGGCCGTGGCGCAGCACCTGGTCGACCCCCGGCAGGGCGTTGAGCTCCTGGAGCGTCCGGGCCACGTCGTCGAGGGCCTCCTCCTCGAGGGAGAAGCGGACGGTCGAGCGGCTCGCGTGCCGTGCGACGAGCTCGGCGGGACTGCCTTGGTCGACGACGCGGCCGTCACGCATCGCGACCACCCGGTCGCACAGGGCCTCGGCCTCGGCGAGCTCGTGGGTGACGAGCAGGACGGTCGTGCCCTCGTCGCGCAGCCGCGTGACCGCGGCCCACACCTCGCGCCGCGCGGCGGGGTCGAGGCCCTGCGTGAGCTCGTCGAGCACGACGAGTCGCGGACGGTTGAGCAGGGCGAGGACGAGGAACAGCCGCTGGCACTCGCCTCCGCTCATCCCCCCGAACGGGTAGCGACGACGGTGCGCGAGACCGAACTGCTCGAGCAGCCGGTCGGCGTCGACGGCGTCCGGGCCGGCGAAGAGACGGATCGCCTCGGACACCCGCAGACGGTCGGGCAGGCCCGAGCTCTGCAGCTGGCTCCCGACGAGCTGCCGGAGCCTGTCGGCGTCGCGCACCGGGTCGAGACCCAGCACGCGCACGTGCCCGGCGTCCGGGCGGCGCAGGCCCTGCAGGCACTCCACCGTCGTGGTCTTGCCCGCGCCGTTGGCGCCGATGAGACCGAGCACCTCGCCAGGACGGACGTCGAGGTCGATGTCGTCGACGACGGTCCGGCCGCCGTAGGACTTGGTCAGGCCGCGCACCGTGACGACGGTGTCGCGCGGGTCGCTCTCGGGTCGTGTGTTCATGGGGTCCAGCCCACCGCACCGGACCCCCTCGGCACATCCACCTGCGGACAGAACTGCGCCTCTCCCTGCAGGCGGAGCCGGTTCGGGCCGCCCCCGCCCGGTGGGGTAGTCTGATCGCTGCCCGCGAGGGCGCGGCCAGGTAGCTCAGTTGGTACGAGCGTCCGCCTGAAAAGCGGAAGGTCGCCGGTTCGATCCCGGCCCTGGCCACCTCAGAGGTTGAGTTCTCGCACTGCGGTCTCGACTTCTTCGAGCTTTTCCTCGACGCGGGTCGGCTTGGTGGGCCAGCGGGTGAAGGCGGGGCGCTTAGGCCGTTTCGGCTGCTTTTCGTCTTTGCTCATCGGTTCCTTCTTTCGGTCACTTGATGGTTGTTTTCGCCTGTATTTCTGCACAGAAGGAGGTATGATAGACTTGCCCGGCCAGTTGCTGAAGCCTGGTATGCCATGGTATAAATCTGATGCCAATGTCATACAACAAGGTCAAAAACACACAAACCACTATTCAATACACAACAGTATCCAACACACAACAGTGACAAGAACAAAACAGGACCTGACGGACTACCTTGCTGTGCTGCATCATTTCATTTGCGTGCTTGCACATACACTCAAATAAAACAAAAGACACACACT
>JALRCA010000286.1 GCA_023257515.1 Aeromicrobium sp.
GTGCTCGCGCGCCACGGCCGCGACCGCCTCCGACAAGGAGCACGGCACCTCCCCCAAACGACCGCCCACCGCGACGACCCCGCGGGCCAGCGCCCACGAGACCGCCGCGGCGTGGTCGACGGTGTCGTCGCGTGAGCGCAGCGGCGCCCGGTACGTCGCGCTCAGGTCAGCCCAGGACCGACGCCGCGTCGACGTCACCGTCGGCCGACTCGATCGCCTCGGCGAGCGCGACGATCTGATCGTCCTCCAGCGTCACTCCGGCCTCGTCGAGGCCCTTGCGCAGCTCGGTCTCCACCGTGCCCTCGGGGGCGCCGTCCTGGTAGGCGCCGACCCGGTCGACGACACGCTGGATCGCTTCGTTCTTCTCGGGGGAATCAGTCATGCCTCCGACGCTACGCATGCTGTGCCGATCCGCATCCTGTGCCCATGGGCGGGTACCTCGCCGTCATGACGACACGCGAGGACCAGCTCGACCGGCTCCGCCACGGCACCACGTTCGCCGAGGACGCGGGCATCACTCTCAAGGACAAGCCCGCGCCCCTGTTCCAGCTGCTCGTGCTCAGTCTCCTGCTGTCGGCGCGCATCAGCTCCGAGATCGCGGTCGACGCCGCCCGCGAGCTGTTCCACGCCGGCTACCGGACGCCGCAGCGGATGCGCGACGCCACGTGGCAGCAGCGGGTCGACGCGCTGGGACGTGGGCACTACCGGCGATACGACGAGCGGACCTCGACCCAGCTCGGCGAAATGGCGCAGCTGGTCCTCGACGAGCACCGCGGCGACCTGCGTCGCATCAGGTCCAGCGATCCTCAGGAGGTGGAACGCGCCCTGCAGCAGGTCAAGGGCATCGGTCCCGCGGGTGCGGCCATCTTCTGCCGCGAGGTCCAAGGAGTCTGGCCCGAGCTGTCGCCCTACGTCGACGACCTCGCGGCCGACGGAGCGCAGAAGCTCGGCCTGGCGCGCTCGCTCGACGGCGTGCCGGCCGCCGACCTGCCCCGCATCGTCGCCGGGTGCGTGCGCGCCCGCCTCAGCTGAGGTCGAGACCGACCTTCGTCCACCCCGAGTGACGCTCACCGAACGTGGCGTACGCATCGAGCACGTTCGGCAGCTCGTCCTCCTGCGTCAGCACCGTCGACGGGTCGATGGAACCTCGGCGCACCAGGTCCAGCAGCTTCGGCACGTAGCGCCGATGGTTGCAGTTGCCCATCTTGACCGTGAGGTTCTTGTTCATCGCCCGACCGATCGGATAGGTCGTCAGGTCCGGCGGGTAGACGCCGATGATCCCGATCGAACCTGCATTCGCGACCATCTCGATCGACCACTCGAGCGCCTGGGTCGGCGCCCCGGTGCCGTCGGGTCGCTCCGCGTCGACGCCCACCGCGTCCACCACACGATCGGCGCCGATGCCGCTCGTCAGCTCGGTGACCACGGCGACGGGGTCCTCGCTGCGGTAGTCGACCACCTCCGCCCCGCGACACCGGGCCTGCTCGAGCCGCGACTCGACGCCGTCGACGCAGAGCACGCGCCCGGCGCCCTGCTGGAACGCGCTCGTGATGGCGAACTGCCCGACGGCTCCGGCACCGAGGACCAGGACGGTGTCTCCCGGGCGCACCTCCGCGAGGCGGCAGCCGAACCAGGCCGTCGGGTAGACGTCGGACAGCATGATCGCCTGGTCGTCGCTCACCTCGTCGGGCAACCAGACGGGTCCGATGTTGGCGAACGGGATGCGCGCGTACTCGGCCTGCAGGCCGTCGACCGGCCCCGTCGACTCCGGGCCTCCGAAGAAGCAGGTCCCGGCGGACGGTCCGTGGGGGTTCGCGCGGTCGCACTGGGCAAAGTACCCGGCGCGGCAGTACGCGCACGTGCCGCAGCCGATCGTCGACGGGATCACGACGCGGTCACCGACGCGCAGGTTGCGCACGTGCGGTCCGATCTCCTCGACCACCCCAACGGCCTCGTGACCGAGCACCGTGCCCTCGACGAGGTCGCTCACCGTGCCCCGCACGAAGTGCAGGTCGGTCCCGCACAACGCGCTCGTCGTGATCTTGACGATCGCGTCGGTCGGTTCCTCGATCGCGGGGTAGGCGACGTCGTCCAGCCGGACGTCGTCGACCCCGTGCCACACAGCGGCCTTCATGTCTCTCCCTCTCGTCGATGACACGCAAGGGGTACCCGCGGTCGGGGTCGCGACACCGATAGGGTTCTGCTGGCTGCACCGGTCAAGCAACGGCCACTGCCGCAGCCCATCGAAGGAACACTGCCGATGGAACGACCTGACGCGGCCGACCTCATGGCGACGATCGCCACGGAGCTGTTGTCAGAGCCCAGTGAAGTCGTGACCACCCAGGCGATCGTCGACCGTGCGGTCGAGATCGTCGAGGGAGCCGGCCACGCGAGCCTGACCGTCCGCGCCCGCAAGAACCACAGCACGAAGGCGAGCACCTCCGAGCTCGCGGCGGCCCTGGACGCCGCCCAGTACGACCTGGGCGAGGGCCCGTGCGTCGACACCGCAGAGGCTGGCGAGTGGTACCGCAGCGGCGACGTCGCCCGCGACCCGCGGTGGCCACGCTGGGGCCCAGTGGCGGCCGAGCAGGGCGTCCAGTCGCTGCTCAGCGTGCAGCTGCTCACCAAGGGCGAGTCCTTCGGCGCCCTCAGTCTCTACTCCGAGCAGCCCGGGCGCTTCGCCGACAACGAGGTCGTCGACCTGGCACAGCTGTACACCGTCCACGCCGCCAACGCCCTCGTGTCGGCCCAGCTCGTGACAGGTCTCGAGACGGCACTGTCGTCGCGCCACGACATCGGGGTCGCCCAGGGCATCCTCATGGCGCGCTACGGCCTCACGGCCGACCAGGCGTTCGCCGCGCTGCGACGCGTCTCCCAGCACCGCAACGTCAAGCTGCGCGACGTCGCCCTCGACGTGCAGCGCACCGG
>JALRCA010000072.1 GCA_023257515.1 Aeromicrobium sp.
CGCGCCCGCGAGCGCCGACGCGACGCCACCCGCCGGGCGAATCGCCTGCGCGGCGCTCCTGCAGCTCCTGGTCGGCATCTACGGCGGATACTTCGGAGCGGGGATCGGCATCCTCATGCTCGCGGTGCTCGGCCTTCTCGACCTCGGCGAGAGCCCGGCTGGTGCGGGGGACGAAACTCGGCTGCTTGAGGTCGTCGCGGTCGACGGCATAGAGGGACCACAGTCCCGTGAGGTCCAGCGGCCCGGGGAGGCGGAAGACCTCGGGCTCGCTCACATCGAGTTCCTCCATGAGCAACTCGAGGACGTGGGGGTCGATGGAGCTCTCCACCTCGAGTCGCACGGCCGGGCCGAAGCGGCGGCGGGTGAGCTCGCGCTCGAGCGCTTTGAGCAGGTTCTCGGCGTCGTCCTCCTCGACTTCGACGTCCTCATTGCGGGTCACCCGGAAGGAGTGGTGCTGGAGGATGTCCATGCCGGGGAAGAGATCATCGAGATGGGCCGCGATGACGTCTTCGAGCGGCACGAAGCGCTGGTCATCGACGCGCACGAAACGGGGCAGCGACGGTGGCACCTTGACGCGCGCGAAGAGTTCGGTGCCCGTGACGGGATTGCGCACGACCACGGCGAGATTGAGCGACAGGCCGCTGATGTAGGGGAACGGATGACTCGGGTCGACGGCCAGCGGGTCAACGAGAAGGAGCCCCGCGAGCGCAACCTCTCGATGGTCTTCCAGAACTACGCGCTCTACCCGCACCTGACGGTCTACGAGAACATCGCGTTCCCGCTGCGCCTGCAGAAGGTACCCAACAAGGAGATCGACGAGAAGGTGCGTGCGGCCAGCAAGACGCTCGACCTCGACGAGCACCTGCAGCGCAAGCCCGGCAACCTGTCCGGTGGTCAGCGCCAGCGCGTCGCGATGGGCCGTGCGATCGTCCGCGACGCCAAGGCGTTCCTGTTCGACGAGCCGCTGTCGAACCTCGACGCGAAGCTGCGCGGCCAGATGCGCACCGAGATCGCCCGTCTGCAGAAGCGGCTCGGCATCACGACGGTCTACGTCACCCACGACCAGACCGAGGCCATGACGCTCGGCGACCGGGTCGCCGTCATGAAGCGCGGCGTCCTGCAGCAGCTCGCCACCCCCCGCGAGCTCTACGAGAACCCGGTCAACCTGTTCGTCGCCGGGTTCATCGGTTCGCCGCCCATGAACTTCCTGCCCGCGACCGTCGAGGACGGCCAGGTCTCCCTGCCGTTCGGCACGTTCCCGCTGCCTCCTGCCAAGGCGCAGGCGGCCGAGGGCAAGGGTCTGCTGCTCGCCGGCATCCGCCCCGAGCACTTCGAGGACGCGAGCGTCGTCGAGGCCGACAGCGCGAGGACGTTCACGGCCCACATCGACGTGCAGGAGTGGCTGGGCGACCAGCAGTACGCCTACGTGCCGTTCGAGGCCGAGCCGCAGGTGCAGGACCAGCTGCGCGAGCTGGCCCGCGAGTCCGACAGCGACTCGCTGCGCACGCAGCTCGTCGTCTCGCTCGACGCCGCCAGCACGGTCGCCGCTGACTCCGACGTCACGCTGTCGATCGACACCGACAAGCTGCACCTCTTCGACCCCAGCTCCGGCGAGAACCTCACCGTCGACGCCTGAGGTCGATCGCCGAGCGTCTGCGCGGGCTCGAGCGGACATCACTCGGCCGACCCACGGACCCTGAGCCTGTCGAAGGGTCAATTCCCTTTGCCAAGCTCAGGGATCCAGGATCGGCCGACCCATCGACCTCGGACCCAAGCACCACGCAGCCCACAGGCTCGGGGGTCAGCGGCGGGGTGGGCGCGACTTGACGCGGACCTGACCCATGACCTCGGCGTTCCAGTCGTGCTCGCGGATCAGGCGGTAGCGCTCGCACGCGACCCGCATGTACGCGGCGGCGGGCCGCTCCTTCGGGCCGCGGATGCCGGCCTCCTCGATGAGCTCGATGACCGGCAGGTACTCCTCGGCATACCACCGCGCCGCCATCGTGCGCTTGTCCATGTAGGCGCGCTCCGCGTGCATCTGGCGGGCCGCCCAGGCCTCGATCGTCTCGGCGATCTCGCCGTACTGGAACGCATGGTCGAACGCGATCGCCGCGCGCGCCTCGCCCTCGAACGGCACACGCTCGAGCATGAGCCGACGCCAGTGCTTGAGCTCGAGGTCGGACTTGACGTCGATGCCGGTCGGCGTCAGCAGCGTGTCGACGGCAGTGACGCGGGCCTCGATCAGGTCGACACCCATGCTGCGGGCGACCGAGACGCGGTGGTGGCCGTCGCGCACGAAGTAGTAGTCGCCGACCTGGTAGACCTCGATCGGCGGGATGACCTCGCCCTTGCGGCTCGCCCGGGCCAGCCGCTCCCACCTCTCCCGGCTGCGGGTCGAGGTGGGCCGGAACCGCCGGTCGAAGTCGCGTTCCTTGTCGACGGAGCCGACGATCGCGTCGAGCGGGATGACCTTGGTGCCGACGTAGTGCTCGCCGCGACGTCCCAGCGCAGCAACCACCTCGTCGAACGACATCGACTGCACGACGTCGTCCGTGTCGTTGCGCAGGCGCGCGGCGAGCGCGGACAGCACCTGATGACGGCGTGCCTTGAGGAAGTCACTCTCCGCGTCGACGCGGGCCGAGCCCGAGCTGGTCACCATCTCTGCTCCTTCGTCCGTGCCGAGTCGAGGGCCGCGAGCGAGCGCGGCTCGACGTCGACGACCTGCCAGGGGATCACGTTGCGCACCGTCGTGCGACCGAGACGTCGGTCCGGCTTGTGCATGCCGTAGGGGTGGATGTGGCCGTGCAGCAGCCACGCGGGATCGAGCGTCTCGGTCAGGCCGTGCAGGACCCCGATGCCGACGTGGCTCGGGTCGGGCTCGTCGCCGAGCCCCAGGGGCGGGGCGTGCGTCAGCAGGAGGTCGACCCCCGCTCCCCCGGCGCGACCCACGACCCGCGCGGCGCGGCGCGTGTACTCGGCCTGGGTGTGCTGGTGCGGGCCCCCGTTGTACTGCACGCAGCCGCCGAGGCCGGCGATGCGCAGCCCGGCGACGTCGACGACCTGCTCGTCCGCGTTGCGCATGCCCCGCGGCGCGGCGCCCCGGTCGAGCGGCTCGTGGTTGCCCGGCACGAAGACGGCGGGCGCGGCCACCAGCTCGACGAGGTGTTCGAGGTAGTCCCACGGCAGGTCACCGGCCGAGACCACGAGGTCGACCTCTGTGGCCCGGGCGCGCGACTCCAGCGCGAGGACCTCCTCGTCGGCGACCGCCAGCACACGAACCATCACCCGAGCCTACGACCCGCACCGTGCGGGAGGCGAGGGCTCAGGCGGCCAGAAGGACTCAGGCGGGCTCGGAGCCCGGCTCGTCCTCGGTGGCCTCCGCCTCGGCGGCCCACCGAGCCTTGTCGGCCTCGATGCGCCGGCCGAGGAAGAAGGCCGCGAACCACAGCAGGGCGAACATCGCGCCCACGACGAACATCGCCGGCACGAGGAAGCCTGACGCGATCGCCCCGACCTGGATCGCGTGGCCCACGACATAGGCCTGCGGCCTGCGGAGCATGCCCGCGGTCAGGATGCAGAGCACTGCGAGGCCGAGCCCGACGGTGAGGGCGAGACCGGGTCGGACGTCCTCGACGGAGATCATGACCGGCACGCTGAGGCCGAGGATGATCGCCTCGAGCGACAGCATCGCCGCGCACATGCCCCTCACTCGAGGCTCCCCCCGAGCAGGATGCGCGCCTCGCCGGCAGTCACGACCGAGCCCGTGACGAGGACGCCCCCGCTGCCCAGCGCGTCCTCGTAGCCCTCGGTCGCGTCGGCCTGCGAGATCGCCCGCTCGATCGCGTCGTCGAGCCGCGACGCCAGGCTGACCCGGTCGGAGCCGAACAGGTCGTCGGCGATGTCGGCCAGCTCTGCGGCCGGCAGCGCGCGGTCGCTGCTGTTCTGCGTGCAGATGACGTGCGACAGGACGGGCTCGAGCTCTCGCAGGATCTGCTCGACGTCCTTGTCGGCCATGACACCGACCACGCCGACGAGCGGGCTGAACGAGAACTCGTCCTGGATCGCCTCGACCGAGGCGCGTACGCCGTGCGGGTTGTGGGCGGCGTCGAGCAGCACCGTGGGGCTGCGGCGCACCACCTCGAGGCGCCCGGGCGACGTGACCTCGGCGAACGCCGTGCGCACGAGATCGCCGTCGAGCTCCTTGCTGCCGGTGAACGACTCCACCGCGGCGAGCGCGACCGCGGCGTTGCGGGCCTGGTGCACACCGTGCAACGGGAGGAACACGTCCTCGTAGGTGCCGGCGAGGCCCTGCAGGGTGATCTGCTGGCCACCCACGGCCTGGACGCGGTCGACGAGCGCGAAGTCGACCCCCTCGCGCACGACCGTGGCGCCGACCTCGGCCGCCCGGCGCATCAGGACCTCGAGGACCTCCGGCTCCTGCTCGGCCAGCACGGCCTGCGCGCCGGGCTTGATGATTCCCGACTTCTCGACGGCGATGACCTCGGGCCGGTCTCCGAGATAGCGGTCGTGGTCGACCGCGATCGGCGTGACGACCGCGACGGCGCCGTCCGCGACGTTCGTGGCGTCCCACGTGCCACCGAGGCCGACCTCGACGACGGCGGCGTCGACGGGGGCGTCCGCGAAGGCGGCGTAGGCCATCGCGACGGTGAGCTCGAAGAACGAGAGAGGGTGCGGCTGGCTGTCGTCCACGACCTGGGCGTAGGCGGCGACGTCGGCGAACGCCTCGACGAACAGGTCCTCGCTGAGCGGCTCCCCGTCGAGGCTGATGCGCTCCGTCATGGACTGCAGGTGCGGGCTCGTGAACCGACCGGTGCGCAGGTCGAGCGTGCGCAGGAGGCTGTCGATCATGCGGGCGGTCGACGTCTTGCCGTTCGTGCCGGTCAGGTGGACGACGGGATACGCGGTCTGGGGGTCGCCCAGCAGGCGGCACAGCGCGGCGATGCGGTCGAGCGACGGTTCGAGACGGGTCTCCGGCCAGCGCGCCAGCAGCGCCTGCTCGACCTCGGCGTAGGTGGGGTTGCTCATCGTGTCCAGTATCGCAGCAGATCAGTGATCGCCCTGATGGTGCCGCGACGTCGGCCTCCGCCATCATGGACGCACCGACCGTCCGGCCCGGAGGAACCGCCATGAACCGTCAGCTCGCGGGCTGGATCAGCCACCACTGGATCAAGTGGGTCGTGGCCCTCGTGATGATCGTGCTCGTGGGGGTGCTGGGCTCGTTCGCGAGCAAGCTCACCGGCGAGCAGGAGAACGACATCGGCAGCTGGCTGCCGGGCGACGCCGAGTCGACGAAGGTCATCGAGCAGTCCGCCGCGTTCGCCGACCCCGAGGCGCTGCCGGCGATCCTGCTGTTCGTGCGCGACGGCGGCGGGAGCCAGCAGGACCTCGCTCGTCTGACGGCGGCCAAGGCCGAGCTCGCGAAGCTCCCCGACGTCGAGGGCGAGGTCGTCGGGCCGATCCCGGCGCAGGACGGCAAGGCCGCGCAGCTGATCGTCACGCTGAAGCTCAAGGACTCCGAGTTCGAGAAGCTGCCCGACGTCGTGCAGGAGGTCAAGGACGTCGGCGAGAAGAACGCCGCAGGCGCCGAGGTCTACGTCGGCGGGCCCGCCGCGCTCGGCGCCGATCAGTCCGAGGCCTTCGCCGGCATCGACGGCATCCTGCTGATCGCGGCCGTCAGCGTCGTCGTCGTGATGCTGCTGCTCACGTACCGCAGCCCCATCCTGTGGATCATCCCGTTGTTCTGCGGCCTTGCGAGCGTCGTCATGGCGCAGGGGGTCGTCTACCTGCTGGCCCGCTACGCCGACCTGACCGTCAATGCCCAGAGCCAGGGCATCCTGTCCGTCCTGGTGCTCGGCGCCGGCATCGACTACGCGCTGCTGCTCGTCGCACGCTACCGCGAGGAGCTGCGCAACACCGCGGACCGGCACGACGCCATGGCCCACGCTCTGCACCGCGCCGCCCCCGCGATCATCGCGAGCGGCAGCACCGTCGTGATCGGCCTGCTGTGCCTGCTGTTCGCCCAGATGAACTCCACCGCCGGACTCGGTCCGGTCGCAGCGGTGGGCATCCTCGCGTCCCTGCTGCTCATGCTGGTGCTGCTCCCCGCGCTGCTGGTGATCTTCGGCCGGTGGGTCTTCTGGCCGTTCGTCCCCCGCTTCGGCGACCCGCAGCCGAGCGACAGGGGCGTCTGGGGCCGGGTCGGCCGGCGCATCTCGCGTCGCCCGCGCCTGGTGTGGCTCGCCACGACGGTCGTGCTGCTCGGTCTGTCGGTCGGCGTCGTGCAGCTCGACGCCGACGGGTTGTCGAACGCCGAGAGCTTCACGACGACGCAGCCCTCGGTCACGGCCGAGGAGAAGATCGCCGAGCACTTCCCCGGGGGCGGTGGGTCACCCGTCCAGGTCGTCGCCGACGAGGCGTCCGCGAGTCGGGTCGCGACGGCGCTCGGCGACGTCCAGGGCATCGCGGCCGGGTCGGTCTCGGACCCCGTCACCAAGAACGGCAAGGCGTACCTCGAGGCCACGCTCGAGGCGCAGCCCGACTCGAGGGCGGCCTTCGACACCATCGACCGCGTGCGCGACCGGCTGCACGACGTGCCGGACGCCGACGCCCTGGTCGGCGGATCGACCGCGATCAACCACGACGTCCAGAAGGCCTCCGCCGCCGACAACCGCCTCATCATCCCCATCGTGCTGGTCGTGGTGCTGCTGATCCTGGTCCTGCTGCTGCGGTCGCTGCTCGCGCCGCTCATCCTGCTGGGCACGGTCGTGCTGTCGTTCGGCGCCGCCCTCGGCATCAGCGCGCTCGTGCTCCGCCACGTGCTGGGCTTCGCGGGGGCCGACTCGAGCTTCCCGCTCTATGCCTTCGTGTTCCTCGTGGCGCTCGGCATCGACTACAACATCTTCCTGATGACGCGCGTGCGCGAGGAGTCGTTGCAGCACGGCACCCGACGCGGCGCGCTGATCGGGCTGGCGGCGACGGGCGGGGTCATCACGTCCGCCGGCCTGGTGCTCGCCGGCACCTTCGCGGCGCTCGGCTCGCTGCCGATCGTGTTCCTCGCCGAGATCGGCTTCGCGGTCGCGCTCGGCGTCCTGCTCGACACCCTCGTCGTCCGTTCGGTCCTGGTGACGGCGCTGAACCTGGACCTCGGCCGCTGGATGTGGTGGCCCAGCGCGCTGTGGCGCACCGACGGGCTGGACCCGCGCGCCGAGGACGCCCGTCCGCCCGGACCCTCGACGACCGCGTCCCACCCGCCCGGGCACCGGGCCTGAGCGCACCGCGTCGTGGTCCGCTGCACGTCGTCACCGAGGCCACCCTCGGCCCGCGGCTCGGCTCCGTCGAGGAGGTGTTCGACGCCCGAGCACGACGTCGACCTGGCGCGGACGCCCGTGATGACGCCAGGAGCCGTCAGGGGCGATGCTTCGCCCAGGCGGGGCACCGCGCTTCGAAGGCGTCGCTCTCGCGCACCGGTCCGGCGTTGAAGCGCGACACCTTCCAGACGGTCCGGCCGTCGACGTCCTCACCTCGCTCGAGCTCGGTGTACCACGCCTGGGCCGCCGGGTCGGCGGGCGAGCTCTGGCCCTCGGGCCTGAAGTAGGCGACGTCGGCGCAGCCTCGCACGGTGGCTCGATCCCCCTGCTCGTCGGCAGCGTCCAGCCACACCCACAGGGGTCCCTGGCGCGGCTCGTCGCCGTCCTCGTCGGGATCGATCAGGCGGGACCGCAGCTGGGGCAGCCAACCGTCGTTCGCCGCGACGCTCGTCGCGAGCGCGGGCTCCGGATCCGCCCCCGGCGTGCCTGCGTGCATGTAGAGCGTGAGGAATCGCTGCGTCACGCCGACCGGGTCGCCGGGTCGGGTGCCGGCGGGGAGTCGCCACGTGATGGGAGAGCCGGTCGGACCGTCGACGGAGATCTGCGGCAGACCCTTGGCCTGAGCGATCTCGGCGTAGTCGCCCGAGCCCGAGGCCGACGGACTGGGCGACGGATCGTCGTCGCCCTCGCGTCCCCCGCACCCGGACAGGATCGCCGCCACCGCGACCAGGGTCACGCCGACGACGAGCCAACGCCGCGATCTCACGGATTAGCCCCCGGCACGGTGTCGTAGGGGCTCTCACGCGGCTGGGGCGCGCGCCGGTACCCCGTGGGCGGGTTGTCGCGGTTCCACTCGTCCCAGTCGCGCTGGTTGGCGCCGTAGAGGAGCTCGCGACGACGCTGGTCCTCGGCCGCAGCCTCGCTCTCCTCGCGCTCCTCGCGCTCCTCGTCGGTCTCGTCCGGATCTGCCTCGTTCTGGTTGACACCGGCGTCGTCGATGGCGTTCGAGTACGCCTCGTCGTAGGTCTCCGCCCGCGTGACCGGGCTCTGACCCGGGTGACCCTCGTTGAAGTCCTCGTAGAGATTGTCGCCCAGGTTGCCCAGCTGGTCCTTCTCGGATCCGGAGAGGTCGTCCAACGGGCGCAGACGTCCATCGGCCGTGAAGAGGTTGGCGTACTCGGGGGCGTCGGCGTACTGCGCGGCCACGAGACTCGCGAAACGGTAGTCGCGTGAGTACGCGCCGTCCTCGCGGGCCTGGTCGATCGCTGCGAGACGCTCGTTGTCCTCGTAGGAGTCGTAGTCCGGGACGGGGTTCTCCTGGAAGATCTCGTCGATGATCGGACCGGAGAGCGCGCCGACGCCGGCGCTGATGAACGGCCCGGCGCCCGGGATCGCGGAGGACGCGCTGCCCGCGATGCTCGCCACGAACGTCGCCGCCGTCTTGTTGGCCGCGATCTGGCGGTTCTCGGCGATCGCCTGCGCCACGGCCTCGTCGTGCTCGCCACCCATCTCGTTCATCGCCCACTGGATGTTCGCGGCGCCCATGCGGCCCTCGGCGAGACCGGACCAGGCGAGCGCGCTCTTGAGACGATCGCTCTGCGCGTTGCCCGAGCCGCTGTCGGACGAGAGGGCCTCGGTGATGAGCGTGTTGCCGTAGTGCGTGAGTCCGCCCTGGAACCTGGCCGCCTGCTCGTCACCCGTACCGGCGGCGAACTGCAGGAAGTGCTCCTTGACGTCGTCGGGCAGCGAGATCGTGGGACCGATCTCGCGGCCCAGCACGTCGCGCCCGTTCTCGTCGACACCGGCCCCGGTGTCGCCGGAGATGCCGAAGGTGTCGACCCAGCGAAGACCCGTGTCGAGCACGGCGTCCTCCATGCCCTCGTTCATGCGATCGGCCCACTGCTCGGGCTCGGCACCGACGTCGCTGAGGATGGCCTCGGCGGCCCGAGCCTGCAGCACCGGGTCGCCACCGCCCTCGGGCTGTCGGTCGGTGCCCGCGGTGATGACGTCGGTCGCGCCGGTGTCGTCGGTCCAGTCGAGCGCGAGCAGCGACTGGCGGCTGTCCTCGTCGAGCAGCAGCTGGGACGACCCGTCCTCGCTGCGGGCCGTGACGCCGAGCATCTCGCTCATCGGACCGTCGTGCGCGTTCAGCGTGAGGTGGGCGTGGACGGGGTTGCCGGGTCCGCGCCCGTGCGCGTTGCCCTCGTAGCCGATCGTCGTCTCGGACGCGGTCTCCGCGATGGCGTTGAGGTCCTGACGGGCCTGGATCGCCTGCTCGCCCAGGGCCTGGCTGAAGTCGGCGCCACCCTCGACGTGATCGCCCGCGCTCGAGAGCAGCTCGGCGTAGCCGCTGTACTTGTCGTAGTTGAGGACGCTGGAGAACTGGTCCTGGTCGATCGTCTCGTAGGTGTAGCTGCCCCCGCGTCCACCCTGGCGGGTGGACTCATCGGGTGCGATGCCCAGGCGTCCGTCCGGGCCGTTGTCGTAGCCCAGCCGCATCTCGGTGAGCTCCTGGATCGCCGTCGGCATCTCGGCCAGGGTGATCCGGCCGTCCGCTGGCGTGAAGGTGCTGCCCTGGTAGCCCGCCTGGTCGACGCCGGCGTCGTCGCGGTGCACCGCCGGGTTGCTGTAGTTGAGGATCGACTCGCCGACCGGCGCCAGACGCTCACGGACGAGCTCGTCGATCTGCGGCGGCAGCAGGTGGCCCGGGGTGGAGGTCTGCACGGCGTCGCGCACGACACCCGGGAGCGCGGCCAGGTTGTCCGCACCGACGGTGTTGACCCACGACTCGATGTAGTTGCCCTGCGCCGCGGTCATCAGGTGACCGTCGGCGATGGCGGCGTTGATGACCCCGAGACGTTCGGTGGCCGCCTCGACCTGCTCGAGCGTCTCCGCGTCGGGGTCGCCCTCCATCGCGTCGTTGAGGACCCGTGCGTCGGCACGCGACTGCGCCTCCACCAACGACGTGAGAGCCGGGCTGAGCGTGGGCAGGGCCATCAGCGCGGTGATGTCCTGCGAGATCTCCGGGTGGTCGGCGAGGTACTCGTCGACCTCCTCGGGGGGCATCTGCGAGAAGTCCGGCATCGTGCCGTTGCGCACGGCCTCCTCGTAGCCCTGTCGCCGCTCGTCGGGCGTCAGGCTCAGGTTCGGCCAGAGTCCCGCGGCGCCCATGGGCAGGTAGCCGGCGAGCATGAGCGCCTTGGCCTCCTCGGCCGAGGGAGCCCCGCCCTGGAAGCCGGTGACGGCGGTGTCCTCCGCCGTGTCGAGCGTGGAGACCAGCTGCGAGAACTGCCCCTGCAGCTTGGCCTTCTCGTCGGCCTTGACCTCGGCGTAGACCGGGTCCTCGCCCATGCGGCGCAGCTGCTGGTACTTCTGCGAGGTGTTGGTGTGCAGCGTCGCGTTGAGAGCCTCGACCTCCTGGTCGTACGTCTCGACCGCGTCGGCGAACCGGTTGATCAGCCCGACGGCGAAGTAGCCGTTGCGTGCCAGGTTCTGGGCCGTCTGGCCCGCCGCCTCGGGATTGGCGGCCGCGATGTCGGCGACGTCGCCCTCGATCTGCGACCGAGCCCCCTGCGCGTCCGACGCGAGGTCGTTCACGAGTGTCTCGAGCGTCTGCGTGTGAGTCGTCGGTTCCGACACTGCCTCACGAATGGACGCTGCCGTCGCTCCGCCGTTGTTCTCGCCATACGTCGGAAAGTCAGCTGTGGCCATCAGTCCCCACCCCCGGAGCTGGTCATCAGTGGCCAAAGCATACCCGATCCGGGAGGGGGCGGCACAGCGGGCGAGGCGCGAGACTGGACCCCATGGACCCGCGTCACGACGTCGCCCAGCAGTACCGGGAGTTCGCCACCCAGGCCGACGACTCCCCGACCTTCGCCGACTGGGCGCGGCGAATCGCCGAGGACGAGCCCGTCCTCGCGTGGATCCGCACCCTGCCGCGGATCAAGCAGCAGCCGAACCTCGTGCTCGCCGCCGCTCGGTGGCACGGCGTCCCCGCTC
>JALRCA010000007.1 GCA_023257515.1 Aeromicrobium sp.
CAGCTCTCGGATGAGCGCGTACTGCGCGTGGTTGGTGTCCTGGTACTCATCGACGAGCACGTGCAGGAACCGACGCCGGTAGGACTCGCGGACCTCGGGGAACGCCTGGAACAGGTGGACCGTGAGCATGATCAGGTCGTCGAAGTCCATGGCGTTGGCCGCACGCAGCCGCTGCTGGTAGAGCTTGTAGGCCTCGACGTAGAGCTCCTCGGTCGGGTTGCCCGCGTGGGCCCCGGCCGACTCGTGGTCGACGAGGTCGTTCTTCAGGTTCGAGACCCAGTGCAGCACCGCGCGGGGGTTGACGCGCTTGGGGTCGTACTCGAGGTCGCGGCACACGAGCGTCATGAGCCGGCGTGCGTCGGCGGCGTCGTAGATCGTGAACGACGAGGTGTAGCCGAACCGGTTGGCCTCGCGACGCAGGATGCGCACGCACGCGCTGTGGAACGTGCTGACCCACATGGCGCGCGCCGCTCCCCCGACGAGCTCGGCGACGCGCTCGCGCATCTCGGCCGCGGCCTTGTTGGTGAACGTGATCGCCAGGATCGAGCCCGGGTGCGCACCCCGCGCCGCGATGAGCCACGCGATGCGTCGCGTGAGCACGCGCGTCTTGCCCGAGCCGGCACCCGCGACGACGAGCAGCGGGCCTCCGGTGTGGGTGACGGCCTCGCGCTGCGGGTCGTTGAGCCCCTCGACGAGGGTCTCCGAGCGCGGCCTGCGGCGGGACTCGTCGGACCGGCGCTCATCGGACCGGCGCTCGTCGGACCGGGGCCCACCCGGTCGCGGGGCGGACTGCTGGGGCACGGGGAACGGCAACGTCATGTCCGTGCCAGCCTAGTCGCCCCGGACGACAGCACCCACGGTGACGGGCCCCACTACCGTGGCCCCGTGGACCACGTGCGCATCGACCCCGACGCGGCCGAGGCACCGTACGAGCAGGTGCGTCGTCAGATCGCGGCAGCCGTCGCGGACGGCGCCCTCGCACCCGGGCACCGCCTCCCGACGGTCCGACAGCTCGCCGCCGACCTGCACGTGGCGGTCAACACCGCCGCCCGGGTCTACCGCGAGCTCGAGG
>JALRCA010000074.1 GCA_023257515.1 Aeromicrobium sp.
CACGATGATCGCGAGACCGACGACGACCTCGGCCGCTGCGACGACCATGACGAAGAACGCCGCGACCTGGCCGTCGAGGAGGGCATCGTCGCCGGCGGTGGCGTGGCGCTCGTCCAGGCCACCGCGTCCGCGTTCGAGAAGCTCGAGCTCGAGGGTGACGAGGCGACGGGTGCGGCCATCGTCCGCGCTGCCGCGTCGGCCCCGCTCAAGCAGATCGCGGTCAACGCCGGCCTCGAGGGCGGCGTCGTGGCGGAGAAGGTCGCCGGTCTCCCGACCGGTCACGGCCTGAACGCCGCCACGGGCGAGTACGTCGACATGATCGCCGAGGGCATCCTCGACCCGGCGAAGGTCACGCGCTCCGCGCTGCAGAACGCGGCCAGCATCGCCGCGCTGTTCCTCACGACGGAGGCCGTCGTCGCCGACAAGCCGGAGCCCGCTCCGGCCGGTGGCGGCGCCCCGGACATGGGCGACATGGGTGGCATGGGCTTCTGAGTCCCTGACGCACCCACCACGAGGGCCCCGGCGCATCGCGCCGGGGCCCTCGTGCGTCGTCGTGGGGTATCGGCCTGCGTCGCGGGCGGGTGCGGACGCAGTCTGAGGCGTTGTGGTCGCCATGGCGACCACGATCCCTCAGGCTGCCGCCACCCGTGGTCGGAATGTGAGGCGTTGCGGTCGCCTGAGCGGCCTCGATCGCTCAGGCTGCGTCGATTGCCGTGCCTGCAGCGACCGCAACCCCTCGGACTGCGTCCGGCGGGGCGGGAGTAGCGTCCGGACGGTGACGATCGAGGAGCTCGGGCAGCTGTCCGACGGGCGGACGGTCCAGCGCATCCGGCTCGAGGCTCAGGGGGCGCGGCTCGACGTGCTGGACCTCGGAGCGGCGGTCGACGCCTGGGTCCCGGCCGGATCCTCCACGAGCGTGGTGATCGGGTTCGACGGCGACGTCTCCGAGCGCTGGGAGCGGCGCGCGCTCTACGCCGGGGTGGTCGCCGGCCGCTACATCAGCCGCATCCGCGACGCCCGGTTCGAGCTCGACGGCACGGTCCACGCGCTCGCGGCCAACGAGAACGGTCACACCCTCCACGGCGGACCGGACGGGTTCGACGCCCGCACCTGGACCGTCGACGACGTCGGTGACGACCACGTGACCCTGAGCCTCGTGAGCCCCGACGGCGACCAGGGCTTCCCCGGCACGGTGGTCGCCACCGCGACGTACCGGCTCAGCGCCGACAGCGTCGAGCTCGAGCTCACCGCGACGACCGACGCACCGACCGTGGTCGCCCTGGGCGCGCACCCGTACCTCGAGGTCGGTGCCGACCCGGTGCTCACGGTGCCCGCGCAGGAGTGGGTGCCCGTGGACGAGGAGTCCGTCGCCCTGCCCGGCAGCCGTCCGGTCGCCGGCAGCGGCTTCGACGCGCGCACCGGGCTGGCCGTCGGACCCGGGACGGACATCGACCACTCCTACCTCGTCGACGGAACCGGTCCGCGGCTCGTGGCCCGGCTCACGGGCGGCGACGGCACGCTCGAGATCCACTCCGACCAGGTGGCGCTGCAGGTCTACACCGGCGGCGAGCTCGGCGGCGTGGCGCTCGAGACGCAGCGCGAGTCCGACGGTCCGAACCGTCCGGGCGCCGAGTCCGCCCTGCGACCCGGGGCGACGTTCACGTCGTCGACCACCTGGCGCTTCGAGCGGTCTCCCTGACCCCGCTGGCAGTGACGATCTGACTGCGACACGCTGGCGTGTCACGTCGATTCGTCACTGCCAGCGGGGTCAGGCCGAGGTCGCCTCGTCCTGATCCGATCGTTCGCCTCGGGCGGTGCTGGGCCGCACGCCGAAGGCCCGGGTGAACGCCTCGCTGAACGCGAACGGACTCGTGTACCCGACGGCTCGGGCCACGTCGACGACCGGCAGGTCGGTCTCGGCCAGCAGATCGGCGGCCACGTGCATGCGCCATCGCGAGAGGTAGGCGATGGGGGTCTCACCGAGGACGGCACGGAACCGGGCGGCCAGCGTCGCGCGCGAGGTCGGCACCCGCGCGGCGAGCGATGCCACCGTCCACGGCAGCCGCGGCTCGGCGTGGATGGCCCGGAGGACCGGCGCGAGGACGGGATCGCCGGCCGCGACGAACCACGCCGGAGGCTCGGGCGCCCACTGCGTGTACCACTCGCGCAGCGTGATCAGCAGCAGCACCTCGCTCGCCCGCTCGAGGACGAGCTGCCCGCCCGGCTGGTCGTGCTCCCACTCCGCGAGCACGACGTCGAGGATGGGGCACGGCAGGCCCTCGTCGGGCACGACGGTCACGTCGGGCAGGGTGTCGAGCACGTGCGACGAGCGGTGTCGGTGCAGGCTCAGCCGGGAGACCAGCACCGACGTCGTCGAGTCGTCCTGCCCGGGGCGCACCCGGATGCGGCGACCGGCCCGTGCGAGCGCGACCGCCCGTCGTGGGGCGAGGAGGGGTTCGGCGTCGTCGGCACTGACCTCGGCGGAACCCTCGACGACCGTGATCATCGTCAGCGACCGCGAGGGCTCGAGGTCCAGGTGGTCCTCGGCCGAGTCGACGCTGGCGAAACGACCACCGACCGTGCGGACCGTGCCGAGAAAGCTGCTCAGGGCGTCCACGTCCCCGAGCCTAGCGGTCTGGACGCTGACGAAGGTTCGTCCGACGTCGGCGTAGAGGTTCTTCGGGACGTCCCCGGTTGTGACGGACATGGACACACGACCCACTCCGCCCGCCCGCCGCGTCGCCGGCGCCCCGGGACGGGGACTCGCCCTGGCGGCCATGCTGGCTGCCGGGACCTTGCTCACCACCGACCTCGGCGCCCTCTGGGTGGCGCTGCCCGTGCTCGCCTCGTCGCTCGGCGCGACGAGCACCGAGCTGCTCTGGATCAACGACGGGTACGGTCTCGCGACCGCCGCGACGATGATCCTGTTCGGATCCCTCAGCGACCGGTGGGGCCCACGGCGGCTCATCCTGGCCGGGGCAGCGGGGTTCCTCGTCGCGTCCGCCGTCGCGGCCTTCGCCCCGACGCCCGCGGTGCTCGTGGCAGCGCGACTGCTGCTGGGGGTGAGCGGGGCAGCGATGATCCCGGCGATCCTGTCGGCGATCACCCACCTGTACCCGGACGAGCGCGAGCGGCACGGAGCCATCGCCGCGTGGATCGCCGCGCTCTCCCTCGGTGTCGGCCTGGGTCCCGTGGTCGGCGGGCTCCTGCTCCAGTGGTTCTGGTGGGGGGCGGTGTTCCTGGTCGCCGTGCCCGTGATGCTGCTCGTGATGGTGGCGGTCGGCCGGGGACTGCGCGTTCCGGCGCCCGAGCCGCACGCGGCGCGGATCGACGTCGGAGGCGCGGTGCTGATGGCGGTCGCGATGTTCGGCCTCGTCCACGTCGTCAAGGCCGTGGCGGCCCACGGGCCCGGCCTCGTCGAGGGGGTCGTGGCCGCGGTCTCCGCCGTCGCGCTCGTCTGGTTCGTCCGGCACGAGGGACGGCGCACCGACCCGCTCGTCGAGCTCGCCGTGTTCCGCAGCCCGGGGTTCACGGTGGCCCTCCTGCTGCTCATGCTGACGCTGGCAGCCATGAACGGCGTGCACTCCCTGACGCCGACCGCCGTGCAGATGCTCGCCGGTGTCTCGCCGATCGTGGCGGGACTCGCGATGCTCCCGGGTGCCGTCGCGCTCGCGGTCGGATCCCGCCTGACGCCCGTGGTGCACCGGCGGGTGGGCCCGGGCCGGACGGTCGCAGCCGGTGCGCTGGCCGCGCTGGCGGGGCTGGCCCTGCTGGTGCTCGCGACGGCCGTGTCGGTCTCCGGCTCGGTCCCCGGCTCCCTCGGCGTGCTCCTGTTCGCGATCTCCGCTGCCCTCGTGCTGCTCGGACTGTCGCCGATGACGGTGCTGGGCACGGCGATCGCCGTCGAGTCGGTGCCGCCCGAGCGGTCGGGCCAGGCCGCGTCGATCAGCCAGACGGCCTACGAGCTGGGCCTCGTGCTCGGCATCGCCGTGACGGGCAGCATCGGTGCGGCGGTGTACCGCGCGCAGCTGGCCGGCGCCGGTGGCGACGTGTCGGCGTCCGTCCTCGAGCGCGCGGGGTCCAGCTATGCCGGTGGCCTCGAGGTGGCTCGCTCGGACGGTGGGCCGGAGGCCGTGGCGCTCGTGCGCGACGCGTTCGCCCACGGGTACGTCGTGGCGGGGACGGTCAGCGCCGTCCTGACCGTCGTGCTCGGCCTCGGCGGTCTCCGCCTCCTGTGCGCCCGTGCGGCCCGTACCTGACGGATCAGGACAGGCGGTCCAGCACGGCGGGGCGCGCCTGGCGATAGCGCTCGAGGATCTCGGGGCGGTGCACCGCCTCCGTGCGCGTGCCGGTCCCGGCGGACCAGGCCGGGGGGTGCTCGGCACCCGACAGCACCCAGGCGGCCTGGCGTGCGGCGCCGAGCGCGACGTGCTCGGCGGGCTCGGGGACGGTGACGGGGATGCCGAGCACGCTGGGTCCGATCTCGCGCACGGCCCGGGACCTCGCGGCGCCACCCACGAGCGTGGCCTCGTCGACCGTGACGCCTTGGGCACGGATCGCCTCGAGCGCCTCGGCCAGCAGGCACCACAGGCCCTCGACCGTGGCCCGAGCGACCTGCTCACGGGTCGTCGTGCCGAGCGTGAGGCCGGCGAACGTGCCGGTCGCGTGCGGCAGGTTCGGCGTCCGCTCACCCTCGAGGTACGGCACGTGGGTGAGGCCGCCGGCACCCGGCTCGGCCGCCAGCGCGAGGGTGTCGAACCCGTCGTGGTCGACGCCGAGCAGGGCGGACACGGCGTCCAGCACGCGGGCCCCGTTGAGCGTGCACGCGAGCGGCAGGTGGTGGCCCGTCGCGTCGGCGAACCCGGCGACCAGTCCGCTCGGGTCGTGCGTCGGGGTCGACGACACGGTCGCGACGACGCCGGACGTGCCGATCGAGATGCTCGTGCTGCCCGGCGTCAGACCGAGTCCCAGCGCGGCTCCGGCGTTGTCGCCACAGCCCGGCCCCAGCACGGGACCCGGCCCCTCGACGCCCTGCGAGGGCCCGAGCACCATGGGCAGGACGACGTCGTCGGCCGGACGACGCAGCGCCAGGTCGAGCAGGTCCCGGCGGTAGGTGTCCGTCGCGGGGTCGTAGTAGCCGGTGCCCGAGGCGTCGGAGCGATCGGTCACCAGGTCGGTGAGGCGCCCGGTGCCGCGCAGGCGCCACGTCAGCCAGTCGTGGGGGAGCGCGACGGCCGCGACCCGCCGGGCCTGCTCCGGCTCGTGGTCGGTCAGCCAGCGGAGCTTGGTGGCGGTGATCGAGGCGACCGGCACGGTGCCGACGGCGTCGGCCCACTGCTGGGCGCCGAGCTCCTCGACGAGGTCCTGGGCGGCCTCGGCCGACCGGGTGTCGTTCCACAGCAGGGCCGGCCGGACGACATCGCCGCCGTGGTCGAGCGTGACCATGCCGTGCTGCTGGCCGCCGACGGACAGGGCCGCGACGTCGTCGAGCCCGCCGGCCGCCTCGAGCGCCTGGTGGAGCGCCGTCCACCAGTGCTCGGGGTCGACCTCGGTCCCGTCGGGGTGGGCGGCGACCCCTCGGCGCACCACGGTGCCGTCGTCGGCGTCGACGACGAGCACCTTGCACGACTGCGTCGAGGAGTCGACGCCCGCGACGAGCATCAGCCGACGAGGTGCTCGACGGCGAGCTGCTGCAGCGCGACGAACCCGTAGTCGCGCTCGGCCGCGACCTCGGGGTCGAACGCGTCCTCCTCGGCCAGGAGGCTCTTGGCGGTCTCACCGGGACCGAGGGTCGGCTGGGCGAGGTCGAGCACCCCGGCGTGCGCGACGGCCTCCTGCACGCGCGGGTCGGCGCGGAAGGCCGTGGCCTTCTCGGCCAGCGCGATGTAGGTGGCCATGTTGGCGCGTGCGGACTCCCACACGCCGTCCATGCCCTCGGTGCGCGACGGCTTGTAGTCGAAGTGTCGTGGTCCCTCGTAGCGCGGGCCGTCCGGGTGTCCCGGGAAGCCGTTCTCGATCAGGTCGACGGTGAAGAACGCCGACATCAGGTCGCCGTGGCCGAACACGAGGTCCTGGTCGTACTTGAGGCCGCGCTGACCGTTCAGGTCGATGTGGAACAGCTTGTCGTGCCACAGCGCCTGGCCGAGGGTGTGGGTGTAGTTCAGGTTGGCCATCTGCTCGTGGCCCGTCTCCGGGTTGAGGCCGACGATGTCTCCGTGCTCGAGCTCGCCGATGAGCGCCAGCGCGTGGCCGGCGGTCGGCAGGAAGATGTCGCCTCGGGGCTCGTTGGGCTTGGGCTCCAGGCCGATGCGCAGGCCGTAGCCCTGCTCCTTGATGTAGCCCGCGACGGTGTCGAGGCCCTCCTTGTAGCGCTCGTGGGCGGAGTAGACGTCCTTCGAGCCGTCGTACTCGCTGCCCTCG
Source organism: Aeromicrobium sp. (assembly GCA_023257515.1). Classification (GTDB taxonomy): domain Bacteria; phylum Actinomycetota; class Actinomycetes; order Propionibacteriales; family Nocardioidaceae; genus Aeromicrobium. The sequence goes on from JALRCA010000074.1 coordinate 6,421, forward strand.
CGGCCGCCCCACATGACGAACGTCGAGGCGCCCATCTGCGCCGCGACGTCGACGGCCTGCAGGATCTTGCGCAGGCCGAAGCGGCGCACGCCACGGTCGTTCGACGTCAGGCCGCCGTCCTTGAAGACGGGGTGGCTGAAGGTGTTGGTCGTGACCATCTCGATCACGAGACCGGCGCCGTCCGCGGCGTCCTTGACGTCCTTCAGCGCACGCTCCTTGGTGGCGGCGTCCGCGTCGAAGGCGAAGACGTCGTTGTCGTGGAACGTGATGCCCCACGCGCCCAGCTCGGCGAGCTTCTCGGTGTACTCGCGCGGGCTCAGAGCGGGGCGCGAGGCGGTGCCGAACGGGTCGTTCCCGGTCCAGCCGACGGTCCAGAGACCGAAGGAGAACTTGTCGGCGGGGGTGGGCTGGCGGACCGGCATGGAGACTCCTCGAATAAGTTTGATGGTAGAACTTAAAACGTCCATGGGCTAGTGTCAACTCGTGCCGAGTCCCGTGATGCCCCGCTCCGCGGTCGGTCAGTCGAGCGTCCGCGAGGCGAACCTCGCGATCGTGCTCCAGACGGTGTGCGGAGCCCCGGAGCCGCCCTCGCGCGCGGACCTCGCCGGACGCCTCACGATGACACGTGCCACGTCGGCCCGGCTGGTCGACGAGCTCGTCGAGGGCGGCCTGGTCGACGAGATCGACCCCCTCGTGCCCCGCCGGGGCAGGCCCGCCCGCCTGCTCCTCCCCGGCAGCGGGGTGGGCGCGCTCGGCCTGCTGGCCGACACCGACAAGGTGGTCGCCCGTGTCGTGTCGCTCCGCGGTGACGTGCTCGCCCAGGTACGGCGCGACGTCGACATGATCGGTCTCGATCCCGACGAGGGCCTGGCCCACGTCGCCCGGGCCGGCCGCGAGGTGCTGGACGCGGCAGGCTCCGTGCGCGTCGTCGGAACGGCGCTCGCGATCCCGGGCGTGGTCGCCGACGGCCGGACGCTGGTCCGCGCGCCCAACCTGGACTGGACCGACGTCGACCTCGCCGCGCGCCTGGGCCCCGTGGGTCGCGCCGGGTCTCTGCTCGAGGTCGGCAACGAGGCCGACCTCGCCGCCACCGCCGTCGTCGAGGAGGCTCCTGGTCGCGTCGGGCCGTGGCCCGACTTCCTGTACCTGTCCGGCACGCGTGGCGTCGGCGGTGCCGTCGTCTCGCGGGGGCGCGTCGTGACGGGGGAGCACGGGGGAGCGGGGGAGTTCGGCCACGTGTGCGTCGATCCCTCGGGCCCGGTGTGCCCGTGCGGCTCCCAGGGCTGCCTGGAGCGCTACGCCGCGCTCGAGCCGCTCGCGGCGGCCGCTGGCCTCCGGCCCGACCAGGTCGGGTCCATCGGCGAGCGCGCCGCCGCCGGTGACGAGCGTTGCGTCGAGACGCTGGCGCACCTGGCGTGGGCACTCAGCGTCGCGCTCGCCAGCGTCGTCAACGTCGTCGGCATCTCCTCGGTCGTGCTCGGCGGGCACCTGGGCCGGCTCGAGCCCTACATCCGCGACGACCTGCGGGCCCGCCTCGACGCCCGCGTGCTCGGCGCACGCTGGGCGCCGGTGCAGGTCCAGGCTGCGAGCGACACGTCGTCGTCGCCGGCCGACGGCGCGGCGCTGCTGGTGCTGCGCCGTCTGCTCGAGCACCCCGTCGGCTGGCTCTGAGCCCCCGGGCGCGCGATCAGTCCGGCAGGTCGGCCACGCGTTCGGCGACGGCGGCGAGGGTCGCCAGCTCCTGGGCCGACAGGTGGTCGAGGAACCGTGCGCGCACCGAGGCGACGTGGGTCGGCGCCGCGTCGGCGAGCGCGCGAGAGCCGGCCTCCGTCAGCGCGTAGAGCGACCCTCGCGCATCGTGCGGGTCCGGCGACCTCGTGATGAGCCCCCGTGCCTCCATGCGCGCGGCATGGTGCGAGAGCCGGCTGCGCGACCACTGCATCTTGGCGGCGAAGTCACGCAGGCCCCAGGAGTCCTCGGGGTGCTCGGACAGCGTGCTCAGGACCTCGTAGTCGGCCGCGGACAGCTCGGTCGTCGCCAGGTCCCGGGCGAGGCGGGCCGGCAGCTGGGTCAGGAGGCGACGGACCTGCAGCCACGCCTCGAGCTCGCGGTCGTCGAGCCAGCGCGTGGGCCGGGGAGACGTGCTCATGGATCCAGCCTACCGTTGACATGTCAATGGTGGGCATGATGTAGTCGTTGACATGTCAAAGAGTGATCAGGTCCGTGTCCTCGTCATCCTGGCCAGCGTGCGCCCCGTGCGGGCGGGCGACCAGGTCCTGCGGTGGTGGCTGGACGCCACGAGTCCGGTCCTGTCGTCGGTCGGCGCGAGGGTCGACGTGGCCGACCTGCGTGACGTCCGACTACCGATGGACGACGAGCCGGATGCGCCACACCAGGGCGTCTACGCGCAGGAGCACACCCGTGCGTGGAGCGCCCGGGTCGCCGCCGCCGACGCGTTCCTCGTCATCACGAGCGAGCACAACCACGCCATCCCGGCCTCGCTCAAGAACGCCTTCGACCACCTGGCGTCGGAGTGGGGCGGCAAGCCGGTCGCCTGGGTCGGCTACGGCAACACGTCCTCCGGCACGCGCGCCCTCGTGTCGGGCAAGCAGGTCACGACGACCTTGGGCATGCCCAGCGTCGGGCCGGACGTGCTCGTCCGGCTCCTCGACTGGCCGGACGGCGTCATGGTGCAGGACCCGGCGCGCGACGAGATCGCGGTGGGCTCGCTCGTCGAGCTCGTCAGGGTGGCGCGTGCGCTGCGGCCGCTGCGGGTCGTCCCTGTCCCGGTCCACGGGCTGCCGGCGGACCTCGTGGCGTCGCGCGCCGGGGTGGGCGACGTCGACGAGCTGGTCGCGCTGCAGCGCTGCTGCTGGGTCGACGAGGCGATCGCCAACGACATGTGGACGCTCGCGCCGCTGCGGGAGGGGCCGGGCGCCGTCGAGGACGCCGTCCGGGAGCGGTCGGTCCTGGTGGTCCGACGTGGCGCGCGACTCGTCGCGTCCGTGCAGTCGTGGCCGGTGGGCGACGACCTGTGGATCGGGCGACTCATGGTCGCGCCGGACCAGCGGGGACGGGGTGTCGCGTCCGCGCTGCTGCGCCACGTCGAGTCCGCCGCTCCGGCCGGCACCCGCCGCCTGCGGCTCAGCACCGGTGAGCGCAGCGAGGCCAACCTCGCCCTCTACGCCCGACAGGGGTTCGTGCGGGCCGACGGGCAGGACGGCGTCGTGCGTCTGGTGAAGCGCCGGGAGGCCCGGAGCGCCGTCGGCTGACTCGCCCGAAGAAATGTTCCGGAAACACTGGACGTGACCCCGGTCACCACATATGTTGTGGCGAACAACAATTGCGGTCGGCTCGGGATCCGGCGCACGGAACTCATCAAGGAGGGCGATTCGCGTGAAGCGAACGCGCAGCATCATCACGGCGGGGGTCCTGGGACTCGCGCTCACCCTCGCGGCATGCGGTGGCGGCTCGGACGACGGCGGCAGCGACAGCAGCAGCGAGGGCAAGATCGGCGTCATCCTGCCCGACACGAAGTCGTCGGTCCGCTGGGAGAGTGCGGACCGTCCGGCCCTGGAGGCCGCCTTCAAGAAGGCCGGCATCCCGGCCGAGGTCCAGAACGCCGAGGGTGACGCCGACAAGATGTCGACGATCGCCGACAGCATGATCGCCGACGGCGTCACCGTCCTCGCGATCGTCAACCTCGACTCCGACTCCGGCGCGTCCATCCAGGAGAAGGCCGCCAAGCAGGGCGTCAAGACGATCGACTACGACCGCCTGACCCTCGGTGGCTCGGCCGACTACTACGTCTCGTTCGACAACACCAAGGTCGGCGAGCTGCAGGGCGCCGGCCTCGAGAAGTGCCTCGGCGACAAGAAGGCGAACCTCATCTACCTGAACGGCTCGCCGACGGACAACAATGCGACGCTGTTCAGCAAGGGTGCGCACAGCGTGCTCGACAAGAACAGCAGCTACAAGCAGGTCGCCGAGCAGGCCGTCCCGGACTGGGACAACGAGAAGGCCGTCACGATCTTCGAGCAGCTCTACACCAAGGTCGACGGTGACGTGCAGGGCGTCTACGCGGCCAACGACGGGCTCGCGGGCTCCGTCATCTCGATCCTGCAGAAGAACGGCCAGGCGGGCAAGATCCCGGTCACCGGCCAGGACGCCACGGTCGAGGGCCTGCAGAACATCCTGGTCGGCAACCAGTGCATGACGGTCTACAAGTCCGCCAAGCAGGAGGCCGACGCGCTCGCCAAGGCCGCCATCGCGCTCGCCAAGGGCGACAAGGCCGACACCAACGGTGAGGTCGAGGACGCCGAGGGCAAGCGCCAGGTGCCGTCGATCCTGCTGACGCCGCAGTCCATCACCAAGGACAACGTCAAGGACGTCGTCGACGACGGTGGCGCCAAGGCCGAGGACATCTGCAAGGGCAAGTTCGCCAAGGCCTGCACGGACGCCGGCCTGTCCTGATCCCCGTCCGGTGGCGGTCCGCGACGAGCGGGCCGCCACCGGTGGGTCCGGCCCCCTGCCCGCAGAACACGAGGAAGCCCCACGCCATGAGTCAGACCCCGAGTGAGAACCAGACGCCGCTGCTGGAGCTGCGCGGCATCAACAAGAGCTTCGGCGCCGTCCACGTCCTCCACGACGTCGACTTCGCCGTCCGCCCCGGCCAGGTCACTGCGCTCGTGGGCGACAACGGTGCCGGCAAGTCGACGCTGGTCAAGACCATCGCGGGCATCTACTCGGCCGACTCCGGCCAGCGCCTGTTCGAGGGTCGTCCGGTCGACATCAACAGCCCCAAGGACGCCGCCGCGCTCGGCATCGAGGTCGTGTACCAGGACCTCGCGCTCGCCGACAACCTCGACATCGTCGAGAACATGTTCCTGGGCCGCGAGGAGCGCCAGGGCTTCGTCCTGGACGAGGCCACGATGGAGGCCCGCGCCCGCGAGACCCTCGCGTCGCTGTCGGTGCGCACCGTCAAGTCCGTGCGCCAGAGCGTCGCCAGCCTGTCCGGCGGCCAGCGCGTCGGCGTCGGGCGCCACGCGTCCCACGGGCAGCGAGCCGTCGACCGGCACGAGGCGGTCGAGCAC
>JALRCA010000143.1 GCA_023257515.1 Aeromicrobium sp.
GGTGTGGCTCGAGCGCTCGCCGAGGCGGCAGTAGGCGATGGTGTCCTTGCTCCAGTCGACGCCCGCCTCGGTGTAGATCTCGCGCAGCTCGTCGTCGGACTTGAAGGTGCCGTCGTCGTTCGCGGCCTTGCTCCACGGCACATTGGCCGCGGTGGGGATGTGGCCGGCGCGCTGGGCCTGCTCCTGCGGGAGGTGGGCCGGGGCGAGGAGGCGACCGGCGTACTCGTCAGGGCTGCGGACGTCGATGAGGTTCTTCGTGCCGATGGCCTCGACGACCTCGTCGCGGTAGGCGCGGACGGCCTCGTTCGGCTCCTGGGCCGTGTAGGTCGTGGCCGGACGGTCCGGGACGTCGGCGGACAGCTCGCGGCTGTCGAGCTCCCACTTCTTGCGGCCGCCGTCGAGCAGGCGCAGGTTCTCGTGGCCGTAGTAGGTCAGGTACCAGTAGGCGTAGGCCGCGAACCAGTTGTTGTTGCCGCCGTAGAAGACGATCGTGTCGTCGTTCGAGATGCCCTTCTCCGAGAGCAGCTTCTCCAGACGGTCCTTGCTGATGAAGTCGTGGCGCACGCCGTCCTGGAGGTCCTTCTTCCAGTCCAGCTTGATGGCGCCGGGGATGTGGCCCTTGTCGTAGGCCTCGGCGTCCTCGTCGACCTCGACGAGGACGACGTCCTGGTCACCGAGGTGCTCCTCGACCCAGTCAGCAGTGACGAGCGCGGTGTCGCGGCTCATGGTTACCTCCAGTGGTTGCCCGTGCGGGCGTGGTTGGGATCAGGGTGGGTGGTGGTCTCAGCCGGCGAGCGCCAGCCGCAGCCGACGCGACGCCAGGTACATCTCGCAGCCGAGGCACAGGCCGACGACTGCGTTGAGCAGGGCAGCGACGAGCGCGAACGCCGTCGCGACGAGTCCGACGGTCGGCGCTCCGAAGGCGTACCCGGCGAGCGCGGCGACGGCGAACACGAGTCCGACGAGCTGCGCGAACCTCGGCGGGCGCGCGTCCTCGAGCTCCGCCGGAGCGCCCAGGCGGGGCCGGACCACTCGTCGGAAGAACAGCGAGTACGGCGAGGCCTGCAGGCTCACGAACGCGCCGAGGGCGAAGATCACGCCCTGGACGACCAGCAGGGCGATCGCGACGGGACGTGGGGTCACCAGCGCTGCCGCGAGCACGACGCTCGTGAGGGCGGCGGACACGCGCAGGCCGCGTGGATCCACCTGGGCGGATGTGGTCATGGGTACTCCTCGACCGGGTGCTCGGACGTGCCGTCGGGACGGCGGGGCTGCGGGGCTGCGGGGCTGCGGACTCAGCGCAGCGGACACAGCGCCGAGCGCGTGCGGCAGTTGTCAACTGCCAGGCGCCGGGTCAGGTGCGTCGTCGTGAACACGTTGACCACTGTAGGGCGGCCACTCGGGACACTGGCATCCGCGTCCCAATGAGTGAGACACCATTCCGCCATTCGAGACGGACGATGCTCAGACGGCGTCGGCGACGGCGGTCAGCACCTGGTCCTTGGTCGGGAGACCGGATGCCCGACGCCTCTCCACACCCTGGGCGTCGAGCACGAGGACCGTCGGCGTGCGCATGATCCCGAGCTCCCGCACGAGCTCGAGGTGCGACTCGGCATCGACCTCGACGTGGACGACGCCGGGCGTCAGCGCTGCGACGTCACTCAGGATCGCGCGGGTGGCACGACACGGACTGCAGAACGCACTCGAGAACTGCAGGAGCGTCGCGCGCTCCCCCAGCGAGGCGTCCAGCGCCTCCAGGTCGACGCGCCCGACAGCGACAGCGCCGGCGCCGGCGCGCGGACGGTCGCGGAAACGTCCGTTGCGCCATGCGTACAGACCGCCGAGCGCGGCCGCGACGATCAACGCCACGAGCAGCACGATGACACCGTTCACGAGATCGAGCGTAGCCCCGCCGGGCCAATGCTCAGGGTCGCCAGCGGGTGTTGGTCTGCCAGGGTCCGCCGTCTGGTGGTTTGAGCCAGATGGTGCCGTCGGGGTCTTTTCTGGTCTCCCAGTGGTGGTCGTGGACGACGTGGTGATGTCGGGAGCAGTAGGGC
>JALRCA010000153.1 GCA_023257515.1 Aeromicrobium sp.
CTGCTCGACAACGACACCGATCGGATGGAGCTCTTCACCGCCCTGCTGCTGAGCCTGCCTGGGTCCCCCGTGCTCTACTACGGCGACGAGATCGGCATGGGCGACAACATCTGGCTGGGTGATCGCGACGGCGTGCGCACCCCGATGCAGTGGTCGCCCGACCGCAACGCCGGCTTCTCCAGCGCCACCCCGGGTCGGCTGACGTTGCCGGTCGTCCAGGACGCCGTGTTCGGCTACCAGGCCGTCAACGTCGAGGCGCAGCGCACCGACCCGTCCTCGCTGCTGCACTGGACGCGACGGATGCTGCAGATCCGCCGCCAGCACCCTGCGTTCGGGCTCGGCGACTTCCGCGACCTCGGCGGCTCGAACCCGAGCGTGCTGTCCTTCGTGCGCACGGTCCGGCTCGAGGACGGCTCGCAGGACGTCATGCTCTGCGTCAACAACCTGTCGCGCTTCCCGCAGCCGGTCGAGCTCGACCTGTCGGCCTACGAGGGCATCGCGCCGATCGAGATGCTGGGCGGCGTGGAGTTCCCCCGGATCGGGCAGCTGCCGTACCTCCTGACCCTGGCCGGGCACGGCTTCTACTGGTTCCGGCTGCGCGCCGGGCTGGCCGCCGCGGAGATCACCGCGTGAGCCCGCCCGACCTCGCCGCGCGCCGGGCCTACCTCGCGGGGCGCCGGTGGTTCGTGCAGTCGGACCGCGACATCGAGCGGATCGAGCCGCTGGCCTGGTCGCGGCCCCGTGACGACGGGTTCGGGGTGCGGATCGAGCTCGTCCACGTCCGCACCGGTGACGGAGCACGGCGGACCTACCAGGTACCGGCGTCCTACCGACGCGACGAGGTGCCGTCGCTCGCCGGGGCACTCATGACGGTCGAGGACGGCTGGCACGTCTACGACGCCCTGCTCGACGCACATGCCAGGAGCGCCCTGCTGGCCGGGTTCACGGGCCCGGCACCGGCGGGCCAGACGTTCCACGACGACGGCGCACGGCTCGAGCCGGACGTCCCCACCGTGCCGCTCGTGGCCGAGCAGAGCAACACCTCGACGATCGTCGACCAACGACTCCTGTGGAAGCTGTTCCGCATCGTCGGCCACGGACCCAACCCCGACGTCGAGGTCGGGCGTGCCCTCACCCGCAGCGGATCCGCCGTGATCGCGCCCGTGCGGGCCTGGGTCAGCGCAGGCGACGTCGACCTGTCGATGCTCTACGACTACTTCGCGACCGCCACGGACGGCTGGGACTCCGCCCGTGCCAGCGTGCGCGACCTGCTCGCCGCCGAGACCGACGACCCTGCGACGGCCGGGGCCGACCTGGCCCAGGAGTCGTCGCGGCTCGGCCGCACCGTCGCGCAGGTGCACGACCTCATGGCGCGCCTGGGTCACGAGGAGGTGAGTCCAGCGGCCGTCGCGGCGCGCCTGCGGACCCGCTTCTCGCACACGACGAGCGCAGCCGTGTGGGGCGAGCGCGCCGAGGCCGTCTTCGACGAGCTCGCGGCGCTCGACGAGCCGGTGCGCGTGCAGCGGGTCCACGGAGATCTGCACCTCGGTCAGGTGCTGCGCTCGGTCGAGGGCTGGCGCGTGTTCGACTTCGAGGGCGAACCGGCGGCGCCGCTCCAGGAGCGGCAGGCCCTCGACTCTCCGCTGCGCGACGTCGCCGGCATGCTCCGCTCGTTCGACTACGCCCCGCACTCGGTGCTCATGCAGACCGGCACCGAGTCCCGGCTCGCGGCCGAGGCGTGGACGCGACGCAACAGCGAGGCCTTCCTCGAGGGCTACGGCATCCGGCCGGGCACCGCCGCGTACGTGCTGCTGCGCTGCTACCAGGTCGACAAGGCGGCCTACGAGGTCGACTACGAGGCGACGCACCGCCCCGGCTGGATCTCGATCCCCCTCGGCGCGCTCGAGCGCCTCCTGCCCTGAGCACCACCCCGGACCCTGAGCACCACCCCGGACCCTGAGCTCGGCGAAGGGTCGTCGCGTCGACGTGCTCGGCTCCGCCGCCTGAGGGAGTGCCGGGGCGCCTCGATAGCGTTCGGCCCATGGTCGAGCCGCTGTGGAGACGCCTCGGCGCCCACGTGGTGTCCGGCGGTGTCGACGTCGGGGTCTGGGCTCCGCGGGCGAGCGCCGTGAGCGTGATCGGCGACTTCTGTGACTGGGACCGCGACGCGCACCCGCTGACGCGCGACGGCGACGGCACGTGGCGCGCGCACGTGCCCGGCCTCGGACCCGGGGAGATCTACCAGCTCTCCGTCCGCGACGCGCACGGCACGTGGCAGGACCACGCCGACCCGCTCGCCCGGCGCGCCCAGATCCCGCCCCAGCGCGGCTCGGTGGTCGAGGTCTCCACGCACGTGTGGCAGGACGAGGAGTGGATGCGGTCGCGAGCATCGCGCCGGCCTCACGCCGAGCCGATGACGACGTACGAGGTGCATCTCGGCTCGTGGCGCCGGGGGCTCACGTACCGGCAGCTCGCCGAGCAGCTCGTCCCGTACGTCGCCGATCTCGGCTTCTCCCACGTCGAGCTCATGCCGCTCACCGAGCACCCGTACCACGGGTCCTGGGGCTACCAGGTCTCCGGCTACTTCGCCCCCACCGCGCGCCACGGCACCCCGGACGACCTCAGGTCCCTGGTCGATGCGTTCCACGCTGCGGGCATCGCGGTCGTCCTGGACTGGGTGCCCGGGCACTTCCCACGCGACGAGTGGGCCCTCGCCCGGTTCGACGGCGAGCCCCTGTACGAGCCACCCGAGGCGGCGCTGCATCCTGAGTGGGGCACCCTACCGTTCGATCTCTCGCGCCCCCAGGTGCGCGAGTTCCTCGTCGCGAGTGCGCTGTACTGGCTCGAGGAGCTCCACGTCGACGGGCTGCGCGTCGACGCCGTCGAGACGATTCTGTTCCCGCCCCACGCCGGCGGTGTCGTCGACCCTGCGGCCGTCGAGCTCCTGCGCGAGCTGAACGTCGCCTGTCACGCCGCCCACCCGGGCATCGCGATGATCGCCGAGGACGCGTCGACCTTCCCCGACGTCACCCGACCGGTGGACGCCGGTGGCCTGGGCTTCGGGTTCAAGTGGAGCCTCGGATGGATGCATGACACGCTCCGCTACCTCGTCGAGGATCCCCTGTGGCGCCAGAACCACCACGGGCTGATGACCTTGCCGATGACGTATGCCGAGCGCGAGCACTGGATCCTGCCGCTCTCGCACGACGAGGTCGTGCACGGCAAGGGACCCCTGCTCGACCGGTTCCCGGGCGATGAGTCCGCCCGCGCGGCGACGCTGCGCGCCCTGCTGGCCTGGCAGTGGGCTCATCCCGGTCGGCCCCTCGTCTTCATGGGCACCGAGCTCGGCCAGACCCGCGAGTGGGTGCATCGGCGCTCCCTGGACTGGGAGCACGCCGACCCGGGTGTCGCGGCCCTGGTGCGCGACCTCAACACGACGCATCGGGCGCACCCCGCGCTGTGGGCCGGGGACCACGCGGTCGAGGGTTTCAGGTGGTTGCTCCAGCACGAGGCGAGCAGCAACGTCCTGGCGTTCGTCCGCGAGCACGCAGGACCCGACGGCACCGACGTCGTCGTCGTGGTGGCGAACCTCGCGGGTGTCGACCACGACGCCTCCGTCGTGCCCCTCCCCTCGTCCGGGCGTTGGACCGTCGTGGTGAGCACGGCCGACCCCGCGTACGGTGGGCCCGGCGGCCCCTCGTCGGTGACCGCCGGAGAACCGATCCACCTGCCGGCGCTCTCGACGCTCTGGCTCGTCCCGGAAGGCGGCCCGTGACCGACACCCTCCTCGACGACGACCTGAGGCTCGAGCCCACGAGCGGTGCGGACGGCCTCGTGGCCTGGGCCGTGGTGGTCGACGGGGAACGACGGGGCACGCTCGCGCTGCGTGACGACGGCGGACGCACGTGGTCGGTGCGCTGGAACACCGGCACGTCGCCGGAGTCGTTGCACCTCGCCACCCGCGCCCTGCGTCTGGCGCTCGACCACGCGTTCGCCGAGCTGGGTGCCGTCCGTGTCGAGGCCCGTGTGCCGGTCGACCGCACCGACGACGTCCGTGCGGCCTCGATCGGCGGCTTGCGCCGCGAGGGGATCGTGCGCGGCGCCGGCGACCTGCCGGACCGGGTCCTCGTGTCGCGGCTCGTCGACGACCCGCCACCCACGAGCCGCGACGGATTCATCGCGCTGCTCAACGCGGGCCTGCCGACCAAGCGGGTCATCAGCCAGGGCCTGCTGCGCGACGAGGACGGCCGCGTGCTGCTGTGCCGCCTGACCTACAAGCGCGAGTGGGACCTGCCCGGCGGCGTGGTCGAGGTCGGCGAGGCGCCGTCCATCGGTCTGGTCAGGGAGCTCCAGGAGGAGCTGGGCATCACGGTGAGCGTCCACGGTCTCCTGACCGTCAACTGGCTGCCGGCGTGGCGCGGCTGGGACGACGCCTGCGTGTTCGTGTTCGACCTGGGCACCCTCGACGCCGCTGCCACCGAGACCATGACGCTGCAGCCCACCGAGATCGCGGGCGTCGAGTGGTGCGACGAGGCCACCTGGCGGGCGCAGGCCACCGGCGCGACCGTCGAGCTCCTCGGCGAGGTCCTGGGCGACGGGGTCCCCTCCTACCGCGAGGCCCCGCTCCAGCCCGAGTGACCCCGGCACCACCGAGCCACGGACCCGGAGCCTGTCGAAGGGTCACGAGGCCGAATCCGAACGACCGGCCGGACCACGGACCCTGAGCCGTGACGCGGGGTGGGGTCAGAAGCCGTCGCCGGCGACGACGCCGCCGAACTGCCCGAGGGCACGGATCCTGCCCTTCGGCGGCACCTGCAGCAGCACCTGGTGGACGTAGCGCAGGGTGCCGGAGGTCGAGATGCCCTGCTGCAGGAACGCGCGCTGCGGTGATCCGGCGGGCCACGTGATCGTGCGGCCGCTGCGCACCTTGAAGGTGTCGGTGCGCTCGAGCGTCGCGAACACGAGCGCTCCCCCGTCGTCGGTCCGGAGCGCGTGCTCGACCTTCTCGGCCTTCCAGGTCTGCGAGAACGTCACGTCGCGCAGCTCGGCGTTGTCGGCCGCGGTGCGCCTCATCTGACGCAGGAACGAGTCGATCTGCACGCCGTCGCCACCGTCGCCCAGCGCCTCGGCGTACTCGTCGGCCGCGCCCTGGGGTGACTCGGCCATGCCGACGTCGTTGCCGGTCGCCACCCGGGCTGCCCCGCCGTGGCGCAAGCGGATGCCGGGCAGGGCGATGTCGCTGACGGTCTCCGGACTGGCGACCAGCAGCCAGGGGTCGACCGCGGACTCACGCTGGTAGACCTGGACGCGCCCGACACGGTCGGCCTCGTCCGAGGACACGGCCACGAACCAGAGCGGGTACTTGGCGAATCGCGGGGCGAGGACGTCGCGCACCGTCGAGGGCGAACGATCCTTGGGCAACGCGCGGTCGAGACGCGAGGCGACCTCGAACGCGCCGGTGTCGATCGCAAGGACCGGTCCGGACTCCACGACCGAGAGCGGCTTGGCGTCGAGCAGCCCGACGGCCGTGTTGCGCACGCTGCGATAGCGCTCGAAGATCGCGCCGACGTCGTCGGAGCGCACCGCGATCTTGGTGGTCACCAGGTCCGAGCGCTCCCTCGGCACGGTGCCGCACGCAGCGGCCAGGACCATGACCGTCGCGACGAGCAGGGCGCGCGTCCTCATCGGCCGTCCTCCTCGTCGTCGACGACCTCGTACTGGTCCAGCTCGTCCTCCGTGACCTCGTGCTCGACACCGTCCTCGTCGACGAACACGTAGACGACGCGTCCGGGATTCTCGGCGGGCTCAGGCCCGGGCCCGGGCCCGGGCTCGGGCTGGGGCTCGGGCTCGGGCTGGGGCTCGGCGACCGGTGGCGGCGGCAGACCTGCGTCCTCACGCGCGACGATCTCACCCGCCGTCACGACGCCCGGCAAGGCGGTGGGCTCCTCGGTTGCCTCGTCGGGAGTCGGTTCATCGGTGGGCGGCTCGGCCGGACCGTGCTCGACGACGGTGTCGACCTCGCCCTCGCGTTCGAGGCGCTCGGCCTCCTCGGCCGTGATCTCGTGCTCCACGCCGTGCTCGTCCACGTAGACGTAGAGGTACTCGACGTCGTCGAGCGACGGGTCGTCGACCAGGTCGTCGTCCAGGTAGTGGTCGACGACGAGGTGGCGCCCGAGCCGGAGCTCACGCCCACCCCACAGGGCCGCGAGTCCCACGAGCGTGGCCGCGAGACCGCGCGCGAACCCGCCCTCGACGCCGTAGGCCATCGTGACCTTCAGACCGGACAGGTTGGTCGCGCCGACCGAGAGGATCGCGAGCGAGACGGTCTCGTCGGGCAGCGTCGCGCTCATGCGCGCCCCACCCAGCCCGGCGCTGTCGGCGATCCACCAGTCGAGCGCGGTCGGGGCGCCAGGCAGCACCGGCCGCTCCCCGACCTCGCGGGTCGTGGCCTTCCACGGCGTGCGGAACCGGGTGACCTCGAGGCGCCGGACGCCGCGCACGTAGTCCTCGACGTCGACGCTGTTGCCGAGACCGACGAAGACGGGCTTCCCGACCGGCACCTCGGCCAGCACGTCGACCCGCACCCCTCGCCACGTGATGACACGGGGCGCCGTGACGACGGCGGAGGTGTCGGTGTCGACCTCGTGCGGGCCGGTCGTGAAGCGACTGTCAGGGCCGAGCACCACCATCACGGCGACGCCCCCCAGCACCAGCACGGCTCCCACCACGGTGGCCAACCACCCGAGTCGTGTGTGCATGGACGTCCCTCCTGCCGCCCCTGGCGCGCGACACCTGACCCTAACCGGCACGACGCCCACGGAAGGGCGTCACGACGGAACGGTCGGCGCGTGTCGCAGGTCGCGCCCGGGCCTCAGAAGATCGCGGCGGCGAGCGCACGGCGGGCGTCGGCCACCCGCGGGTCCGAGGTGCCCACGACGGTGAAGAGCTCGAGCAGCCGGGCGCGGACGAGCTCGCGATCGTCGCCGTGGACGCGGCGCACGACGTCGATGAGCCGACCGAACGCGTCCTCGACGTGGCCGCCGCTGACGTCGAGGTCGGCCACCAGCAGCTGTGCCTGGAGGTCGTCGGGGTCGTCGGCCGCCGCGGCGCGCGCCTGGTTCAGGTCGGCGTCCTGCGTGCGGGCGAAGAGCTTGACGCCGGCGAGCCGCTCCGCGACCTCGGCATCGTTGGGGTGCTGCACGAGCAGCTTCTCGTACTCGGCGATCGCCGTGTCGACGTCGCCGCTGCCGAAGGCGGCGTCGGCCGCCGCGAAGCGCGGATCGTCCGGCTCCTCGGCCTGCTCGGTGTCGGCGGGCGCCCCACCGACGGGCTGGGCCCGGCCGGTGACACCGTGCTGGGCACCGAGCGCGACCAGCTGGTCGAAGTACTGGCGCACGTCGGCCTCGTCGGCCGTGCCCTGGAACAGCGGCACCGGCTGACCCTTGACCAGACCCACCACGAGCGGGACGCCCTGCGCTCCGAGCGCCTGCGCGATCTGCGGGTTCGCGTCGACGTCGACCTGGGCCAGCAGGATCTGTCCGCCGAGGTCGTTCGCGACCCGACCGAGCAGCGCGTTGAAGTCCGCGCTCTGCTGAGCCCGGGGCGACCACAGGCTCAGCACGACGAGGTGCTGCATGGAGCCGTCGATCGCGACGCTCTGGAAGTTCTGCTCGGTGAGATCGACGACCCACGAGCCACCGCCGCCGGACGGGGCGGACGAGCCGGTCCCCTGCGCGGGACGCGAGAGCGCGGACAGGTCGATGGCACCGGGGCGCGAGAACGTCATGGGCACCAGTCTAGGAACCCTTGTCCAGGACGTGTCCCGAGGGAGCGCCGTCGAGGAGCGCGGTCAGCGCCCGTCGAACATCTGACGATCGATGGCCGACCGGGTGCGCAGGCCGCTGCGCTGGACGACGCGCTGGATCGTCAGGTCTCGCCCGTCGGGGTCACCGATGAAACGGATGTCACGCAGGCCCTGAGCCTGGGCGGCCGACTCGAAGACGAAGTGACCGTAGCCGAGGATCCTGCCGACGAGAGGCTTCTCGACGGTGATGTCGAGGATCCGGGTGATGGGCATCGTCGCGATGCGGACCGAGAACACCCCGGAGGCGCGGAACACCCGCATGTCGGTGATGACGAAGACGTCCCGACGCTCGCGGGCCAGCAGGTAGGA
Organism: Aeromicrobium sp.; assembly: GCA_023257515.1. Lineage (GTDB taxonomy): Bacteria > Actinomycetota > Actinomycetes > Propionibacteriales > Nocardioidaceae > Aeromicrobium. Next base: position 8,174 of record JALRCA010000153.1, read on the forward strand.
CGCGTGGCCGGCGAGCGCGAGCCCGCCGATCAGGAAGAACCAGCCGAGCTGGATCGGACCGAGGAGTGCGAGCAGCCACAGCGCCAGCACCCCCACGAGCTCGAGCGCGGGGACGACGTAGACGATGCCGTGGTGGCGCACGAGGTCGATGACCTGCTCGCCCTCGTCGTGGAGCAGGTGGCTCTCGACGTCCTGCTCGGGCACGAGGCGCACCAGCGACCGGATCACGTCAGCATCCGGTCCCGTGTCATCGCAACAGCTCGTCGACGAAGACGCCGACCTGGCCGAAGGCATCCATCACGGCACCGCCGGCGCCCGTCACGGCGTCGGCGGCTCCTGAGGGCGCCGTGAGCAGGTAGTAGACGACGAAACCGGCCACGGCGAGCAGCCCGAGCTTCTTCAGCACGTGTCCTTTGTAGTCGATGCGCACCGCGAACCGGCGCAGGCACGCCGTGCGGCGCGTCCGCGCGGCCCGGGCGCGGCTCAGAGCCGGTCGAGCAGGCGGTCGGCTGCGGCGAACGGGTCGGACTCCCCCGCCACGACCTGCTCGGCCAGGGAGTCGAGCCGGTCGTCACCGCGCAGGTGGCCGAACCGGTCCTGGACGGCCGCGATCGCGACCGCCTCGATCTCGCGGCGCGTGCGCCGCAGCCGTCGGACGGCGAGCTCGCCCGAGGCCTCCAGGTGCTCGCGGTGCCGCTCGATCTCGGCCACGACGTCGTCGACGCCCTCGCCCCGGGTCGCGGTCGTCAGGACGATGGGCGGCTTCCACGCCTCCTCGGGCCGCTCCGCCAGCGACAGCACCGAGCGCAGCTCGCGCCGCGTCGTGGTCGCGCCGTCGCGATCGGCCTTGTTGATGACGAACACGTCGCCGACCTCGAGGATGCCGGCCTTGGCGGCCTGGATCCCGTCGCCCATGCCCGGGGCCAGCAGCACGAGGGTCGTGTCGGCGAGGTGCGAGATCTCGACCTCGGACTGCCCGACGCCCACCGTCTCGACGAGGATCACGTCGCACCCTGCCGCGTCGAGCACGCGGAGCGCCTGAGGAGTGGCCCACGACAGACCACCCAGGTGTCCGCGGCTCGCCATCGAGCGGATGAAGACGCCGGGATCCGTCGCGTGGTCGCCCATGCGCACCCGATCGCCCAGCAGCGCGCCACCGGAGAAGGGCGACGACGGATCGATCGCGAGGACGCCGACCGTCCGGCCGGCCTCGCGCAGCGCCGTCACGAGCGCGGAGGTCGATGTCGACTTGCCGACACCCGGAGCGCCCGTCAGACCCACGACCTGGGCACGTCCGGTGTGCGGCGCGACGGCGGCGGCGACCTCGCGCAGCGCCGGCGAGGTGTCCTCGACGAGCGAGATCAGACGCGCGACCGCCCGCGCCTGCCCCTCACGGGCCCGGGCGACGAGGTCGTCGACGTCGGGCGGGGCGGGCACGGGCGGTCCGGTCGTGCTGGGTGCGTCAGGAGGCGGACGGCACGCGGATGACCAGGGCGTCGCCCTGGCCGCCGCCACCGCACAGGGCGGCCGCGCCGACGCCGCCACCGCGACGTCCGAGCTCGAGCGCGAGGTGCAGGACGACGCGCGCACCGCTCATGCCGATCGGGTGACCGAGGGCGATGGCGCCGCCGTTGACGTTGACGATGTCCTCGCTGATGCCGAGCTTGCGCGCCGAGGCGATGCCGACCGCGGCGAAGGCCTCGTTGATCTCGACGAGATCGAGGTCGTCGGTCGACAGTCCGTCCTTCTCGAGCGCCTTGGCGATCGCGTTGGCCGGCTGCTCCTGCAGGGTGGAGTCCGGGCCCGAGACGTTGCCGTGGGCGCCGATCTCGGCGATCCACGTCAGACCGAGCTCCTCGGCCTTGGCCTGGCTCATGACGACGACGGCGGTCGCGCCGTCGGAGATCTGGCTGGCGGTGCCGGCCGTGATCGTGCCCTCCTTCGAGAACGCGGGGCGCAGCTTGCCCAGCGTCTCGACGGTCGTGTCGCCGCGCACGCCCTCGTCGGCGCTGACGACGAGCGCGTCACCACGACGCTGCGGGATCTCGACGGGGACGATCTCGTCGTCGAAGACGCCGTTCTTCTGGGCCTCGGCGGCGCGCTGGTGCGAGCGGGCGCCGAACGCGTCCTGCTCCTCGCGCGTGAAGGTGTCGACCGAGGCGTTGCGCTGCTCGGTGAGGGCCCCCATGGCCTGGTCGGTCAGCGCGTCCCACAGGCCGTCGTACTCCATGTGGTCGAGCAGCGTGGTCTTGCCGTACTTGGTGCCCTCGCGCGAGTCCTTGAGGATGTGGGGAGCCTGCGTCATGGACTCCTGGCCGCCGGCGACGACGACGTCGTACTCACCGGCCCGGATGAGCTGGTCGGCCAGCGCGATGGCGTTGATGCCGGACAGGCACACCTTGTTGATCGTGAGCGCCGGCACGTCGAGCGGGATCCCACCCTTGAAGGCGGCCTGACGGGCAGGCACCTGACCGGCGCCGGCGCCGAGGACCTGGCCCATGATCACGTACTCGACCTGGTCTCCGGAGATGCCGGCCTTCTCGAGCGCGCCCTTGATGGCGATGCCGCCGAGGTCGGAGCCCGACAGCGTCTTGAGGCCACCGAGGAGGCGGCCGATCGGGGTACGGGCACCCGCGACGATCACGGACTTGGTCATGAGGAACTCCTTCGCCGAACGATGGGGTCACTGTACTCAGCAGTAGCGGGGGCGAGCACCCGGTGTGCGAGAGATCGCAGCACCCCTACGATGCGGGTCATGAACCAGACCGTCCCCGAGCACCTGCTCGTCGCGATCGACCACGTCGGCATCGCCGTGCCCGACCTCGACGACGCCCTCACGTTCTACGCCGACACGTTCGGCCTCCACGCGATCCACGAGGAGGTCAACGAGGAGCAGGGCGTCCGCGAGGCGATGCTCGCCGTCGG
>JALRCA010000037.1 GCA_023257515.1 Aeromicrobium sp.
CGCGCCGCCGTCTCGCGACGTGGAGGGTTGGTGGAGCCTATCGGGATCGAACCGATGACCTCCTGAATGCAAATCAGGCGCTCTCCCAGCTGAGCTAAGGCCCCGCAAGGAACGCTTGACGCATTCCGCTCTGTTTCGAAGGGATATGAGGACGGCCTGGCCGCGTTGATGAAGCTCTGACTGAGCTTCTGCTAAGTGTTCTCTGTAGTGGATTTGCAAGCAAATCCTCTGGTGAGAACATCCTTAGAAAGGAGGTGATCCAGCCGCTCTCGGAGTACTACTACGCCGAGGACTACCACCAGCAGTACCTGGTCAAGAACCCCTTCGGCTACTGCCCCCTCCACGCCACCGGCGTGACGTACGCCTGACCCGGGGCGAACCGCCCCGACCCACCCGATGTGTCGAGTTCGATCGCCATACGGCCCGCGGAAGCGATCGAACTCGACAGATCGCGCTGGAGTGGCTCCTGATCCCCGGCCTGGGTCAGAGCGCGCCGAGCACCGAGGGGACGACGCCGGGGAGGGCGTCCTCGAGGGCCTCGAGGCGCAGCTTCTGGTGCATGACGCCGTCGATGTAGATGCGCTCGGTGATGCCGGCCTCGCGCAGGACCTTGAAGTGGTGGCTCGCGGTCGACTTGCTGATGTCCTCGTAGAGAGCCGAGCAGCGCACCGTGTGGTCCTGACCGGCGTCGAGGCGACGCACCATCTCCAGGCGCACCGGGTCCGACAACGCCTGCAGCACGTCGTGGACCGTCCCGACCGGCAATACGGCAGGCAGGTTGGACACGTGCGACGTTGCGTGACCCACGTCATGCTCCTCACGAGTTTGATGATCATCGAACCTGCCCTAGGCTGAGGCATGTTCGATCGTCATCAAACCTAGCACGGACGGAGATGGTCACCATGGCCTCCAGCTCGCAGCAGAGGTGGGCCTACCCGGTGCTCATGGCGCTCGTCGTCGTGGCCCTCGGCACGTCCGGCGCGCCCGCACCCCTCTACGGGATCTACGCCCACGAGTGGGGCTTCGCCCCGCTGACCACGACGATCGTCTTCGCCGCCTACGCGGCCGCCGCCCTCGTCGCCGTGCTCGTGACGGGCGCCATCTCCGACCGCTTCGGCCGCAAGCCGGTGCTGCTCAGCGCGCTCGCCCTGATCCTCGTCGGCCTGGTCGTGTTCATGACCGCCACGAACGTCGCGTCGCTGGTCGTCGCCCGCGTGCTCCACGGACTCGGCGTCGGCGCGGCCGTGGTCGCGACGACCGCCGCGCTGCTCGACCTGCGGCCCGACGACGGGCAGCGGACCGGCAAGCGCACCGGGATCGCCTTCAACGTCGGCATCGCCACCGCGATCCTCGGCACGGCCGTCATCGCCGACGCCGGACCGGACCCGCTCGTGACCCCCTACGCCGTGCTGGCCGCGCTTGCCGCGGCGCTGTTCCTGGCTGTCCTCGCGATGCGTGAGACGCATCGCGACAACCGCACCACGACCCTGCACATCGCTAGGCCGCGTGTCCCGGCCTCGATCGCAGGTCACTTCCGGTTCTCGGCACTCGGCGTCATGGCCTCGTGGTCGGTGCTCGGCGTGTTCCTGTCGCTCTTCCCGTCCATCGCCGCGCGCGCCGTCCATGCGGAGCACGTGCTGTTCGGCGGAGCCGTCGTGGCCGCGTCGGCCGGCGCTGCGGCCCTGAGCCAGGCCGTCGGGGGCGGCTGGCCGGCCAAGCCGACCGCCGTGGCCGGCGACCTCGGCACCGGACTGTTCCTCGTCCTCGCGATCCCCGCGATCGACTCCGGCAACGGCTGGGCGATCGGTGCCGTCTCGGCGCTCCTGGGCTTCTTCTTCGGACTCGCGTTCGGCGGCTCCCTGCGCCACCTGACGCAGCACATCCCGGCCGCCCACCGCGGTGAGGTGATGTCGGCGTTCTACGTGCTGGCCTACACCGCGATGGCCGTGCCGACGCTGGTCGCCGGCTGGGCCGCGACCGTCTGGGCACCCGAGTCGATCTTCGCGCCGTTCATGATCGTGGTCGCAGCGGCGTGCGTCGCCGCCGGAGCCCTCGGCATGCGACGCGAGCGGGTGGCCGTCCCGGCCTGAGGACATGATGGGGCGATGAGCGAGCTCGCACCCGTCCCCGACCTCGTCGGCGACGACGTGCGCCTGCTCCTCGTCGGCATCAACCCGAGCATCCTGAGCAGTCGCACCGGCCTGCACTTCGCGCACCCCGGCAACCGGTTCTACCCGGCGCTCGCCCGTGCCGGGATCATCGCTCCCGACGACGTCGAGCCGGCACGCGCCGCCGACGCCCTGCGTGCCGCCGGCGTGGCGATCTCCAACCTCGCGCTGCGGCCCACGGCCAAGGCCAGCGAGCTCGGTCCCGCGGAGCTGCGCGGCGCCCCCGGCCGACTACGGACCCTCGTCGACGACCTGGGGCCACGGGTGGTGGCCGTCGCCGGCATCACCGCGTACCGCACGGCCTTCGCCGACCGCACCGCCGCGTCCGGTCGGCAGCCGCACGACCTCGGCGCAGCGGAGCTCTGGGTCGTGCCGAACCCGAGCGGTCTCAACGCCCACGAGACGATCGACTCGCTCGCGGCGGCCTACGCCGAGGTCGCCAACCGAGCTGGCGTGCCGCGTTCGCCGAGGGCGAACTGAATCAGCTCCCTCAAGGGAATTGAGTCGACTACTATCAAGGTTGACCATGATGAGCCGGGAACACCGGCACCACGTGCAACAAAGGAGTCCATCATGAGCAACAACCTCTCCCTCTTCACCCGCCGCGACCCGTTCGCCGAGTTCGACTCTCTCGTGCGCACCGCGTTCGGACCGGCCGGCTCGTCGACCGCGACGCCCGTCAGCCGTCGACTCGACTTCACCCCCGCCGTCGAGACCGTCCGCGACGGTGACGACGTGGTGGTCCGCGTCGAGCTCCCCGGCGTCGACGTCAGCAACGACGTCGGCGTCGAGGTCGTCGAGAACCGGCTCGTCATCAAGGGCGAGCGCCGCGACACCCGCCAGGACGAGGCGGCCGAGGACGGTCGGACGCGTCGGATCAGCGAGATCCGCTACGGCTCGTTCGAGCGCACGTTCGGCCTGCCGGGTCACGTCGCCGCCGACGCCGTCAGCGCGTCGTACGACGCCGGCATCCTGACGGTCCGCGTCGCGGGCGTCCACGCCGGCTCGGAGCCGACGCGCATCGCGATCAGCACCGACCCATCGTGATAGGCCCAGCCTGACGCAGCAACGACCGAGGGCCCCGGGACTCGTCCCGGGGCCCCTCGTCGCGTGCTCAGAGACCGGTGCGACCCGCGAAGCGTGCGACGAGAGGCTGGTAGGCACTGCCCGCGACCCGCACGATCTTGTCGAGGACCCATGCGTCGGAGCCGATGAGCACCTTGGCCTTGCCCTTCTCGACGCCGTCGAGGATCACGTCGGCCGCCCTGGCCGGCGAGGTCCGCGCCATCTTGTCGAAGGACGAGGCCAGCCGGTCGTGGTCGCGGCCGGCGGCCTGGTCGGCGTTGCGCGCGATGTTGGTCTTGATGCCGCCGGGGTGGACGCACGTGACCTTGACCGGGTCGCCGCTCACCCGCATCTCCATCGCGAGGGCCTCGGTGAAACCACGGACGGCGAACTTCGCCGCGTTGTAGGCACCCTGCGTCGGCACCGAGAAGAGGCCGAAGACGCTCGAGATGTTGACGACGTGCCCGTCACCGGACGCGACGAGGTGCGGCAGGAACTCCTTGGTGCCGTGGACGACGCCCCAGAAGTCGACGTCCATGACGCGCTCGAGATCCTTGTAGCCCTCCTCGAGCGTGGTGCCCGTGAACGCGATCCCGGCGTTGTTGAAGACGAGGTTGACCTTGCCGAAGTGCTCGACGACGTCGGAGGCGTACTGGGCGACGAGCTCACGCTGGGCTACGTCGAGGACGTCGACCTTGACGGTGCCGCCGAGGGAGCGGAGGCGATCAGCCGTCTGCTCCAGGCCGGTTGCGTCGACGTCGCTGATCGCGACGCTCGCGCCGCGGTGGACGAGCTCGAGGGCCAGGGCCCGCCCGATGCCCGAGGCGGCGCCCGTGACGACCGCGACCTTGCCGCTGTAGTGACCCATGCTGCTGCCTCTCGTTCGGATACCGTCGGTATCTCGTTGGAGACAGTAGCGTATCGACCCAGGTCAGGGAAGGACCGAGGACGTCATACGCGGCGACGACGAGGCTTCAGCGGCGTCTGCGGCAGCGGCGGCGCGGGGATGACCTGATCGCCGTGCCCCTCGACGTGACCGAACCGCTCCGCGGCGGCCTCCCACTCGCGGCGCGCGTCCTCGATGTCCTCGTGCGAGCGTCCGATGAAGTTCCACCACATGACGAGCTCCTCGTCGAAGGGCTCGCCGCCGATCAGCAGCACGGTCGTCGGACGCTCGACCAGCACCTCGACGACGTCGCGCCCGGGCTGCAGGTACTGCAGCTGACGGTGCTCGACGCGGGTTCCCTCGGACTCGAACGGCCCGTCGACCGCCAGCAGCCCGTGCTCGAAGTCCGCGCGGACGGGCACCTGCGAGCGCCCCGGCTCGAGCCGCAGCTGCGCGCCGACGAGCGGCGAGTAGGTGCGTGCGGGTGATGTGGCCCCCGCCAGCTCGCCGACGAGCACGATCGCCTCCCAAAGATCTCCCGAGACACGCGGCAGATCGGGCAGGTGCTCGAAGTCGGCTGGGACGAACCGCGACTCCTGGGGCAGCGCGACCCACAGCTGGATGCCGTGCATCGGGGCGTCGGGATCGCCGACCGAGAACTCCGAGTGCGAGACGCCGTCGCCCGAGGTCATGAGGTTCAGCTCGGCGGGGCGCAGCACCACGTCGCTGCCGAGGCTGTCGCGATGGCGGATGTCGCCCTCGATCGGCCAGGTGACCGTCTGCAGACCCGTGTGCGGGTGTGGCAGGACGTTCATCGACTCGGTCGTCGGACCGAAGTGGTCGACGAAGCACCAGGCGCCGATCGTCGGCAGGTCGCGATGCGGCAGGGTCCGGTGGACGGTCAGGGCGCGGAGGCCGCCGAGCGGCACCTCGCGGGCGTCGAGGACGCGGTCGTCGGCCATGACGCCAGGGTACGGCGCGCGTCGTAGGGTCGGGACGTGAAGATCCCCGACCTCGCGCCCGGCGTCCGCCCGGCCCGACCGGACGACGTCCCGGCCGTCGCCGAGCTGATCCGGGCGTTGGCGGTGCACGAGCGTCAGCCGACCGCGGCGCGAGCCAGCGACGCACAGCTGACCGACGAGCTGTTCGGCGACGATCCGTCGGCGCACTGCCTCGTGGCGGAGCGGGCCGACAGCGTGGTCGGCATCGCCGTCTGGCACCGCACGTTCTCGACATGGACCGGCACCGCGGGCATCCACCTCGTCGACCTGTTCCTGCACCAGGACGCCCGCGGGTCGGGCCTGGGCCGGGGACTCATGGTCTCGCTCGCACGCATCGCGACGGCGAACGGCTGGGCGCGGCTCGAGTGGGACGTCTCCGACTGGAACATGCCGTCGATCGCGTTCTACGACGCACTGGGTGGCCAGCCCGTCCCCGGCCTGATCGGCTATCGCCTGAGTGATGACTCGCTGCGAGCCGTCGCCGCCCTCGACTGACCGGCCCCTTCGACGAGCTCAGGGGCCTTGAGCTCGACCCACCCATCGGACCCCGATCTCGACCCACCCCTCGGACCCTGAGCTTGTCGAAGGGTCAAGGACGCGAGGTCAAGGGTCACGCGAGCATCGAGTCGTGCAGGCGCTGCAGCGTGGCCTCGGAACCGCCGGAGTCGAGGAACCATCGCTGCGCGCCGCCGTCGACGGCGTCCCAGCGGTCGAGGACGAGCTCGATCGCCTCGGTGGGCGTATCGAAGAAGGAGGGCGGCACCGGACCGTGACGATCGTCGCGCCGCAGGCGCAGGTCGATCGCCTCGCGGGCGCGCTCCGTGAGCAGGTAGTCGTGGACGACGTCGTCGCGGTCGACCCCCAGGAGGCGCAGGACGAGCGCGACCGAGACGCCCGTGCGGTCCTTGCCCGCGGCACAGTGCACGAGCGCCGGACCGTCGACGGCAGCGATCTCGTCGACGACGCGGACGAGCAGGTGGGACGCGTCGTCGAGCACCAGTCCGTACAGCGCCGGCAGCGACTCGGCCCAGCCTCTCTCAGGGCGCAGCGCCGAGAGCAGCGGCAGGTTGACGTGCCGGTCCACGCGCGCGTGCAGCGGATGTCGACCGCCCTCGATCTCGGGCGCCGATCGCAGGTCGATGACCACCGACGGGGGCCACGCGATCTCGTCCGGCACCAGGTCGTCGGCGAACGGCAGCGCGCTGCGCAGGAGACGCCCCTGGCTCACGCGTCGGCCACCCGCGCCCAGCACGCCGCCGACGTCCCGCAGGTTCGGCAGCTCGGTGGGCATGCGGTGAGCCTAGTCGTCGCCTCGGACACGGCCGAGACGCACGTCCACACGCCGCGCGCGCAGCGGGGCCAGAGCAGGTGTGAGGTGGGCCGCACCCTAAAATGGACGTATGCCTCGTCTCCTCAAGTCGGCCCGTCTCGCGGCCATCGGAGGAGGAGCAGCCACCGTCGGCTACTGGACGGTCCTGTTGAGCGAGGTCATGGTCGCTCGGCGCGTCATCGGCACGACCGACGAACGCCCGCCGCGCGCCGACGGCGTCTACGGTGTCGACCTCGGCGGCACGCCGGTGCGGCTGCTCGTGCTCGGCGACTCCGCGGCCGTCGGCTACGGCATGCAGCGTGCCGACCTGACGCCGCCCGCCCTGCTCGGCATCGGCCTCTCGCACGTGCTCGGCCAGCCGGTCGACGTGCGCAGCCAGGCCGTCGTGGGTGCCCAGACGCACGACCTGCGCGAGCAGGTCAACATCGGCATCGAGCACCGTCCGGACCTGGTGCTCATCATCATCGGTGCCAACGACGTCACCCACCGGGTGCCGTCCTACGTCTCGTCCCGTCTGCTGTCGGCCACGGTCAAGCGGCTCCGCGACAGCGGCGCCGAGGTCGTCGTCGGCACGTGCCCCGACCTGGGCACCGTGCGGCCCATCCCGCAGCCCCTGCGCTGGGTCGCCCGCCGCAAGAGTCGTTCGCTCGCGCGTCGCCAGACCATCGCGACCGTGCGCGAGGGCGGCCGCGCGGTCTCGCTCGGCGGTCTCCTCGGCCCGGTCTTCGCCGAGATGGCCGACATCATGTTCGGCGAGGACCGCTTCCACCCGTCGGCGACGGGCTACGCCAACATGGTCTCGGTCCTCGTGCCGTCCCTGGCCGCGAGCTGGCGCGAGCGGCACCGCGACTACGCCGTCCCGCACTCGCTGGGCCACCAGGACACGATGTCGCTGGTCGAGGCCGCCGAGCGCGCAGGCCGCCGCGACGGTACCGAGGTCACGCCCGAGGGCCGGTGGGCGACCACCATCCTCCGACGCCGCCGCGCCTGACTGACCCCCGCCCCCTCCAGATCTGCGCCCTTATACACCGTTGCGGGTGTCGCGAATGGTGCATGACGGCGCACATCTGGAGGGGGCGGGACGCACGAAGGCCGGCCCCGCCATGCGGGACCGGCCTCCGGCTGAGCTGACGGTGTCAGTCGTTGCCTCGCAGGATCATCAGGATGCGGATCATCTCGATGTAGAGCCAGATCAGCGTGACGGTGAGGCCGAAGGCCGCACGCCACGACTCGCGCTCAGGCAGACCGGCCTCGACGCCGCGCTCGACGAAGTCGAAGTCGAGGATCAGCATGAACACCGCCAGCACCACGGCGATGGCCGAGACGATCAGGCCGAGGGTGTTGAAGCCGCGGATGCCGCCGTTGTTGATGACGCCGGTGATGCTGAGGACGAAGTTGATCAGCGTGGCGCCGACGAACGCGAAGATCGAGATCGTGACGACCTTGCGGAACTTGTCGGTGACCCGGATGTTGAAGAACTTGTAGGCCGCGAGGGTCGCGAGGAACGCCACCATCGTGCCGACGACCGCCTGGGCGACGATCGAGGTGTCGCCGACGAACGTCGCAGCCACCTTCGACAGGGCGCCGACGAAGACACCCTCGGCCACCGCGTACGCGAGCACCAGGGCCGGGCTGATGACGCGCTTGAAGGAGTTGACGAGCGAGAGCACCAGGCCGACGATCGCGCCGGCCGCGGCGAACCCGATGGCCCGCTGCATCGCGCCGGGCTCGGCGAAACCGTCCGCGTCGAACATCTGGCCGATGGCGACCCACGTGACGGCCGCGGTCGCGATGACCAGGCCGAGCGTCATCCCGGTCTTCTGCACGACCGAGTCGATGGTCATGCGGTCGTCGACCCCGATCGTGGGGTAGCCGTTGCCCTGCGGCTGGTTCAGGTCGATGTGCCACTGCGAGGGATCGCTCGACCTGGCGGTCGTCGTGCCGCGGCCGTTGAACCCCTCGGAACGGTTGAAGACGGGGTTGTTGCTCTGCATGGCTCCTCCAGGAGATGGCCTCTTTGTCGAGGTCGGTGACCTCACCCTATACAACGCGCCTGCACCCGTTTTCTATCCCGTTCCAGGCGGTTTCGTGGCGCAACGAGGCACGTCTCCTCGGGCTCGTGCCGTCAGGCCCCGACGTCGCGCAGGTGGTGCTCGACGTCGTGCCAGAAGTACTGCGCGAGGGTGTGGACCGTGAAGACCGATCCGTTCGTGCGTCGCCCGATCCGGTCCCAGCCGTCAGCGGGCACGGCGTCGAACGTCATCGCGATCCGCCGGGCCGCCAGCTCGAGCTGCGGGACGATCGTGGCGGGTTCCTGCTCGGCGTAGCGACGTTCGAGGGCGGTGGCGTCCTGGTCCCAGTTGTCGAACAGCGGGTCGTCCTCGTCGAGCATGAGCCTGACGCGCTGGTCGAACATCTCGAACACGTCGCGCACGTGGCACGCGTACTCGGCCGGCGACCAGGTGCCCGGGCTCGGGCGGACGGTCGCGTCGTCGCGCTCGAGGACCCCCTGCCAGCGCTCGATGGAGTCCCGCACCAGCCCGGCGACGGCGTGCGGATCGACGCGACCCGCGTCCAGCCCGCACTCGGGGCACCGCTGCTCCAGCACCCATGTCCAGTCCTTGAGGTCGGGCTCGATCGTCATGATGCCCACCCTGCCCGCGTGGCTAGGCTGAGGACCATGCCGTCCGCTGCCGAGACCGGTCGAGATCCGGCCACCGCGACGCCCGAGGCGTTCCACCGCAGGACCGTGTCGTTCACGCGCCGCGGAGGCCGCCTGACCGAGCGTCAGCAGGACGCGTGGGACGACGTCGCCGACAGGTTCGTGCTCGACGTGCCCCGCGGTTGCTCGAGCACGTCGGTCGCGGCCGATCACCGCTTCGACCCGGTCGCGACATTCGGTCGCACCGCTCCCCTGGTGCTCGAGATCGGCAGCGGACGGGGCGAGGCCCTCGTGGCCGCGGCCCAGGCCGAGCCGGACGTGGACTTCCTGGCGCTCGAGGTCTACAGGCCGGGCGTGGCCCAGACGCTGGTCGGGCTGCGGCACCACGGCGTCACGAACGTGCGCCTCGCGATGGTCGACGCCGCCGAGGCCCTCGCGACCATGCTGCCCGAGCGGGCGTTCCGCGAGGTCCGGCTCTGGTTCCCCGACCCCTGGCACAAGGCGCGCCACCACAAGCGTCGGTTCGTCACCCTGGACGTGGTCCCGAGCGTGCTGCGGGTGCTCGAGCCCGGCGGCACGTGGCGCATGGCCACCGACTGGTTGGACTACGCCGAGCAGATGCGTGACGTCATCGCCGCCTCGCCGCTCGTCGTGGGTGGCGACGTGCCGCGCTTCCACGGCAGACCGCTCACCCGGTTCGAGCAGAAGGGCATCGACGCCGGGCGCGTCATCCACGACCTGGAGGCACGACGCGCCGAGGACGTCTGAGCTCGTTCAGCCGACGGGCGCGTCCCCGCGATCGCCGCGCAGCCGCTCGATCGCGGACATGACGTGGAAGACCACGACCGCCGCGATCGTGCCGAGCGCGATGCCGGTGACCGTCAGCTCGCCGAACGTGAGCGTCAGGTTGCCGATGCCGATCACCAGCGCCACGGCCGCCGTGAACTGGTTGACGGGCCGCGAGAAGTCGACGTGGTTGTCGACCCAGATCTTGACGCCGATGATGCCGATCAGGCCGTACAGCGCGACCGTGACACCGCCGAGCACACCGCCCGGGATCGTGTTGATGAGGGCCCCCACCTTGGGCGAGAGGCTGAGCAGCACCGCGACGACGCCCGCCACCCAGTACGCGGCGGTCGAGTAGACGCGGGTCGCGGCCATGACACCGATGTTCTCGCCGTAGGTCGTGGTCCCTGAGCCGCCGCCGGCTCCGGCCAGCGTCGTGGCGAGTCCGTCGGCCAGCAGGGCGCGGCCGGTGCGCTCGTTGAGCTCGTCGTCGCCCGTCAGGTGGGCGACGCTGCGGACGTGACCGACGTTCTCGGCCACGAGGACGAGCACGACGGGCAGGAACGCCGGCAGCACCGACCACGTCGCCTCGGGCGAGTGGAAGTCGGGCAGGCCGAACCAGTCCGCCTTGGAGACCGCACTGAAGTCGAGGATCCCGGCGATGCCGGCGAACACGTAGCCGACCACGACGCCGAGGACGATCGACAACCGGGCGACGAGACCCCGGAACGCCACGGCGATCAGCAGGACCGCGGCGAGCGTGACGAGCGCGGTCCAGGGCGCCTTGGCGAAGTTCTGCGTCGCCACGCTCGAGAGGTTCAGGCCGATGAGCGCGACGATCGCGCCGGTGACCACCGGCGGCATCAGCGCCTCGATCCACCCCGTGCCGGTGATCATCACGACCCCGCCGACGACAGCAAGCAGCAGCCCGGTGGCGAGGATGCCGAACAGCGCCGAGCCCATGGAGTCCGAGGCGGTGGCGGCCGTGATGGGTGCGATGAAGGCGAACGACGAGCCCAGGTAGCTCGGCAGCCGGTTCCCGGTGACCAGCAGGAACAGCAGCGTGCCGACGCCGGAGAAGAACAGGGTCGTGGAGGGCGGGAAGCCCGTCAGCAGGGGCACCAGGAACGTCGCGCCGAACATCGCGACGACGTGCTGCGCGCCGATGCCGATGGTCCGCGCCCACGTGAGTCGTTCTCCGGGGGCGACGATCTCGCCCTCCGCGACCGTCCGTCCGTCACCGTGCAGCTGCCAGCTCATCGCTCTCCTCCTGGTCGTTCCCCGGGGAAGAGTCTGGACCACGGGCGCCGCGCGGTGGAAGCGTGTCCTACGCCTCAGACGGTGACGACGATCTTGCCGCGGGTGTGCCCGGACTCCAGCGCGGCGAACGCGTCGACGACGTGGTCGAGGTCGAAGGTCCGTGAGATCTCGACCCGGAGGTCGCCGGACTCCACGAGTCCGGCGAGCTCGGCGAGGTCGGCGGCGTCGGGGCGGACCCAGACGTAGTGACCGCCGAGCTCGTCGCGGGCCCGGGCGTCGGTGATCGAGACGACGGTGCCGCCCTCGCGCAGCAGCTGCGGGGCGGTCTCGATGGCGTCGCCGCCGACCAGGTCGATGATCACGTCGAAGCCGCCGGGCTCGAGCGCGCGTGCGGCGTCGACCAACCCGTCGCCGTACTCGACGGGCTCGGCCCCGAGCTCGCGCAGGTACTCGTGGTTGACCTGCGAGGCCGTGCCGACCACGCGGGCCCCCGCCCGCGTCGCCAGCTGCGTCGCGAACGAACCGACGCCACCGGCCGCGGCGTGCACGAGCACCGTCGACCCGGCGCCCGCCCCGGACCGCCGCAGGGCCTGCAGCGCGGTGAGACCCGCGAGCGGCAGGGCAGCGGCCTGCTCGAACGAGATCCCGGCCGGCTTGCGGGCGGCTGTGCGCACGGGCACCGCGACCTTCTCGGCCAGCGTGCCGCCGCGCACCTCGTCCTTGCGCGCGTAGGCGAGCACCTCGTCGCCGACGGCGAACTCAGGGGTGTCGAGGCCGGCCTGCACGACCACGCCGGCGACGTCCCAGGCCGGGACGGCCGGGAACCGGGTGTCGATGAGTCCTTCGAGATATCCCTCGCGCACCTTGTAGTCGACGGGGTTCAGCCCGGCGGCCCGCACCTCGACGACGAGCGTGTCAGGTCCGACGTGAGGATCGGGCAGGTCCCGGACCTGCAGGACTTCTGGACCACCGAATGACTCGTACGTGACTGCCTTCATACGGAGGTCAGCAAGCGCGAAAGTCTTGATATTCCAGCGTCCCGAGCCCGTCCTGAACAAGTTTCGGGATGAGTCCCGGAAAACCCGGGACTTATGACCCGGGACGTTTGCTAGAGTGCGCGGTGGGAGAAGGAGCGGAGCTCGTTCGCACGGGAGAGCGGCGAGTCGTGGAGTCCAGCAAGGACTTGCGCTCCGTCATAGAGGGAGACACATCATGAGCGCCATCGCGAGATGGCGGGGCTGGACGACCCCTGGTCGCAGCCTCGCCGCACTGGTCGTCACGGCCCTGGTCATCAGCGTCGCCGGGGTGCCGGCCAGCGCAGAGGACGACGGCCTGGTCGAGGCCACGTACACGTACACCGACACCCAGACCGTGACGGTGGACGAGACCTACACGATCGGCGAGTTCGTCGGACACGGGTCGGCGACCGCCACCGCCTCGGCGACCGTCACCAAGACGGTCCGCAAGCCCACGGACTGGGAGGCCTACTACTACTCCATCTGGGAGGCGTACCTCGCGGCCGTCCAGGAGGCCCACGACAAGGCCGTCGCCGAGGCCCAGCCGATCGCGAAGCAGAAGGCCGAGGAGGACGCGCGCGCCAAGGCTGCCGCCGGCGTCACGTTCTCGTACACCGCCACGGAGTCCGCCACGGTCTCGGCGACCGAGGACTACACGATCGGCGACATCATCGGGCACGGGTCGGCGACCGCCACCGCGTCCGCGACGGTGACCAAGACCGTCACCAAGCCGACGAGCTGGGAGGCGTACTACTGGGCCGTCACCGAGGCCAGCGAGGCCGCCAAGGCCGCGGCCAAGGACAAGGCGCGCGAGCAGGCCAAGGCCGAGGCGCTGGAGAAGGCCAAGGCCGACGCCCAGGAGCAGGTCGCTGCCGAGGCGCCGAAGCCGACCGACCCGGGCACCGATCCCGCCGGCGGATCCGAGTCCGACGAGCCGGCCGGACCGAGCTGTGGCACCAACCCGTCCAAGCCCGACGGCTCGGCGTGGGAGTGCACGTTCGCCGACGACTTCCGCGGCACGTCGCTGGACCGCAACAAGTGGACGCCCGTCACGACGGAGAACTCGCGTCTGTCCTACGGCGACTGCTGGGTCGACTCGCCCGACAACATCAAGGTCTCGGACGGCGCTGCGCAGCTCAGCACGCGCAAGGTCGACACCGAGGTGAGCTGTGGCGACGACGTCAAGAGCAACTACACGTCCGCCTCGATCTCGAGCGTGGGCAAGTTCTCGCAGGCCTTCGGCCGCTACGAGATCCGTGCCGCGATGCCGAAGACCAACGGGCAGGGCCTCCACTCGGCGCTCTGGCTGTGGCCCGACGCGCCGAAGTTCTACGGCAACACCTGGCCGGCCTCGGGCGAGATCGACATCGCCGAGTTCTACTCCAAGTACCCGGACCGTCTGATCCCGGCCCTGCACTACAACTCGAGCCTGCCGTGGTCGACGCGTACCAACAACGAGTGCCTGGTCGAGGACCCGACGAAGTACCACACGTACACGCTGGAGTGGACGCCGCAGAGCCTGAAGGTCGGGATCGACGGCCAGACCTGTGTCGAGCACACGATCAGCCCGCTCGCTCCGCTCAGCGGTGCCGCGCCGTTCGACAAGCCGTTCTACGTCAACCTGACGCAGACGCTGGGCTCGGGCGACAACACCCTGCCGGCCGGTGCCGACATCGGTGACGACGTGACGCTGAAGGTCGACTACGTGCGGGTCTGGAAGTGAGTCGACCCTAGGCGACGGGCTGGATCCCTCTCCGGCCCGTGGACGGGGCACGACGGCACCGGCGCGGAAGGCTTCTGAAGTCCTCCGCGCCGGTGCTGTCGTTGCGTCCACGCGGCTCGCGCTCGGGGCGGTGACATGCTGGGTCCATGAGCGACAGCGTGCGTCCCGAGGTCGTCGACAGGATCGTCGCGGCCCTGGTCTCGTTCGACCCGGCGTCGCTCGAGGACCTCGGGCCCGTCACGCCCGAGGAGCAGGCAGCCGCGGAGGAGCAGGCGGCCGAGCAGCTCGAGTCCCGCCGCTCGCGCAGCAACGACTACCTGCGCGTGTGGCAGATCGTGCAGGAGTCGGGCGTCGACCTGGGCAAGCGACCCAGGTGGCGCCAGGTCTTCGACGCCCTGACCCCGGAGCAGGTCGAGCGCATCCGCCCGCTCCACCACTCGCTCGACGACGTCGGCCGCGCCGAGTTCGACAAACGGTTCGGGCGGCCGGGAGCCTGAGGGCTGGGTCTCAGATGCGTCGATCAACTCCGACGCTGCGGGATAGCCGTGCCAGTCACCGCACGACGTCAGGTACGAATAGGACCGTTCTGGTTCGGAATGTCAGTGATCGCATTTACCTTTGGGGGTAGCCCGTCGGCATTGGTAAGTGAGACCGTGGACCAAAACTCATATGACGATCACGCACTCTGGCCCGTCCTAAACAGTTTGCAGGAGATGCTTGCGGGGGACCTCGCGGCGGAGGATGCGGAACACCGCAACGAAATTCGCCTTGCGCATTCTGTCGCGCAATACGTGGAATCGCTCCGCGGCGTCGACCCCGGGCTCGTGGACGAGGCGATCCTCACATCCCTCTCGCAGAACCTAACTGAAGCGAGGGATTACCTGACTTCCTACCTCCAGGACCGCGTAGCGAATGCGGGCGTGCTCACGTCGAACGCCGTCGCGTCTTTCCACAGCGTGCGAAACAGTGCCATTCAGTCGATGCCGCCCCCGCCAGCGGACGAACAAGCACGCGCTGCTCAGGAGGCAACGAACCGCTACAAGCGGTCAGCCGACGCCGAGATCGCTACGTTGCGCGAGCAGGTCGGCGGGTTGAAGCAGCGCATCGCCGAGCTCGATGAGCAGCGCACCACTGACGTAGAGAATGCGCAGTCATCCTTGACCGAACTGCAAGAAAAGATTGCGGAGGGCAACCAACACGTCGCGACGCAGACCACCCAGTTGCAGGAGCAGATAGAAACTCAGCGAACTGCTTTCTCTGAGGAAGCCGAGCAGCGCGAGAGTGTGTTCAGGGAATCGGAACAGGCCCGGACGGCGGCAGCCGACGAGCAACGTGAGCAGCAGTCTCAGAAGGCGACGGATCTGCTCTCCGAGCTGAAGGGCTACCGGGAACAGGCGCGGGGGCTCATCGAGGCTACGGGGCGTGACGCCGTCTCCGGCGACTATCAAGTGTGGGCGAAAGATCAGGGCAAGGTCGCGAAGTGGTGGAACGTCGCCGCCGTGGTGGTGGGTCTAATCACCGTCGGCGCTTTGGTCTGGGTAGTGCTCGGCGCCCGCAACGACACCACGCAGTTCCTGATCGCGAAAAGCAGCGTCGGCATCATCGGCTTGATCGTTGCCGGGTACTGCGGACGCCAGGCCGCTGAGCATAGGGCGGAGGAACGAACCGCGAAGCGCCTCGGATTGGACCTGGCCGCATTGGAGCCGTTCCTCGAGAACGTTGACAACCCACAGGAGCTACGAGTGGAGATTGCACGGCGAGTTTTCGCCCCGGAGCCTCCCGCGTCTGAGGATCGACGCATCTCGTTAGGTCGACGCGGAATGTCAGTGAGCGAGTTGACCGAGTTCATCAAGATCGTCCAGAACCCACCCGGTTAGACCCGAACCCAAAAGGTTCGCATCAGTCGAGTTCGGGATTCGGACCCTCGCCACTTTCCATCCGCCACCCTCCTGGAGATGTGCTCCCGGTGGGGGTCGAACCCACACTGGGGCGGGTTTAAGCCGCCTGCCTCTGCCGGTTGGGCTACGGGAGCGCGCTCTCAGACTAGGGGCCGCCGCCGGGACTCCTCCACGCTCGTCCGTCAGACTGCCTACGTGCCCGATCCGCTGCGCAGCCTGCTCGCTGCCCCGCCCGACCTTCCGGTCGTCGCGGGTCTGGCGGCGTTGGGCGAGGCGGTGCGCGAGCGTGGTCTGGCCGTCGTCCAGGCGCCGCCCGGTACGGGCAAGACGACGCTGGTCCCGCCCGCCGTCGCCGTGGCGGTCGAGGGTCGCGTCGTCGTCACGCAGCCGAGTCGGATCGCCGCGCGGGCCGCAGCCCGTCGGCTGGCGCACCTCCTTGGTGAACCGGTCGGCGAGACGGTGGGCTATGCCGTGCGTGGCGACCGGAAGTCGAGTCCGCGCACGCAGGTCGAGGTCGTCACGACCGGACTGCTGCTCCGGCGGATCCAGCACGATCCCGCGCTCGAGGGCGTCGGCGCCGTTGTGCTCGACGAGGTCCACGAGCGGCACCTCGACGCCGACCTGACGCTGGCACTGCTAGTCGACGTCCGCGCCAACCTGCGCGACGACCTGGTCCTCGTCGCCATGTCCGCGACCGTCGAGGCCGAGCGGACGGCCGCGCTGCTCGGTGACGACCGCCCCTCCCCCGTGATCGACGTGCCCGGCGCACTCCATCCGGTCGAGGCCGTCTGGTGCCCGCTGCCGCCGGGCGCCCGGCGCACCGACGATCGCGGGATCACCCCGGCCTTCCACGACCACGTCGCCGCGACCGTCCGCCGCGCGCTCGCCGAGCACGAGGGCGACGTGCTGGTCTTCGTGCCCGGCGTGGGCGAGGTCGAGGCGACGATCCGCAGGCTCAGCGGCGTCGACGCCGACGTGCACCCCCTGCACGGGCGCCTGTCCGGTGCCGAGCAGGACCGGGCGTTGACCGAGGGTCCGCGGCGTCGCGTCGTCGTGTCGACCGCGGTCGCCGAGTCGTCGCTGACCGTGCCGGGCGTGCGGGTCGTCGTCGACGCCGGGTTCTCGCGCGAGCCGCGCACCGACCACCGGCGCGGGCTGTCGTCTCTGGTCACCGTCGCGGTGAGCAAGGCGGCCGCCGAGCAGCGAGCAGGACGCGCCGGACGTCTGGGCCCCGGCGCTGTGCTGCGCTGCTGGTCGAAGGAGGACCACGCGCACCTGGCGGCCCATCCCGAGCCCGAGATCGCGACGGCCGACCTGACCGCGTTCGCGCTCGAGGTCGCGTGCTGGGGCGTCGACGACGTGAGCGGCCTGGCGCTGCTCGACCAGCCGCCGGCCCACGCGATGCAGACGGCGCGGCAGACCTTGACCGAACTCGGTGCGATCGACGACGACGGTCGAGCGACCGCACGGGGCCGCGTCATGGCGGCCGTGCCGGCCGACCCACGCCTGGCACGCGCGCTGATCGACGGTGCCGCCCTGGTCGGTCCACGCCGCGCGGCCGAGGTCACGGCGATGCTGGGCGAGGACGTCCGGGCCCCGGGTGGAGACCTCGTGGCAGCGCTGCGGTCGCTCCGCTCCGGTCAGAGATCGGGGTCGTGGCGCACCCAGGTCAAGCGGCTCGAGACCATCGCGAAGGAGCACGGGGCGGAGGGAGGTGACGACAGCGGGTCGCTGACCGACGACGTCGCCGTCGGCCTGGTCGTCGCCCTGGCCCACCCGGACCGCATCGCCCGCAAGCGATCCAGCGGCTCGAGCTACCTGATGACGTCGGGCACCGGGGCGGCGTTCGACCGTCGCGACGCGAGCCCGCTCGCGGGACTCGAGTGGCTGGCGGTGGGCGACGCGGACCGCCGCTCCGGGGAGCGTGAAGCCCGCATCCGCTCGGCCGCCCCGCTCACCGAGGACCTCGCCCTCGAGGCTGCGGGTACGCAGTGGACGGAGGTCGACGACATCCGCTGGGCCGACCGTCGGGTGCTGGCCCGTCGTCGCACGCTGCTCGGCGCGATCGAGCTCAGCTCCGTGCCGATCAATGACCCACCGATCGACGCCGTCACCGCCGCGATCGGCGAGGCCTTGGCGAGCGACGGCATCGACCTGCTCACCTGGTCGGAGTCCGCTACGGCGCTCCGCGCCCGACTCGACTTCCTGCGCCGCGCCCTCGGCGACCCCTGGCCGGACGTCAGCGACGACGCCCTGACGACCGGACTCGAGTCGTGGCTCGGACCTCAGCTCGCCCGTGTCCGCTCGGCCCAGGACCTGCGCCGCATCGACGTCACGTCCGCCCTGCGCGCGCTGCTCCCCTGGCCCGAGGCGAGCCGCCTCGACGAGCTCGCGCCCGAGCGCATCGAGGTGCCGAGCGGCTCCAACGTGCGCATCGACTACTCGCAGGAGCAGCCGGTGCTGGCCGTCAAGCTGCAGGAGGTCTTCGGCTGGAGCTCGACCCCGACCCTCGCCGACGGCCGCGTCCCGCTCCTGCTGCACCTGCTCTCCCCCGCCCGCCGACCGGCCGCGGTGACCGCCGACCTCGAGTCCTTCTGGGACAACGGCTACCCGGGAGTCCGCGCCGACCTGCGCGGCCGGTACCCGAAGCACGCCTGGCCCGACGATCCCCGCACCGCGACCGCCACCCGACGGACGAAGCCGACGCGCGACCGGGGCTGACACCGTCTCGTCACCATCAGTTCTCGTCCTCGGGCTTGCGCTGCGATGAAACATGTCCGTACCATCGGATAGAACGATACTGTTTCGTTTCATCCATGTTTCGCCCCGCACCAGGAGCCCCATGACCCCGGCCGAAGCCGCAGCCGCCCGTCCTCGCGTGGAGGGCGAGCGTGAGCACGAGATCCTCGAGGCCGCGCTCGACGTCCTCGCCGACGTCGGCTACGACCGTCTGACGATGGACGCCGTGGCCTCGGCGGCTCGCGCGTCCAAGGCCACGCTGTACCGCCGTTGGGACACCAAGGCGAGCCTCGTCCTCGAGGCCGTCCTCGCCCAGAAGGGCCCCCTCGCGGCCACGCCCGACACCGGGAGCCTGCGCGGCGACCTGATCGCCGCGCACTGCGGCCACGGCGGCCTGACCGACGAACGGCAGATCGCCATCTTCAGCGGCGTCCTGACCGCCCTCGGGCGCGACGCCGAGTTCGCCGACGGCTTCCGCAGCCGGTTCCTGGGCCCCAAGGTCGAGGCTGCTCACGAGCTGTTCGCCCGCGCCCGTGAGCGCGGCGAGATCCGCGACGACGTCGATCTTGACATCGTCGGGTCGGCCCTCGCCGGCATCGTGCTGCACCGCGAGTTCGTCATGGGCGAAGTGCCCACCCCCGAGCGGATCACCGCCGTCATCGACCAGGTGATCCTCCCCGCCGTCCTGCGCCACTCCCCCGACCAGACCCCCAAGGACCCCTCATGACCGACACCACCCCCGACACCGGGATCACCGAGCCCGAGGACGTCTCCCCCGAGACCAACCGACGGCTCGGCTGGGCCCTGGTCATCATCTGCATCGCGCAGCTGATGGTCGTGCTCGACGCGACGATCGCCAACATCGCCCTGCCCTACATCGCGACCGACCTGAAGATCGGCGAGGCGAACCTGCAGTGGATCGTCACGGGCTACGCCCTCGCGTTCGGCGGGCTGCTGCTCCTCGGCGGCCGCCTGGCCGACCTGTACGGCCGACGCCGGATCTTCATGACCGGCCTCGTCGTGTTCGCCGTCGCCTCGGCCCTCGGCGGCCTGGCCCAGAACGAGCCGATGCTGCTCGCGTCGCGCGGGCTCCAGGGCATCGGCGCAGCGCTGGCCGCCCCGGCCGCCCTGGCCCTGATCACCACCACCTTCCCCGCCGGACCGCTGCGCAACCGCGCGTTCAGCGTCTACGCCGCCCTGTCGGGCGTCGGCGCGGCGATCGGCCTGATCCTCGGCGGCTGGCTGACCGGGCTGGAGCTGGGCAGCCTCGAGGGCTGGCGGCTGACGTTCCTCATCAACGTGCCGATCGGCCTGGTGGCGGCGTTCCTCGCCCCTCGCTTCCTGCCCGAGAGCGACCCGCAGCGCCTGCCCCTCGACATCCCCGGCGCCCTGAGCGGCACGCTCGGCCTGGCCTCGCTGGTCTTCGGCCTGTCCCGCGCCGGTGACGAGCGCTACGGCTGGGACGACGTCTCGACCATCGTGCCCCTCGTCGCCTCCGCCGTGCTGCTCGTCGGCTTCATCGTGATCGAGCGCACCGTCAAGAGCCCGTTGCTGCCCCTGAACATCTTCGCCAGCCGCGCCCGCTCGGTGGCGTTCGCCTCGATGATGATCACCCCGGCGGCGATGTTCGCAATGTTCTTCTTCCTGTCGCTGTTCGTGCAGAACGTGCTCGGCTACAGCCCGCTGCACACCGGCTTCGCGTTCCTGCCGTTCACGGTCGGCATCATCCTGGGCGCCACCCTGTCCTCAAACCTGATCGCCCGCATCGATCCCCGCTTCATCGCCGGGACCGGCACGATCCTGGCCGGCATCGCCCTCTACGGATTCTCGCGGATCAGCGTCGACGACAGCCCCACCCACCTGCTCCGCCTCGCGGGCGGCAACGGGTCGCTGAGCGACGACGTCAACTACTGGACCGCGATCGCGCCGTTCATCGTCCTGATGGCCTTCGGCATGGGCCTGGTCTTCGTGACCATGACCCTGGTGGCCGTCCACGGCATCCCCTCGGAGGAGTCCGGCATCGGGTCGGGCGTGCTGAACACGATGCAGCAGGTCGGTGGCGCCATCGGCCTCGCCGCCCTGTCGACCGTGGCCCTGCACTTCTCGACCAACCGCGGCGAGGAGATCGGCGGTGCCATCAAGGCAGCAGCCGGCTCGGGCGGCGCACCGTCGCCCGACGCTGCCGATCGTCTGAATGACCTGATCGGCCAGGCTGCCTTCACCGAGGGCGCGACCCACGCGTTCCTCGTCGGCGCCTTCATGATCTGGACCGCCTCGGCCATCATCTGGCTCCTACTCAGCGTCAAGCACGACGAACTTGCTACGGATGGGCCGGAGGGGGTTGCGGTCTGATCCATGCCGGGCCGGAGTGCCAGTTGACGGATGCGCGCCGACCTCCAGGGTCCCGTGGCTCAGAACCCCACCCAGCCGAGGGTGCCTCATAGACAAGCTCTGAGAGAGCGTCAGTCTGCCGTTCAAGAATCAACAGTTCGGTCTTGGAGCCGAGAGCCTGGCCCGGCGAGGCAGATGTCCCGTGCAGCGCGTCAGAAATGAGACGAACCTGTCGATGACGCCGCCCCAGGCTGAGGCTCAGGATCAAACGTCGAACTCACGCGCTACTCCCGATTCTGGAACCTGGAATTGAGAACGCATCAACTTTGATCTCGCATCTGTCGATCATGCGGCATTAGCAATCTCCTCAGCCTTGGTCACACCGGGCGGCAGGAGGCGGACCATGCGGGTCCCCTTGTCGAACTCGATCAAGCGCTCCTTGTGCATCTTCGTCAGCACGTCCCTTCGGTAAGCGGCGACGCTGGGGTGCTCCAGCCAGCGCACGAGATCGTTCTCGTGGACCTCGTCAGTCTCTGAAAGTAAGAGCAGGTAGGTCTGCGCGCGCCACGTGAGGCCAGTCTTCAGCACTCGCTTCTTGTCGCCGTGAACCCACACCAGCGGGACCTCGCGCTCGGTCAGCGCATCCACAATGACCGTGGCCTGGTCGATGTTCAGCGTGTGGAGCATCCGGACCAACTCGGCGACGAGCCACTTCGCGTTGTGCAAGACGAGCATGGCATCCATCGAGTTGGGGTCGACGTCCCCTCCGGTATGTCCAACGTTCCGGTTGTTGCGGATCTCCAGCATGCCTAGCATCAACCTCGGGATTAGCACCCGAGCCGGCCGCGAGTCTTTGACTGCTGAGTACTTCGCCTCCAGTCCCCAGCACTTTTGCGGGAACTGCGCCGGCTTTTTTGCGCGGTCCGGATACACGCCACCTTCCAGCCAGCCCACAATGATCGTGTAGACGGCCTCACACAACTTCCCGCCGTTCAACTCTGAGGGTTCCCACCGATGCTCCCGGTAGTTTCTAACGATCTCGTTGAAGGCGTTCAGCAGGTCGTCGCGCAGACCAGCGGGCAGGACCGCGAACGCGTCTTTCGGCTCCAGACTCATCAGGACATCCCGCCTTCAATCATCGCCTCAACACGCTTAACGCCCTCGTTAGTCAACTTGTAAGTCTTCCTGGCCTGCGCACTGCTGCCGGATTTCTTCAGTTGAAGCACCAACGAGGGCTTGTCCTTGATCAGCGCATCAAACTTCTGATTGATGTGCCCGACGCCATGACCGAGTTCCTTCAACTCCTTGTTGAGCGCGTAGGCCTGGAAGGTCACGGCGCCCTGGATCTTTTGTTGCCAGTAGCCCGCCACGAGGACCTTTTCCTTGTCCGAGGTTGGTCCGGCCGCGTCGTACAACTCGGCGAAGAAGTCGAACTGCGGCTGCGGACCGTTGCCGGTTTCCGTGCCATCGTCTTCATCGGGCTCGTCGTTACTGGACTCCTGGGCGGACCTGCCCGGGCCGGGGTCCCCGACGGCGATGTCGAAGCGTTTGACGGCCCAATCGATGACGCGCTCACGGACCTCCGGCTCCAGGTCCTCCAGCGCGTCCTTGACCGAACGCATGGCGTCGAGTTCCGCGTCGTCGCTCATCGCGCCTCCCCCGTGATTCGGTCAACGAGAGCTGGAAAATTCTGAATGCCGCTGGACCGCGCGCGGATACGCCGGTTCTGGCCGGACCCCGTGACCACGAAGCCTTCGATCGTCGCGAGGTGCGACGTGAAGTTGGCAGAGTCGTAGCACCTCAGGCGCACGACCTCGTCGCGGATGACCTCAATCGAGGTGTCGACCTCGCCCAAACCAAAGCCGCGAGCGATAGTGAGCACCTGCGCTACCGCACGGGTTTTCTCGGCATTGTTCTTACCGAGTCGCACACCGGGGATCGAGATAACCGGCACACCGTCGTCTTCGTGGAACAATTGCTCGATTTTCTCGCGGTCCGCGCCGGTCTGCATCACCACGCGGTCGTACATCACGTCTTCGGATACGTGCGCAGCGTCCCCGCTGGAGTCAGCGGCCGCGAGAGCTTTTCCCGGCCTGGCGACAGACGGACGTGGGGCGGCCGCGGAAATCACGGGCTGACCCAGGGGTGCAAGCATCCGCACGGCCTCACGGAACGCGATCTCGTGGAACTGCGGTGGGAGATCGGCGGCGATCACGGCCTCATGGGCCTTCTTGAGGGTTTCGCGAACCTCGGTCATCTGGACCTACCTTCTCTGGGGAAACCAGGATACGCACAAAATGCTAGACGTCCATGACATTCATTCCTCAGCGTGTCCCTACATCCACGTGACTCGCCGTCGCTCTCGATCCGGACGCCGCTTGAACTCGATATTTTCAGGGTCAAATGAATCCACGACGCGAAGGCTGTTGATGAGCAAATGATTGCGAGTGGAGGAGGATGCACATTTGTGGAGGACTACATGCAGGTGACCTCGTGTTCATTTGGCCTTTGACCTGCGCTTTTATACGCCTGTCCGCGTCGTGCATGCTTTCTTGCCTCACATGCATTTTCTCGAGATCCTTTCAACCGATTCCCTCTCCGTCGACAGGAATGACTGCCCTTGTTCGGCCTGCTCCCGCCACGGGCTGCCAGTCCCGCCCAACTCTGTTCCCGCGGGATCGACGAGCGGAGTCAATACAATCGGGTCAGCAGAACGCCTCGCCGCGAAGGACGGTGGCCTGCTCTTAGTCGCGCGCGACCGTGACCTCGCCGCTTCCTCAGCGGCGCGCTAAAGAACGTAGCGACGTCAGACTGCAGCGGGACCTTGTCGAGGAACAACACCCAGAGGACGTCTCGCTCGCTTCTCCGAGTGCTTACGCCTGTCTCGTCAACGAAATCGACCCAACCGCCGCCCAGAAGCAACGCAGATGCCACGCGGTTCGCAGTGGGGGTTGAACGCACATTAAGAGGAGCTGAGGCCGCCTACCTCTACCGTTTGGCTACGGGAGCGCTGGACCAGCACGGCAGGAGCGGGTCAGTCGAGGCCGAGCCAGGCGAAGAATTCGTCGGCCGAGATCACCGGCTTGCCGTACTCGCGAGCCTTGCGGGCCTTGCCGGACTGGGTGCCGACCTCGGCGACGACGAGGAGGTCGCACTTCGTCTTCGTGACGTTGGCGGCGGGGACGAGGCCGGCGTCGCGGGCGAGGCGCTCCATCTGGTCGCGCCCGTACCCCCGGCCCGACGGGGAGGTGGCCGTGCCGGTGAAGCAGATGCGGGCGCCGGGCAGCAGCACGTCGGACGCCGACGGGTCGGCCTCCGCGACCGTCGCGACGAGCTCGTCGACGAACCGCTCGCCCAGCAGCGACTCGACGGTGCGCAGTCGTTCGACGAGGGTGTCGGAGAGGCGCGACGCCTTCGTGGCGACGTTGGTCAGGCGCGCGACGACAGCCTCGGCTACGACTGCAGGCGGGCTTGACCCCGAGGGCGTGGCGCCATCCAGCAACACCGCGCTAAGGTCGACGCTCGCGGCAACCAGCGCGGACAGCGTCGGGAGGCGGTCGGTCGACGGAGCGGGGAGGTCCGGGTCCCGGGTGAGCAGGTAGCTCGAGTCGGGCAGGCCCTCGGCCGGCTCGAACGGCGTGCCCGAGGCCGTCACCCCACCCGCCTCGTTCAGCCGACTGAACGAGGCGAACGCGGCGCGGGCCCGGTCCGCCGCCCGCCCGGACGACTCCTCCACCCGCTCCTGCGACGACAGCGCCCCGTACGGCACCTCGACGCCGAACGGCATCGGCACGACGCGCTGCAGCCGCTTGAGCTCAAAGTCGATCTTCGCGAGGGCGTCGTCGACGCGCACACCTACCGGCGTCACGCCCTCGAGCAGCGGGGCGAGCACGGCCCAGGCCCCGGGCAGCGTGGGCGCGAGGAGGACGTCGTCGGCGGTGATGCCGTAGCGGGCGCGGGCGTCGGCGAGGTCGCGCTCGGGGTTCACGAGCGTGCTGAGCACGGTGCCGTCGTCGAACGCGACGGCGATCTCGACCGGCCGCGGCCGCGAGAACGTGCCCTCGTCACCGACGAGGCAGACGCCCAGTCCAGCGAACCGCGAGGGCCCGGTGCGCGCGACCTCGCCGGAGAGGAACCGCGTGACCCGGCGGTCGGTGCGCAGGTGCCGCGGCTCGATCGGGCGCTTGAGCACGAGACCGTCCATCGACGTCGCCCGGCTCAGCGCCACGTAGACCTGGCCGGTCGCGAAGACGCCGCCCGTCAGGTCGACGACGAGCCGGTCGAGCGTCTGCCCCTGGCTCTTGTGGATCGTGATCGCCCACGCCAGCCGACACGGCAGCTGCGTCCACGTGCCCACGACCTCGCGGCTCAGCGTGCCGCCCTCGACGACCGGGCGCGTCACCTCCCACGTGAACTCACCGACCGTCACGACGGACCCGTCGGCCAGCTCCACCTCGAGCTCGACGTCGCCCGAGACGTCGTCGACCTCGATGCCGACGATGCGCGCAAGCGACCCGTTGACCCATCGGTCGCTCGGGTCGTTGGTCAGCATCATGACCTGCGCGCCGACCTTGAGTCGCAGCGTCTCGTCGGTGGGCGGGTCGAAGCCGGACAGGTCGCCGGTCTCGCGCGCGTGGGCCTCGACGACGTCGCCGGGCAGGCGATCGAGCCGCTCGCGGTTCCGGGCAGTGACGATCGAGTTCGACGGCGCGAGCGTCAGCCACAGCTCGTCCTCCGGCGGCTCGAAGTCCGGGTCAACGCGGGCGTTCAGCTCGGCCCGCGCCTGCTCCAGCAGCACGCCCTCGCGGACGGCGTTGAGCAGCGCGGTGAGCCGGTCGTCGCCGAGCTGGCGGAACACGGTCGTGAGCGCCACGGTCGGGAACGCGTCCCGGTCGAAGGCGTGCGCGGAGTAGACGTACTCGGTCTTGTAGTGCGTGCGGAAGAACTCGGTCTCGCGGTCGCCGACGATCGGCGGCAGCTGCAGCAGGTCGCCGACGAGCACGACCTGCACCCCGCCGAACGGCTCACCCTCCCGCGGCCCGAACCGGCGCAGCGCCGCCTCGACCATGTCGAACACGTCGGCCCGCACCATCGACGCCTCGTCGATCACGAGCGTCTGCAGCCCACGGATCGCCCGCGTGAACCGGCCCGGCCGGTAGGTGCCGCTGCGGACGTCGGCGAGCGTCGTGGTCGGACGGAAGCCGAACAGCCGGTGGATCGTGTAGCCGTCGACATTGAGCGCCGCGATGCCCGTGGGCGCGGCCACCACCACCCGCCGCTCGGTCGTGGCGAGGAAGTGGCGGATCAGCGTCGACTTGCCGGTGCCCGCCTTACCGTTGAGGAACAGGTGGCTGCCCGACTCCAGCAGCTCCATCGCCCGCTCGATCTCGGGCGTGATGGTCAGGTCGGGCACGTGGCCAGGGTGTCATGTGCGACGCACCACGGCACCGCTCTTGCAGGAGACCGGGGCCGTCGAATCGACCACCCACCGCTGGCCGGGCGAGTTGGGAGTAGCAAGCCGCCGACGCCTGCTCCGACGAACCTCAGATTGACGTCCATCTCAAGTTGGTGGCCCGGATATCAGTTTCTCCACACAAGCATCGATTTCGTTCCAGAATGCCTCACTACGAGTACTTGGCTCAGTCCAACGAGGACCACAACCTCGCAAGCAGCGATGAAAGCGGTGCAGGATGCACGATCTCGATCAGCAGACCGAGTACTTGCGCGGGGCTCTGCAACAGGATCGTCGACCCCTTGGATTCCTGGTAGGAGCCGGCGCACCAATGGCTGTCAGAGTCGACGGAAGGCCGATCATCCCGGACATCGCTGGCTTGACGTCGCACGTCGAGAAGAGCCTAAATGGCCGAGAAGCCCTGACCGTCAGGGCGGCGCTGGACATCCTGGCTCACTCCGGCTCCGGCAGTCCGAACGTCGAGAACATCCTTGACTACCTTCGCACGTTGGCGGAGTTGCCCGGAGACGTACCCATCCATGACATTGAACCCGCTGCAGTTGAGGCGGCAGACCGCGCTGTCTGCGGATGCATCAGATCAGTTCTTGACGTGCGCCTTCCCGATGACCGCACGCCCTTCCACGCGCTTGCCGTTTGGACTCGTGCCGTCAGACGCCACGCGCCCATCGAACTCTTCACGACCAACTACGACCTGCTTATTGAGGAGGCGCTCGAAGCCTCGGGCGTCCCATACTTCGACGGTTTCGTGGGTAGTTATCGACCCACGTTCGACATTGAGGCCGTGGAAGAAGATCCGCTTCCCAAGCGGTGGGCACGCCTATGGAAGTTGCACGGATCGATCAACTGGCAGTTGACGCGTAGCAATCAAGTCGTCCGCGCGGCCAGCCCGGTCGACGACGGCGGAACCATGATCTACCCAAGCCACTTGAAGTACATGCAAAGCCGACGCCTCCCCTACCTTGCGATGCTCGACCGGCTAAGAAGCTTCCTCCGACAACCCGGTGCAATCCTCATATCCATCGGCTTTGGCTATCGCGACGAACACATTAACGAAGTGATTCAGCAGGCCCTTCGCTCCAACCCGACCGCTGCGGTTCTCGCACTGATGTACTCCAAGGCCAGCGAGTATCCCGAGGCGATACAACTCGCCGGGCAAACGCAGAACTTGTCATTAGTTGCACGCGATGAAGCAATCATCGGTACCCATCGCGCGACTTGGTCGCCGATCGATGGCAATAAAGCGACTAGCGACCTCGGGGACTTCGGCCCATTCGGCGACCTGCTGTGGGAACTAGTTGGGCTTTCGGTGAACGAGAACAGTGAGTCGCCTACAACTACCGCGGGGGAGTAATGATCTCTTCCGAGCGCATCGGAGAGGTGCACGACGTCCGAGGCGACACCGTGATCGCGCGGCTCAATGCCGCCTCAGTGCCGGGCCTCTCATTCTCGCGGGGACATGGGTACCAAGTAGGGCAAGTCGGCGCGTTCGTACGCATTCCTCTAGGTCTGCAGGACCTCTACGCCCTCGTTGTTGAGGTTGGATCGAACCCCGTCAGCGACACTCAAGCCGAAACTCAGCTTGCCGTCGAGTGGGCACCTCCTGGCACAGCATGGATGCGTCTCGAACTAATCGCTCAAGGCGATCGAGCCGGCCAGGTTCGTCGCGGCGTATCTCGCTACCCCGCCGTAGGGGACCCAGTTGTCCTTGTAACCGCAGAAGACCTTGGTCGAATCTACGGGAAGGCCTCGGGTCCCTCGCTCATTACTATCGGCCATGTAGCTGGAGCTCCTCAGCTGAGGGCGGTCGTCGACACTGACAGGCTCTTGAACCGGCATACCGCCGTCTTCGGCAGCACCGGAGCGGGCAAGTCAACCACGGTATCGGGTCTACTGCACCAACTTGCTAACCCAAGTCAGTTTCCCGGATCGCGCATCGTTGTCGTGGATGTGCATGGTGAGTACGCGAGCGCCCTGGGCGGGTTTGCCTCTGTTCACGCTGTCGCCGGATTAGAAACAGCCAACGCGCCGGAAGTCTCTGGCCTAGCAATACCGTTCTGGGCGCTCACGTACGACGAACTCGTAGCCGTGACGTTCAGGGACCTGGACGACGCAAGTAGCGCAGCCGTTCAAACGTGGATCGTCGCAGCTAAACGTGAGTATGTCCGACGCCATCCCGAAGTCCGCATGGATCCGAATGACGTCACCGTCGACACCCCGTTGCCCTTCAGCCTGCGTCGCCTCTGGTTTGAGCTCTACGAGCGTGTCACCGCTACCCACTTTGCACAGCAGAATTCGCAGTCAGACGACACGCGCGCGTACGAGACCGACGCGGAAGGGACGGAGATGCGAGGTGACGTGGAAAGCGTCACGGCACCCGTCTACAAGGGCTTAGTCGCGGGCAAGATCTTCCTCAGCGCGTCGCTCCTCCCGATGCGCCGTCAGCTGGACCGGCTCGCTGCCCTTCTGCGGGATCCACGCTATGACTTCCTCTTCAAACCCGGACCTTGGGCACCAGATCAGGACGGAGAAACCGAAGAAGACCTCAGCTCGTTTCTCCGACAATGGTTGGGCGGGTCCAAACCCCTTGCTGTCGCGGACCTATCGAACGTTCCGAGTGCAGTGCTCCCCGAAGTTGTCGGCGTTCTGCTCCGGGTCTTGTATGACGCCGTTTTCTGGGCTCGAGAACTACCCGAGGGAGGTCGCCAAAGACCTCTTCTGGTCGTCCTCGAAGAAGCGCATCGTTACCTCTCATCGAAAAGTGGCGCCGCTTCGGCCGTTGTCGAGCGGGTGGTGAAGGAAGGCCGGAAGTTTGGAGTGGGTTTGATGCTAGTGAGCCAGCGACCGAGCGAGATTCAGCCGACTGTGCTCAGCCAGATCGGAACGTTCTTCGTCCTCCGTCTCAGCAACAGCACTGACCGAGGCCTCGTCAAAGCAACGGTTCCGGACAATCTCGGAGGACTGTTCGACACCGTCCCGGCATTGCGAACCGGTGAGGCGCTTGTCGTTGGCGAGGCCACTCGACTGCCCACCCGAGTGCTTCTCACGATCCCGGCGTCTCAGCGACCCGACAGCCGCGATCCCTCTGTGGTTGGCGACGACGAAACGCGTGGTTGGACCAGCAGCCGCGATCCCGAGAACTACGACCACGTGGTCAGCAACTGGCGCAAGACCAACACAAGAGCGAGTCAGAGCAATGAACCGAACTCCAGTAAGTTCTAGCAACATCGCCTCGATTGGTTTCGACGAGGCTACGTCCGTCCTCGAGGTCGAGTTCCTGGCCGGAAGCATCTACCAATACTTCGACGTTCCACTCGCATACTACGAAGGCCTGTTGACCGCGAGCAGCGTTGGCGGGTACTTCAACACGAACATCAAGAACTCTTTCGCATACAGCCGCTTATGACTTGGACTCTCAGATGAGGGCGTGATGACAAAGACGCGAAGCCCGCGTCTGGTCAGGCGTCGAGGCTCGACTCGATGGTCTGCAGCTCGTCGTCGGTGAGCTCGAGGTCGGCGGCGGCGGCCGAGTCCTTGGCCGACTCCGGGCGCGAGGCGCCGGGGATCGGGATGACGACCGGGGCCTGGGCGAGGTGCCAGGCGAGCGCGACCTGGTGGGGGCTCACGCCGCGGGCGTCGGCGACCTGCTGGAAGCCGCTGTGGTCGGAGCCGAAGTCGCCGGCCTTCTTGATGCCGCCGAACGGGCTCCACGGCAGCCACGCGATGCCCAGGTCGGCGCAGTGCTTCAGCTCGTCACGGCTCGACAGGAACGCCGGGCTGAACTGGTTCTGCACCGACACGAGGCGACCGCCGAGGACCTCGTTGGCCTCGTCGATCTGCGCGACCGTGGCGTTGGAGATGCCGGCCATGCGGATGACGCCCTCGTCGAGCAGCTCGGCCAACGCGCCCACGGACTCGGCGTAGGGGACCTCCGGGTCGGGGCGGTGGAACTGCAGCAGGTCGATCTGGTCGACGCCGAGGCGCTGGGCCGACTCCTTCGCCGCGGACTTGAGGTAGTCCGGGTCGCCGTTCAGCTGCCAGGAGCCGTCGCCCGGGCGGGTGTGGCCGGCCTTCGTCGCGACGAGGACGTCGTCGGTCGAGCCGCCGTAGGACGTGAGCGCCTCGGCGATCAGCAGCTCGTTGTGGCCGGGGTCGTTCGCGTCGCGGTGGTACGCGTCGGCGGTGTCGATGAAGGTCACGCCCGCGTCGAGCGAGGCGTGGATCGTGGCGATCGAGCGCTCGCGATCGGGCCGTCCCTCGATCGACATCGGCATGCCGCCAAGGCCGATCGCGCTGACGGTCACGTCTCCGATGGTGCGCTGCTGCACAGGGTCCTCCTGGGGTCGGTGGGAAAGTCGTTGAACCTTCACGCTCGACCGTACGCCTCGCGCCAAGGAGCGCCAGCCGAGCGTCAGGCGCCGGAGACGTCGACGACGTTCAGCAGCGGCTCGCCCGCGGCGATCCGTCGCACCTGCTCGCGCACGAGCGGACCGACGCGCTCCATCCGCGTCGCCACCGCTCCCCCGACGTGCGGCGCGAGCAGCACCCCGGGCGTCGTCCAGAGCGGGTGGTCGTCGGGCAGCGGCTCGGGGTCGACGACGTCGAGCGCGAGCCGCACGTGACCGGACGCGGCGTGCCGCACGAGCGCGTCGGTGTCGGCGACCTTGCCGCGAGCGACGTTCACGAGCAGGGCGCCGTCCTGCATGGCCCCGAGGAACGCGTCGTCGACGAGGTGGTGGGTCGACTCGCCGTAGGGCACGGCGACGATCACGACGTCGACGTCAGCGAGCAGCCCGTGCACCTCGTCGACGCCGTGGACGTGGCCGCGCTCGTCGTCGCGCGCCGACGACGCGACGCGCACCAGCTCGACCCCGAACCCGTCGAGCCGGCGCTCGACCTGCGTGCCGATGCCACCGACGCCGAGCAGCATGACCCGCTTGCCGAGCACGCCCGGACGCGCCTCGCCCTTGTCCCACCGGCCGTGCGAGCGACCGGCGTTGCGGACGAAGTCGTCGAGGCCGCGCGTCGACGCGAGGGTCAGCGCCACGGCGATCTCGGCCGTCGGCCCCTCGTGCACGCCGACCGCGTTGCACCACGTGACGCCGTCGGGCACGTGGCCGATCGCGTCGTCGTAGCCCAGGGACTGCGCCTGCACGGCCTTGACGCGGTCGGGATCGAGCACCGACAGGTCGCCGGACAGCTGGTACGGACGCACCGCGAGGTCGAGCACGACGTCGGCCGGCGGAGGCCCGGCGAAGTCCCACACGTGCAGCGCGGCCACGCCGTCGGACTCCAGGTCGGCGAACACGTCGCGGGTCTCGTCGTCGGGGAGGCTCAAGTGCACGGTCATGCGACCGCGCCCCACGCGATGCCGTCGAGGATGTCGTGCTCGCTCACGACGACGGTCTGGTCCTGCAGGTCGACCTTGTCGAGCACGCGGTCGAGGATGAGCGCGCCCGCCCCGATGACGTCGGCACGGCCGGGGTGCATGAACGGCAGCGCACGGCGGTCGGCGACGGTCCGGCTGAGCAGGTCGTGGCAGGCCGAGCGCAGATCGTCGACGGTGAGCGTGGCGCCGTGGATCGCGTCGGAGTCGTAGGACGGCAGCGCCAGCGCGTGCGCGGCGACCGTGGTGACGGTGCCCGCGACACCGATCAGCCGCTCGACCCTTCCGGCCTGGGCGACCGGCTCGGCCAGCAGCGCGTCGAGGAACGCCTCGCACTCGGCGACCTCGGGAACGGACGGCGGGTCGGAGGGCAGGAAGCGCTCCGTGAGCCGCACGGACCCGATGTCGAGCGACGTCGACCAGCCGACCTGGCCGTCGGCACCCGTCACCAGCTCGGTGGAGCCGCCGCCGATGTCGAGCACGAGGGCGGATCCACTGCCGATGTCGTGCGTCGCGCCGAGGAACGAGGCAGCGGCCTCGTCGTCGCCGGTCAGGATCTCGAGCGGGACGCCGAGCGCGGTCCGCACCCCCTCGGCGAGCTCGTCGGCGTTGGCCGCGTCGCGCGCTGCTGACGTGGCGCAGAAGCGGACGCGCTGCGCCCCGAGCATGGTGGCGAGCTCGGCGTACTCGCGCGTCACCTGCAAGGTGCGGGCGAGCGCCTCGGGCGCGAACCGTCCCGTGCGGTCGACGTCCTGGCCCAACCGCACCACCCGCATCTCGCGCACGACGTCGTTCTTGCGGTCCGGTCCGATGTCGGTGACGAGCAGCCGCAGCGAGTTGGTTCCGCAGTCGATGGCCGCCACACGGGTTCCCGAGGGCATGCGTCGAGCCTAGCGAGCGCGACACGGGCCCCGCAGGTGGCGTGCGCCACGCTGCGGGGCCCGTGTCCGACAGGCCGACCCGGTCAGCGGCTCGAGGTGGCCAGCTCCCGCTCGGCGCTCTCCTCGGCCGGGGCGACGGAGCCGTGGCCGTCGTCGACCATCGTGGTCTCGTCGAACGGGTCACGCCCCGCGAGCACCTCGCGCAGCTTGGACTTGTCGACCGAACCCGTCCAGGTGCCGATGAGCACCGTGGCCACCGCGTTGCCGGCGAAGTTCGTCAGCGCGCGGGCCTCGGACATGAACCGGTCGATGCCGACGATCAGGCCGACCCCGTCGACCAGGTCGGGGCGGTGCGAC
This sequence comes from Aeromicrobium sp., assembly GCA_023257515.1. Lineage (GTDB taxonomy): Bacteria > Actinomycetota > Actinomycetes > Propionibacteriales > Nocardioidaceae > Aeromicrobium. The sequence goes on from JALRCA010000037.1 coordinate 32,960, forward strand.
TGCAGGCCGCCCGCGAGGGTCGCCAGACCGGCGCCGGTCACGCCCGCGGCGCCCTTCGAGGCGATCATCATGAAGAGCAGGAGCGAGATCTGCTCGCCGAAGCTCAGCGGGTCACCCATGGCCGAGGCCACGAAGAGGGACGCCATCGTCAGGTAGATCGCGGTGCCGTCGAGGTTGAACGAGTAGCCCGTGGGGACGACGACGCCGACCGTCGACTGGTGCACGCCGGCGTGCTCCATCTTGGCGATGAGGCGCGGCAGGGCCGACTCCGACGACGACGTCGAGACGATGAGCAGGAACTCACGGCCCAGGTACTTGAGCAGGCTGAAGATGTTGATGCCCGTGACGACCTTGAGCAGCAGGCCCAGGACGCCGAACACGAACAGCGCGCAGGTGACGTAGAAGCCGATCATGATGACCGCGAGGCTGCGCAGGGCGTCCATGCCGGTCTCGCCGACCACGGCGGCGATCGCGCCGAAGGCGCCGACCGGGGCCAGCCACATGATCATGGCGAGGACGCGGAACACCAGCTTCTGGAGGTGGCCGATGCCGACCAGGATCGGCTCGCCGGCACGACCCATGGCCTGGAGCGCGAAGCCGACCAGGAGGGCGACGAACAGCGCCTGCAGCACCGACCCGGACGTGAGCGAGGAGACCATCGTGTCGGGGATCACGTGCAGGATGAACTCGGCGGTCGTCTGCTTCTCCGCGCCCGCGGACTCGGCCGCCTTGGCCGCGCCCTCGGGCGTCAGCTGCAGGCCCTCGCCCGGGTGCAGGATGTTGCCGACCGCGAGGCCGATCGCCAGGGCGAACGTCGACATGAGGATGAAGTAGCCGAGCGCCAAGCCGCCGACCTTGCCGACCTGCGACGCGCTGCGGACCGAGCCGACGCCGAGCACGAT
>JALRCA010000044.1 GCA_023257515.1 Aeromicrobium sp.
CGCTAGACCTCGGGAACGTCGGCACCGACCGGGCTGAACCCGACCCGCCGGACCTCGGCCCATTCGCCACACCTCTCCCTCAGGTGCTCGACCACCGAGCCTGTCTCCTGCCAGCCCGACCAGACAAGGACGGTCGGTCCGGCACCGGAAATGGTCGCGCCGATCGCTCCGCACTCCTCTGCCACGTCGACCACCTCCATCGAGCGTGGGAAGAGGTGACGGCGCCGTTCCTGGTGGATCCGGTCGGAAAGGCCCTGCCCGATCAGGTCGAAATCCCCCCGGGCGAGCCCCAGGGCAAGGTGGGCGGCGGCCGATGCGTTCGCGACTGCCTCCTCGATCGGGACTTCCGCCGGCACCGATTCACGGGCGAGGTCGGTGGCGACCTCCTCGGTCGGGATGACCAGCACCCCCTCGAGTCCCTCCGGTGCATCGATCCTGGTCGCCGACGGAAAGCCGGCCTCGGACGAACAGAGCACGAACCCCCCGTAGAGTGCCGCCGCGACGTTGTCGGGGTGGCCCTCGATCCCGGTGGCCCGCTCGAGCAGGTCCGGTTTCTCGAGACCGAGCTCGAACATGTGGTCGGCTGCCACCAGGCCGGCGACGATCGCTGCGGCCGAAGACCCCAGGCCCCGTGAGACCGGGATCTCCCCTCCGATCCTGAATGCGATGCGATCGACGGGATGGAGCGCCTCGAATGCACGTACGACCAGGTTCTCCCTGTCGAGCTCCAGACCCGGGATCTCCGACTCGACCGAGAAGGCGTCGGCCTCGGCGACTTCGAGTTCGAGGTGGAGGTCCAAGGCAACCGCCATGCAGTCGTATCCCGGTCCGAGGTTGGCCGACGAGGCCGGGACCCTGACGACTCTTCTCCGCTCGGTCATACCGGGAAAGGTAGTGGGTAAGCCGAGCGGAGCACGGCGAGTTCCGCCGTGCTTCATCATGGACCGGTGGAAGGCATCGACAGGAACGGCCAGGGAAATGCCCCGGCCCTGCTGGTTTCGGACCTCGTCAAGCGCTACGCGACGGGGGTCGAAGCACTCAAGGGCGTCTCCCTGGAGATCCCCGACGGGAGCTTCTTCGGCCTGCTCGGCCCGAACGGTGCCGGCAAGTCGACCCTGATCCATTGCGCGACCGGTCTGGCGATGCCGACCTCCGGTCGGATCGAGATCTTCGGGAACGACGCGATAACCCGCTACCGGGAAGCCCGTGAGGCCGTCGGACTACGCCAACCACATCGACAAGTGGGCCTTCAACGTCCCGTTCGTGTGCGGTGCGACCAACCTGGGTGAGGCGCTGCGACGCATCACCGAGGGCGCGGCCTTCATCCGATCCAAGGGCGAGGCCGGCACGGGTGACGTCTCGAACGCGGTCACGCACATCCGCAAGATCACCGGTGAGATCCGCAGGCTCCAGGGCCTGCGCGACGACGAGCTCTACGTCGCGGCCAAGGAGCTGCAGGCGCCGTTCGACCTCGTCAAGGAGGTCGCCGAGGCCGGCAAGCTTCCCGTCGTGCTGTTCACCGCGGGCGGCATCGCGACCCCGGCCGACGCCGCGCTCGTCATGCAGCTCGGCTCCGAGGGCGTGTTCGTCGGTTCGGGCATCTTCAAGTCCGGCAACCCGGCCGAGCGTGCCGCCGCGATCGTCAAGGCGACCACGTTCTACGACGACCCGGACGTCGTGGCCAAGGTGTCCCGCGGGCTCGGCGACGCCATGGTCGGCATCAACGTCGACGACATCCCGGAGCCGCACCGGCTCGAGACCCGCGGTTGGTGACCCGGGTACCCCTACACTGACGGTGTCACGTCGGGGAAGGAGTGCCCCGGGCGCGACGACGAGGGAGCGATGACGTGGGCTGCCCCCGAGAACGGCCCACGTCGGTCCTTCGTCCCGACCGGGAGGGATCCCGAGGGAGCGACGGCGGTGGCTCGTGCCACCGCCGTCGTGCGTCGGGCCCGCCCCTAGGCTGGGACGCGTGAGTCCGACGATCGGCGTGCTGGCCCTGCAGGGCGACGTGCGCGAGCACCTGTCCGCGCTCGAGCGACTCGGTGCCGACACCCTCGCGGTGCGTCGCCCGAGCGAGCTGGAGGCGTGCGACGCGATCGTGCTGCCGGGGGGCGAGTCGACCACGATGATCAAGCTGGCGCGGATCTTCGACGTCCTCGACCCGCTCGCCGAACGGGTGCGAGCCGGGATGCCGGCGTTCGGCACGTGCGCGGGGATGATCCTGCTCGCAGACCGTCTGCGCGACGGCGCGCCCGGCCAGACCACGATCGGCGGGCTCGACGTCACGGTGCGCCGCAACGCCTTCGGTCGTCAGGTCGACTCCTTCGAGGGACCCGTCACGGTGCGGGGGCTGGACCGGCCCGTCCACGGCGTGTTCATCCGGGCACCGTGGGTCGAGCAGGCCGGTCCGGACGTCGAGGTGCTGGCGAGCGTCGGTGTCACCGGGCCGAGGCCCGACGAGGTGGGCGATAGGATCGTGGCCGTCCGCCAGGGACCGCTCATGGCGACGTCGTTCCACCCCGAGGTGGGCGACGACGACCGCGTGCACGGACTCTTCGTGGACCTCGTCCGGCAGCAGTAGCCGGGTCAGTCAGCAGCAGAGAGGGATCGGCATGTCAGGCCACTCCAAGTGGGCGACGACCAAGCACAAGAAGGCCGTCATCGACGCCAAGCGCGGCAAGCTCTTCGCCAAGCTCATCAAGAACGTCGAGGTGGCGGCGCGCACCGGTGGACCCGACCCCGAGGGCAACCCGACCCTGTACGACGCGATCCAGAAGGCCAAGAAGCAGTCGGTCCCCAACGACAACATCGACCGCGCGGTCAAGCGCGGCGGCGGTCTCGACGGCGGCGCCGTCGACTACACGACGATCATGTACGAGGGCTACGGCCCGAACGGCGTCGCGTTCCTGGTCGAGTGCCTGACCGACAACAAGAACCGTGCGGCCATGGAGGTCCGCACCGCCATGACCCGCAACGGCGGCACGATGGCCGATCCGGGCTCGGTGTCCTACATGTTCAGCCGCAAGGGCGTCATCATCGTCCCGGCCGAGCAGGAGGGCGGCACGACGACCGAGGACGACATCCTGCTCGCCGTCCTCGACGCCGGTGCCGAGGAGGTCAACGACCTCGACGGCTCGTTCGAGGTCGTGAGCGAGCCCGGCGACCTCGTGGCCGTGCGCACCGCGTTGCAGGAGGCCGGGCTCGACTACGACTCCGCCGACGCCTCGTTCGTGCCGTCGGTCAACGTCGAGGTCGACGTCGAGGGCGCCCGCAAGGTCGTCAAGCTCATCGACGCCCTCGAGGACTGCGACGACGTGCAGAACGTGTTCGCGAACTTCGATGCCTCCGACGAGGTCATGGCCGAGGTCTGAGACCGATGAAGGTCCTCGACCCGACCGGCGCCGAGTGGGTCGTGCGTCGCCGCTGGCTCCCGTGGCGCCGACGGGTGCGCGACTGGCCCGACATCGACGTCCCCGAGGTGGGGGGCGACGATCTCTTCGCGGCGTTGATCTTCCTCGTGGTGGCGGTCGTGCTGGTGCCCCTCGTGATCGTCGCGGTCGTCCTGGTCGCCGAGATCCTGCTGCTCCTGCTCCTGCTGCCGATCGTGCTGCTGGTGCAGGTGCTGCGGCGTGGCGGCTGGCCGCTGCTGGTGGAGCGCGACACGCTCGTCGTGCATGCCGAGAACGTCCGGGGCTGGGCGCTGTCGAGCCGTCGCCTCACCGAGCTCGCCGACCAGGTGCGTCGCGGCGACACGGAGTGGCCCGACACCGCGGCGTGGCGCAGCCTCTGACGGAGGTCGTGGACGCTATCGTTCGAACATGCGTTCACACGCCCGCGTCCTGGCG
>JALRCA010000094.1 GCA_023257515.1 Aeromicrobium sp.
CTGGGGGGCCGACTCGATTCCGGGGATCGGCTCAGGTGACGGCTTCGCCGTGATGGAGCCGATGACGGGATCCCTCGGGGGCCGCTGCGCGGCGGTGGGGGGCCGACTCGATTCCGGGGATCGGCTCAGGTGACGGCTTCGCCGTGATGGAGCCGATGACGGGATCCCTCGGGGGCCGCTGCGCGGCGGTGGGGGGCCGACTCGATTCCGGGGATCGGCAGGAGGCGCCTTCGGCGCGGAGAGCCGATGACGGGATCCCTCGATGGCCGCTTCGCGGCAGCTGGGGGGCCGACTCGATTCCGGGGATCGGCTCAGATGACGGCTTCGCCGTGATGGAGCCGATGACGGGAATCGAACCCGCGTGTCTTGCTTGGGAAGCAAGCGCTCTGCCATTGAGCTACATCGGCGAGATGTGACCCCGATCGTACCCACCGGCCCCGAGATCGGCGACAGGCCCTCGACGGTAGGTAGCATTCTGCCGTGCTGCTCTCCGACCGCGACATCCTCGCCGAGCTCGACGCCGGCCGGGTCCAGCTCGACCCGCTCGAGCGGACCATGATCCAGCCGTCGAGCATCGACGTACGTCTCGACAAGTTCTTCCGGGTCTTCGACAACCACAAGTACCCGCACATCGACCCGGCGGCGGATCAGTCCGATCTGACGCGTGAGGTCGAGGTCGAGGGCGACGAGCAGTTCGTGCTCCATCCGGGAGAGTTCGTGCTCGGGTCCACCTACGAGCTCGTGACGCTGCCCGACGACGTCGCCGCGCGCCTCGAGGGCAAGAGCTCCCTCGGCCGACTCGGTCTGCTCACCCACTCCACCGCCGGGTTCATCGACCCCGGGTTCTCGGGCCACGTCACGCTCGAGCTCGCCAACGTCGCCACCCTGCCGATCAAGCTCTACCCGGGCATGAAGATCGGCCAGCTGTGCTTCTTCAGGCTCAGCTCGCCCGCCGACAACCCGTACGGCTCGGCGAAGTACGGCTCCCGGTACCAGGGGCAGCGTGGTCCGACGGCCTCGCGCTCGCACGCCAACTTCCACCGCACCGAGATCTGACCATGGTCTTCCCCATCTCCGTCGCACCCGCCGTCTCCGACGCCCTCGCCTCGGGCGTTCCCGTCGTCGCGCTCGAGTCGACGATCATCAGCCACGGCCTGCCGCGCCCAGCCAACCTCGAGGCCGCGCAGCGGTTCGAGCAGCAGCTGCTCGACGCCGGCGTCGTGCCGGCGACGATCGCGGTCCTCGACGGCGAGCTCAAGGCTGGTCTGACGGCGTCGGAGCTCGAGCGCGTGGCCTCCGAGGACCTGCCCAAGCTCAGCGTCCGCGACCTGCCGATCGCGCTGGCCCGCGGCGGCAGCGGCGCCACCACGGTCGCGGCGACGTCGTTCATCGCCGACCACGCCGACATCCGGGTGTTCGCGACCGGTGGCCTCGGCGGCGTGCACCGCGGGGCGTCGGACTCCTTCGACGAGTCCGCGGACCTGAAGGTGCTGTCCGAGGTGCCGATCACGGTCGTGTCGGCGGGGGTCAAGTCGATCCTCGACATCGGCGCGACCCTCGAGCGCATGGAGTCGCTCGGCATCACCGTGGTCGGCTACGGCACCGAGGACTTCCCGTCGTTCTGGCTGCGTGGCTCCGGCCATCGCCTCGACTGGTCGGTGCCGCACGCCGAGGCGGTCGCGTCGATCATGGAGTCGCGCGAGGAGCTCGAGCTGTGCTCGGCGATCCTCGTCGCGAACCCCCTGCCGGTCGAGAAGCAGCTCGACCCGGCGACGCACGACGCAGCCCTGCAGGAGGCGCTGCGACGCGCCGACGAGAAGGGGCTCGTCGGCAAGGAGGTCACGCCGTTCCTGCTGCAGACGATCGTCGAGATCACCGGTGGCGAGAGCCTGCGCGTCAACCTGGACATCGTGGAGAACAACATCCGGGTCGCGGGCGAGATCGCCACGGCCTGGGCGCGGCTCTGAGGTGACCGGCCACGTCCTCGTCGTGGGCGACGTCGTCGACGACATCAGCGTCCGCGCCCTGACGGCAGTCACCGAGGCGAGCGACACGAACGCCGAGATCCGCATGCGGCCGGGCGGGTCGGCGGCCAACGTCGCGGCGTGGCTCGGGTCGCTCGGTGTCGAGACCGTGTTCGTCGGACGGGTCGGTGCCGACGCGGTCGAACGACACATGCAGGCCCTGGCCGAGCACGGCGTCACGGCGCACCTGGCCGGCGACGACGAGCTGCCGACCGCGACGATCGTGCTCCAGCTCGACGACGCGGGGGAGCGGACGATGTTCGTCGACCGTGGCGCCAACACCGGCCTGCGGCCCGGCGACGTGCCGGAGGCTGCGTGGGACGGCGCGAGCTGGCTGCACCTGACGGGCTACACGCTCTTCGACGTCGCCACCCGCTCGACGGCTCTGGGACTGGTCGCGCAGGCGCGGGCTCGTGGACTCGGCGTGAGCATCGACCCGAGCACCGTCTCGTTCCTGCGCGACGTGGGCGGGCCGACGTTCCTCGACTGGGTCGAGGGCGCCGACCTCGCCTTCCCGAACCTCGAGGAGGCGCGTGTCCTGCTGGACGCGCGGGGACCACACACCGACCTCGACGCCCTGGGTGCGCGGTTCGGCCACCTGGTGGTGACCCTCGGGTCGATGGGCGCGGCCTACGTGAGCGGCGACCGCCGTGAGCAGGTGACGGCGCCGCGCACGCGAGTCGTCGACACGACCGGCGCCGGTGACGCCTTCGCCGCTGGGTTCCTCGCCTCGTGGCTGGACGACCGCGACCCCGTCGTCGCGCTCGAGTCCGGCCGCGCCGCCGCCGAACGCTGCATCGCCCACCTCGGCGCCCGCCCCTGACGCCCCACCCGGCGGCCCGAGGGGTCAGAGCCAGCTGCCGGCCTTCATGACGCGGGTGACGCGCAGGTCAGGTCCGAGGGCGACGAGGTCGGCCTCGGAGCCGGGGCGGAGGGTGCCGACGCCGTGGAGGCCGAGCATCGCGGCGGGGGTCGCGGTGGCCGCGCGCACCGCCTCCTCGATCGGCAGGCCGACCTCGAGCACGGCGTAGCGGACCGCATCGGCAAGCGTGAGGGTCGAGCCCGCGATCGTCCCGTCGGGCAGCCGGGCCTGGCCGCCGCGCACCTGCACCGCGAGCGAGCCGAGCCGGTAGTCGCCGTCGGGCTGCGTCGCCGCCGCCATCGCGTCGGTCACGAGCGCCGTGTGGTGCGGCTTGGCGTCCGTCGCGAGCCGCAGCACCGCGGGGTGCAGGTGCACGCCGTCGGCGATGAGCTCGACGAACGCGTCCGGGTGCTCCAGCAGGGCCGCGATGGGACCGGGCTCGCGGTGGTGCAGGCCCCGCATGGCGTTGAACAGGTGGGTGCCCACGAGCGCCCCCGCGTCGAGCGCCCGGCGCGCGACGTCGTACGTCGCGTCCGTGTGCCCGATCGCCGCCACGACCCCGGCCGACGTGAGCCGTCGGATCGCGTCGAGGCCACCGGGCAGCTCCGGCGCGAGCGTCACCATGCGCAGGTGCGGTCCGGCCAGCTCGACGAGCTCGTCCACGCGGCGCGCGCTCGGCTCCTCGAGCAGGTCGGGCCGGTGGGCGCCGCGGTACTGCGGGCTGAGCCACGGCCCCTCGAGGTGGATGCCCGCGAGCCGGCCGTCGTCGGCCAGCAGCGCGAGCTCCTTGATCGTGTGGTCGAGACGGTGCGGCTCCATCGTCACGAGGCTCGCGACCATGCTCGTCGTGCCGTGGGCGAGGTGCGCGGCGAGGACCTGCTCCGCCGCCTCGGCGCCGTCGTCGAACGACGCGCCGCCCCCGCCGTGCACGTGGACGTCGATGAAGCCGGGCGCCACGGTGCCCGCCAGCTCGACGTCCGCCGGCGCAGGTGGCGTTCCGGCGCCCACCGCGACGACCTGTCGTCCCTCGACGTGGAGCCACCCCGGCGCGAAGACACGCGCCGGGGTGACGACCCGTCCTGCCGTGATGATCACGCGGTCGCGTCCGCCTCGGCGGCCGAGGCCTCGTCGTCGTCCTCGCGACCCGGGGTCTTGAGGTTCCAGCGCCGGATCACGAACCGGAACAGGAAGTAGTAGACCAGCGCGTACCCGAGGCCGATCGGGATGAGCCACAGCGGCTTCTCGGCGATGTTGAAATTCAGCAGGTAGTCGAACAACCCCGCCGAGAACCCGAACCCGTCCCGGATGTCGAGGGCGTTGACGAGCGCCATCGACGTGCCGGTGAGCACCGCGTGAATGATGTACAGCGGCCACGCGACGAACATGAACGCGAACTCGAGCGGCTCGGTGACGCCGGTCAGGAACGACGTGAGCGCGGCCGAGATCATGATGCCGCCGACGGCCTTCTTGTGCTGCGGCTTGGCCTCGTGCCAGATCGCGAGCGCGGCGGCGGGCAGCGCGAACATCATGATCGGGAAGAACCCGGTCATGAAGTCGCCGGCCGTCGGATCCCCTGACAGGAAGCGCTGGATGTCGCCGTGGACGACGGTGCCGGTGGCTGTCGTGTAGTCGCCGAGCACGAACCACGGCGGGTTGTTGAGGATGTGGTGCAGCCCCAGCGGTACGAGCAGGCGGTTCGCGGTGCCGTAGATGAAGCCGCCGAGGATCGAGTTGTCGGAGACCCAGTTGCCGAGGCTCGTGAGGCCGTCGTCGAACGCGGGGTAGACGAAGCTGACGAGCACCGCGATCGCGAGCATGGCGAACGACGTGATGATCGGGACGAAGCGCCGCCCGCCGAAGAACGCGAGGTAGGGAGGCAGCTTGATGCGGTGGTACTTCTGCCACAGCCACGCGGCGACGAGGCCCGACACGATGCCGCCCAGCACGCCGTAGTTGATGAGCTCCTGCTCGGCGCCCTTGGCGGGCTCGCCGAGCACGAAGGGCGACATCGCGTCGCCGACGCCCTTGAACACGAGGTAGCCGACGACGGCGGCGAGCGCGGTCGAGCCGTCGGCCTTGCGCGCCATGCCGATCGCGACGCCGACCGCGAACAGCAGCGGCAGGTTGGCGAACAGCGCGTTGCCGGCGGCGCCGACGACGGCGGCGACCTTGACCCAGCCGAGGCCGTCGGCCCCGAGCAGGTCGGGCTGGCCGAGACGGAGCAGGAGTGCGGCGATGGGCAGCGCGGCGATCGGGAGCATGAGGCTGCGCCCGAACTTCTGGACAGGTGCCAGGTTGAGCCGCTTGCGGGTGCTGGTGCCCCCGGAGGCGGTCGGATCAGCGGTGGTCATGACGGATTCCCTTCATCGTGGTGCCGAGGTCGCTCGTCCCGCAGGGACATGTGGACCTGGTAGCGGTCCCCGCGGTAGCGGGAGACCACGTGCTCGACCGGGACGCCCCCGGCCGAGCTGGTGCGTTGGAAGACGAGCAGGGGGGTGTTGACCTCGGTGCGCAACAGGTGGGCGACGGTGCCGTCGGCGGCCTCGCCCCACAACGTCTGCTCGGCGGCGTCGATGCCGAGCCCGTAGTGGTCGGCGAGCACGGCGTAGAGCGACCCGCCGAGGTCGCACCGGTGCAGGTCGGGCACGAGTCGCTGGGGCAGCCAGCCGTTCTCGAGCGCGATGGGCTGGCCGTCGGCGAGGCGGACGCGGTCGATCCGCCAGGCGAGCTCGTCGGGGCCGAGCTGGAGGGCCTGGGCGGCGTCGGACGGCGGGCGTTCGGCCTCGAGGGCGAGCAGCTCGGTGGACGGCTCGAGACCGCGTCGGCGCATGTCCTGGCTGAACGAGGCCAGGTGGAGGTCGCTGGAGAGGCGCGGTCGCGCGACGAACGTGCCCTTGCCGTGCACGCGGCGCAGGAGACCGTCGGTCACGAGGCCGTCGATGGCCTTGCGCACGGTCGCCCGCGAGACCCCGTGGCGCGCCATGAGGTCGCGCTCGGAGGGAATGGGCGCGTCGGGCTCCAGCTCGCGGGTCGCGAGGGTCGACAGGACGTCACGTAGCTGCAGGTGCTTGGGCGCGGGCCCGGCGGTGATCTCTGCCATGACAACCTCCACGACGACCTCTCGACACAGTGGTACGGGATTGGTACGTTCTGGTACGTACCAGTACCGCAGATGAACACGACCCGTCAAGGGTCGACCGGGAGGACCACGTGAGCAGCACCCCCACCGTCATGGCGCGAGAGATGGCCGAGCAGCCCGCCGTCGCCGCCCGCACGCTGGAGGCCCTGCTGCCGCTGCGGGCCGACGTGGCGCGCCTGGCTCAGGGACGGCGCCGCGTCCTGCTGGTGGCCCGCGGCACGAGCGACAACGCCGCCGTCTACGCCCGCTACCTGCTCGAGACGCACGCCGGGATCGCCGCGTCGCTGGCAGCACCGAGCGTCGCCACCCACTACGCCGCGCGTCTCGACCTGTCCGACACGCTCGTGGTCAGCGTCTCCCAGTCGGGCGAGACCGCCGAGATCGTGCAGACCCAGGAGTGGGCCAGCGCGAACGGCGCGGCCACGATCGGCGTCAGCAACGACGCGACCTCGGCGCTGGCGACGGGTGCCGACCTGGCGCTCACGACCCTCGCCGGACCCGAGGTCGCCGTTCCCGCGACCAAGTCCCACGTCACCCAGCTCGTCGCGATGGCCGTCCTCGGCACGGCGCTCTCTCCCGACGTCGAGAGCCTCGACGCGGACCTCGAGCGCGTGCCCGGGGCGATCGCGGCGCTCCTGGACCAGCGTGCCGGTGTCGACGCCGCCGTCGAGGTCCTCGAGGAGGCGTCCGCGACCGTCGTGTCCGGACGAGGCCTGCTCATGGGCACTGCGCTGGAGACGGCGCTCAAGCTGGAGGAGACCTGCGGACGCCCGGTGCGCGGCTACTCCTACGCCGACCTGCGCCACGGCCCCATCGCGGTCGTCGAGCCGGGCGTGGCCGCGGTGCTCGTCGCCGCCCAGGACGGGCCGATGCGCGAGCCGGTCGTCGAGCTGGCCGGCGACCTTGCCCGACGCGGCGCGACGACCGTCGGGATCGGCGGCGACGCCGAGCTGGCGCGTACGGTCGACGTGCACGTCGCGGGACCCGACCTGCCCGAGGCCGTGGCGCCGCTCGCGACTATCGTCGCGTCGCAGCTCGTCGTCGAGCAGCTGGCGCGCCGTCTCGGCCGCGACCCCGACCAGCCCGAGGGACTCGCCAAGGTGACGTCCACCGACCCGACCAGAGGCACCGAAGAACCAGTGGAGGAAGCATGAGCAGCAAGGCGGAGCAGATCCTGAGCGGACTCGGCGGGTCCGACAACATCGTCGAGATCGAGGCGTGCATCACGCGCCTGCGGACCGAGGTCGAGGACGCCTCGCTCGTCGACCAGGCGGCGCTCAAGAAGGCCGGCGCCCACGGCGTCGTCGTCTCGGGGACCGTCGTGCAGGTCGTCGTCGGCCCCGAGGCCGACACGCTCGCCGACGACATCGAGGACCTGCGGTGAAGGTGTACGCGCCCTGCGCGGGTCGCCTGATGCCGATCACGGACGTCCCGGACCCGGTGTTCGCCGGCGAGATCGTGGGTCCCGGCCTGGCCATCGACCCCGATCCGGGTCCGGCCACGGTCGTGTCACCGATCGCCGGTCAGATCGTCAAGGCGCACCCGCACGCGTTCGTCGTGCTGGGGTCCGAGGCGCCGATCGGTGTGCTCGTCCACCTGGGCATCGACACCGTCAAGCTCGACGGCCGCGGCTTCGAGCTGCTGGTCGAGGAGGGCGCGACGGTCGAGGCCGGGGAGCCGGTGGTGCGCTGGGACCCGAGCACGATCACGGGAACGGGGGACACCGCCGGCATGTCGCCGATCGTGCCCGTGGTCGTGATGGACCGGGCGGCCGGATCGCTCGACGTGCGCACCGACGGCGTCGTGGCTGCCGGCGTCCCCTTGTTCGACGTGGACTGATCACGGTCCGGGTCGTGTGTGACATCCGTGATTATGCGGGTTTGAGTGGCAGTAGTGGGTACGACCTGCTTTGATATCGCCGAAAGGCAGGATCCATTGTGACTCAGACCGCCCCCAAGCGCGCCTATCACTCGCCGTTGCGTGAGCAGCGCGCCCAAGAGACCCGTGACCGCGTCATCGCGGCCGCGGCCGAGCTGTTCAACCTGCATGGTTTCGCAGGCACGACCATGTCCGCGATCGCCCGTGAAGCCGGCGTCTCCGTCGAGTCGGTGCATGCCGTCGGGACGAAGGGCAGCCTCCTCGTCGAGGCCTACACACGGCGCACCACCGATGCCGACGGCGCCGCCGACGGGGTGCCGGGTGACGGCGACCTCGACGTCCTCGTCGAGCGGCAGACCGCCACGAACGAGCGGTCCTCGGGCCTGTGGCAGTCGCTGCGAGCGGCCGCCACGGTCGAGCCGTCGGTCGCCACGGCTCTCGAGGCGGTGCTGGTGCGCCGCCGTGAGGGCTACCTGACGGCCGTCGACCGCCTGTCCGAGGCCGGGCACCTGCGCCATGCCCCCGAGCTGCGCGAGCGCTACGCCGCGGCCCTGGCCGTGTGCCTGTCGCCCGAGACGTACCACCAGCTCGTGCACGACTGGGGACTCGGGCACGACGAGTACGCGACGTGGCTGCGTCGCGCGATCGTCGGCATCGGCCAGGTCTGAGTCCCGTCGCCCGTCGCCCGTCACCTGACGACGGGCAGCGACAGGACCTGACTCGTCGAACCCGTCGAGACGGTGACCGGGGTGGGCACCGTGCCGCCGCGGTAGTTCGTCGAACCGCCGGCCACGACGAGTCGGACCTGGTGTCCCGGGGCGAACCGGTGCGCGAACGCGGGCAGCGTCGCCGTGAACGGCTTCGTGACGTCCGCGACGCGCACCGGGGCGACGAGGTCGCGCACGAGCGTGGCCTTGCCCGTGGTGTCGACGTCGAGCACCTTGACGAACAGCACGAGCTTGAGCGCGTCGACGGCGCTCAGGTTCGCCAGCGGTGCGTCGACCCTGAGCGTCAGCCTCGGCGACCCGACGACGTCGATCCGTGACCCGAGGGCGCCGGACGTCCAGGTCCCGGCGGTGCCGGGCAGATCGGTCTCGGGCAGTGGCGACGGTGCCACGCTGCTGACGACGTCGAGCGGGTCCGACGACGTCGGGAGTCCGGCGACCGGTGTCAGGAAGCTCGTCGAGCCCTTCGTGAGTCGCGACGTGGACGTGGTGAGGCCGGACGCGCCGGAGAGGTAGAACCGCTTGGCGGTGCCGACGGGGAACGTCGAGCTGGATGCGTAGGCCGGCCGGGCGCTGCCGGTGTAGTCGACCCAGTCACGGAAGTACGTGAAGAGCGGTCCGGTGCTTGCCGAGGTGCCCTTCAGGTAGTGGTCGAACCAGTCGGTCACCCGCTTCGTGACGTGCTGGCTGGCGTAGTCCGGCGCACCGAAGTCGATCTCGCCCTTGGCCATGGGCCCGGAGTGGCCGCCGTTGACCCACACGAGCTTCGTCGGCGTGCCCTGCTTGCGCAGCGCCTGGAACGTCGCGGTGGCCTCGTTGAGGTTGAACAACGTGTCGGCCTGGCCCTGCAGCAGCAGCGTGGGGACCCGGACCTTCGAGACGTAGCTCGTGACCGAGGCGTGGCGCAGGTGGTCGCGCGTCGACGCGTCGAGCGTTCCGGTCAGGCCCGCCGTCACGAGTCCGGGGCACACGAAGGTCGCGAAGTTGGGGCACGGCAGGATGCGGCCCGGGTCCGCCGGCAGGTTCTGCACGCCGTTCGAGACACCGGAGGCCGTGAAGCCCAGGGCCCACAGGAGCTTGGCGGCGCCGGGCGTCGAGGTCGTGACGCCACGCACCTGCGTCGTGTTGTTCGGCGCGAGGGAGTAGGAGAGGTCGTTCCAGGTCGCGCCCGGGATGATCGTGTCGAGACGCTTGTCGACCGAGGCGGTGGCGAACTGGATGCCGCCGCCGTAGGAGACGCCGATCATG
>JALRCA010000135.1 GCA_023257515.1 Aeromicrobium sp.
CGGGCCCCAACACCCACATCGCGAGGGAAACCGGGCACGGCCCCGACCCCGTGCTGATTCCCAGGCTCGCCTGGGAATCAGCGCGCCCCGGCGCGCCACGCACGGTTCCCATGCACCCCACCCGGGCCCCAACACCCACACCACGAGGGAAACCGGGCACGGCCCCGACCCCGTGTCCGATTCCCAGGCTCGCCTGGGAATCAGCGCGCCCCGGCGCGCCAGGCACGGTTCCCGTGCACCCCACCCGGGCCGCAACACCCACATCGCGAGCGAAACCGGGCACGGCACCGACCCTGTGTCGGATTCCCAGGCGAGCCTGGGAATCAGCCGCCGGAGGTGGCGTCCTCGGCGGCGGGGTCGACGGAGCCGGTCATCTCGCGGGAGTCGAGCCAGCCGTCCGGCAGGGCGACCCTGCGCGGGCTGCCCTGGCGACCACGCGGGGTGCCGAGCTGGTCGACGGGGTACGGCTCGCTCGGGTCGAGGTCGGCGAGCAGCGCTTCGAGTGCCGCGTACGAGGACACCGTGCCCAGACGAGCGCGCAGCGACGAGCCGGCCGAGAAGCCCTTGAGGTACCAGGCGACGTGCTTGCGGAACTCGATGCAGCCGCGCTCCTCGCCGAGCCACTCCCCCAGCAGCTCGGCGTGGCGTCGCATGACCGCGGCGACCTCACCGAGCATGGGCAGGGTCGTCGTCGCGGCGCCCTCGCCGAGCACGGCCGCGAGGTCACGGAACAGCCACGGGCGGCCCAGGCAGCCGCGCCCGACCACGACGCCGTCGCAACCGGTCCGCGCCATCATGCGACGAGCGTCCTCGGCCTCCCAGATGTCGCCGTTGCCGAGCACGGGGATGTCGACGGCGGCCTTGAGCTCGCCGATCGCGTCCCAGTCGGCCGTGCCCGAGTAGTGCTGCGCCGCGGTCCGGCCGTGGAGCGCGATCGCCGCCGCACCGGACTCCTGCGCGATCCGCCCGGCGTCGAGGTAGGTCAGGTGGTCCTCGTCGATGCCCTTGCGGGTCTTCATCGTCACCGGCACGCCGTACGGCTCGGCCGCGCGGACCGCGTGCTCGAGGATGTCGCCGAGCAGCGTGTCCTTCCAGGGCAGCGCCGCGCCGCCGCCCTTGCGCGTGATCTTGGGGACCGGGCAGCCGAAGTTCAGGTCGACGTGGGCGACCCCGTGCTCGGCGCACAGGATCTCGACCGCGCGACCGACGTAGTGGGGGTCGATCCCGTACAGCTGCACCGAGCGGACCGACTCGTTGTCGGCGAACGTCAGCATCGACAGGCTCGTCCGGTCGCCCTCGACCAGTCCGCGCGACGTGATCATCTCGCACACGTAGAGCCCGGCGCCCTGCTCCGCGCACAGGCGCCGGAACGCGACGTTGGTGACACCGGCCATCGGCGCGAGCACGACGGGCACCGGCACCTCGAGTCCACCGAGGCGCAGCGGCGCGGCGACGGTGGAGGTGGCGGACGCGGTCATGCCCCCATTGTCCACGGTCGGACCTGGCGATACCGTCGGCGGCTCAGCTCGGCGGGAGCCACCCGTTCTCGACCGCGACGCGCACGGCCTCGGCCCGCGTGCGCGCCCCGGTCTTGCCGATCGCGCTCGAGAGGTGGTTGCGCACCGTTCCCTCGGACAGGAAGAGCTCCCGTGCGACGTCGGCGACGGTGCCACCGTCCCGGGCGGCTCGCAGCACGTCGGTCTCGCGCTCGGTGAGCGGTGAGTCGCCCTGGGTCAACGAGTCGGCCGCGAGGGCCGGGTCGACGACGCGCAGTCCCTGGTGCACGCGACGGACGGCGTCCGCGAGCTGCTTGGCGGGCGTGTCCTTGACGACGAACCCGCTCGCACCGGCCGACATCGCCTGCTTCAGGTAGCCGGGCCGCCCGAAGGTGGTGACCATCAGGATCCGGCACCCCAGCCGCGCCGCGACCAGGTCGCGGGCCGCGCTCAACCCGTCCAGACCGGGCATCTCGACGTCGAGCAGGGCGACGTCGGGACGGTGCTCGCGCGCAGCCGCGACGACCTCGTCACCACGTCCGACCTCGACCACGACGTCGAGGTCCGGCTCCATCGACAGCAGCGCCGCCAGGGCGCCGCGCACGAGGGCCTGGTCGTCCGCCAGCAGGACGCGGATCGCACTCATGCCGGCACCACGACCTCGACGACGAACCCGCGACCGTCAGGACCCGGGCCCGTCGTGATCGCGGCGCCGAGCTCGCCCGCCCGGTGACGCAGACCCTTGAGCCCGGTGCCCCCCGTCCGACCCTCGGCGTCGGGCCCCGTCCCGTCGTCCGCGACCCGGATGCCCGCAGGCCCCATCGTCACGTCGACGCGCGACGCCCCGCTGTGCCGGATCGCGTTCGTGACGGTCTCACGCAGGGTCCACGCGTAGAGCTCGCGCCACTGCGTGGGGACGTCCTCGGTGACGGTGGGCAGCTCGGGCCGGATGCCGGCCGACTCCAGGGCCGACCGCGCCTCGGCGATCTCCGCCGGCAGCGACAGCCCCTTGAGGCCGCGCGTCGTCGCCCGCACGTCGGCCAGGGCGTCGCGCGCGAGGCGCTGCACGTCCTCGAGCTCGGTCTGGGCCCGCTCGGGGTCGACCTGGACCAGCCGTCCGGCCAGCTCGGACTTGACCGAGATGACGGTGAGCGAGTGACCCAGGATGTCGTGCAGGTCGCGGGCGATGCGCGACCGCTCCTCCTCGACGGCGAGGTCGGACAGCTCGCGCTCGGCGGCGGCCAGGCGTGCCTGCCGCTGCATCGCGAGCCGGAAGGACCACACCGCCCCCGTGGCGAGCAGGACCGCGAAGTCGTTGCCGTGGGTCGCCCATCCGGGCACGAGACGGCCGACGACGGCCACCCCGACGAACAGGAACCCGGCCACGACCAGGCCCGACCAGGACGGCAACGAGGCGGCGGCCATCGCCGCGACGTACACCCACACCACGAGTCCCTGGTCGCCCGCCGCGACGACGAAGACGCACGCCAGTGCGGCCGCCAGCACGAGCCGCAGGGCGGCAGCGCCGTAGGCACCCTCGACGTGCGTGTCGCGCACCGTGCGCAGGCCGACGAGGTACACCGCGACGAACGCGGCCGCGGACACGAAGCCGAGCAGCGACCGGGGGCTCCACGGGTCCTGCGCCAGCTCGCCGAGCGGGTTGACCAGGAACAGCAGCCACACGCCGGCTCCGAGCACGCGAGCGACACCCGACCGGTCGTCCGCGGCCCGGAACAACGACGACGTGCTCATGCCCGCATCCTTGCGCATCAGACGCGCTGGGTGTCCTTGCTCATCCGCCAGGCGGCGCCGAGCACGAACACGACTCCCCAGGCGACGACGTTGAGCGCCGCGAGGGCGAGGTCGTCCTCGCCACCGAAGGGGGCACGGGCCAGCTCGCCGACCCCGTAGGCGGGCGTGAGCTTGGCGATCGTCGCGAACACGTCGCTGAACTGCGACAGCGGCACGAACAGCCCGCCCGCGAACGACAGGATCGCCAGGCCCGGGCCGAGGATCTGCATGACGTTCTCGCTCGGCAGCAGGTAGCCCATGAAGAGACCGAACGCGGCGAAGACCAGCGAGCAGACCCAGGCGATCGCGCCGCACAGGAGCAGCCGCCACAGCGGGAGGTCGGCGCCGACCAGCGACCCGACGACGAACACCGCGACGACGGCCGCGAGGCCCATCGTCATGGCCACGAGCGCCTTGACCGCGATGTAGGCGACCGGGTTGAGCGGAGTGAGGCGCAGCTGACGACTCCACCCGACCGCTCGCTCGGTCGCGACCATGGCCCCGCCCGAGGTCGTGGCGATCATGGCGCCGTAGACCGCCATGCTCACCATGATCCAGGCCGTCCAGTTCCCGGCCCCGACGCGATCGCTCTTGTAGTCACCGTCCGTGCCGAAGAGCAGGAAGAACACGCTCGGCATCACGAGGGTGAAGATGACGGCCCGCCGGTTGCGCAGCAGTCGTCGCAGCTCGAGGCCGAGCAGGCGGCCCGAGAACCCGCCCAGTGGCGGGACGCGGCGGTCGGTGGTGACGGTCGTGGTGCTCATGCGAGGACTCCTTCGGCGGGATCGGCGGTGAGGGCGACGAACGCGTCCTCGAGGTTGCGCGACGTGATCTCGAGGTCGGTGGCCGGAGTGTTGGTCAGCAGGAACCGGGCGATGGTGTCGCTGTCGCTGCCGTGCACGACGACCGAGTCGCCCCGCACGTCGACCCCGTCCACGCCGTCCAAGGCGGCCAGGGCACGGGAGTCGGCACCCGGCCACGTCGCGCGCACCGTGCGGCCGGCCGCCATGGCCTTGACCTGGGCGGCCGAGCCGTCCGCGACGACCTGGCCCCGGCGCACCAGGACGATGCGGTCGGCGTAGGCGTCGGCCTCCTCGAGGTAGTGGGTCGCGAACAGCGTCGTGCGTCCGCGCTCGGCGTCATCGCGGATCGCGGACCAGAAGTCGCGGCGGCCCTGCACGTCCATGCCCGTCGTCGGCTCGTCCAGGACGAGCAGGGCCGGGTCGGGCAGCAGTGCCATGGCGAAGCGCAGCCGCTGCTGCTGACCACCCGACGCCTTGCCGACGAGCCGGTCGCCGATGTCCGCGATGCCGGCGCGCTCCAGGACCTCGTCCACCGGGCGGGCCGGGCGGAACAGCGACGCGGTCAGCTCGACGGTCTCGCGGATCGTGAAGTCCTTGAGCAGTCCACCGGTCTGCATGACGGCGGCGACGCGACCGAGGGCCACGGCGCGCCGGGCGTCACCGCCGAAGACCTCGACGGTGCCGCTCGTGGGCCGGCTGAGCCCCAGCAGCATGTCGACGGTCGTGGTCTTGCCCGCGCCGTTGGGGCCCAGGAAGGCCACCACCTCGCCGGGCTCGATGGTCAGGTCCAGGGCGTCGACCGCGCGCACCGACCCGAAGGTCTTGGTGACGCCGGCGAGCCGGACGGCGGAAGTCGTGTTCATGACTCCAGGCTCGTGCGTGCCGGCCTCGGCGACGCATACGTCCTGTCAGCACCCGGGCATGACACTTGTCATGCGCCGGGCTACGGCTCGACGTGGATCGCGTCCTTCTCGGCGCCGGGCTGGATGTCGATCGTCTCGAGCTTCTCGCCCGGCGGCAGCAGGTAGATCAGGCAGATCTTGGCGGTCGAGCCGGCCAGGAACGACTTGGGCAGCCGGGCGTCGGGGCAGGGCTTGAACGTGCCGACGAGCTCGTTGGGCGGGAACAACGTGTTGCTCACGGTGCGGGCGTAGACCGGCAGCGAGCTGCCCCCGAGCCCCGCCGGACCGCGGTTGGTGGCCGTGATGCGCACGTAGTACGGGTTCGCCTTCTTGGACGCCGCGTCGAGCGAGAAGAACCTGAAGTCCTTGATCGAGCCCTTCGCGACCCGGTCGACCCGCACGCTCACGGCCGTGGCCGCGCCGCCCGGGTCGTACACGACGGTGGCCGCCTTGCCGACGGCGAGCGTCGATCCGGCGTCCGTCAACGTGACCCCCGAGGGAACCTCGAAGCCCTTCGGCACCTTCGGGGACGACGTGTCGTCGGGCTCGGAGGAGCATGCCGCGACGGTAGCCAGGCTCAGGACGGCCACGGCGAGGACCGTCGCAGGGCGACGGCCCCGAGCTCGACGACCCCGAGCACGACCGGCTCGGGCGGGCGTTCGGAACAGGCTCACGTGCCGATTGTGACCCGCGAGCGGATCAGCACCCGGGCAGGCGCGCCGCGAGCCAGTCGCGGACCTGCCCCAGCCCGACACGCTCCTGCTGCATCGTGTCGCGGTCGCGGATCGTGACAGCCTGGTCGTCGAGCGTGTCGAAGTCGACCGTGATGCAGTACGGCGTGCCGATCTCGTCCTGGCGGCGGTAACGCTTGCCGATCGCGGCGGCGTCGTCGAACTCGACGTTCCAGAACCCGCGCAGCTCGGCGGCCAGGTTGCGCGCCACGGGCGAGAGCTGCTCGTTGCGCGACAGCGGCAGGACAGCGGCCTTGGCCGGGGCGAGACGGTGGTCGAGCCGCAGGACGGTGCGCTTGTCGACGCCGCCCTTGGTGTTGGGGGCCTCGTCCTCGTCGTAGGCCTCGAGCAGGAACGCCAGCACCGCGCGGGTGAGGCCGGCGGCCGGCTCGATGACGTAGGGGAACCAGCGCTCGTTGG
>JALRCA010000183.1 GCA_023257515.1 Aeromicrobium sp.
GGCGGCGTCGGCGTCCCGACGGGCCGAGACCGAGGCGCGGCTCGCACTGCGCACGAACGAGGAGCGCGCCAAGGCGCTCGAGGGCCAGGCCACGGCGTTGCGCGAGTCGGCGCGGTCCGAGCGCGAGGCCAGGATCAAGGCTCGTGAGCGGCGGGCCCGGCAGCTCCGCGAGGCCGAGGCAGCGCGAGCCGTCGTCGCCGTCACCGACGTCGTGCTGCTGCGCCTCGACACGTCCATCGGTCGGGCCTCCGCGCTGCGCACCGAGATCGAGCAGTCCCGCTCGGGTCGCGAGGAGTCCCTGCGCGAGGTCCGCGCGAGCCTGCGCGGCCTGACCGAGGAGCTCGAGAACCTGACGAGCTCGGTCCACCGCGACGAGATCGCGCGCGCCGAGCAGCGGCTGCGCCTGGAGTCCCTGGAGTCGCGCGCGATCGACGAGCTCGGCATCGAGGTCGACGTGCTCGTGGCGGAGTACGGCCCCGACGTGCTCGTGCCGCCGCCGGCGCCAGAGGTGTCCGAGGACGACGACGCGCCCGCCACCGACGAGGAGTCGGGCGAGGAGCCGCAGCCCACGCCCTACGTGCGGGCCGAGCAGCAGAAGCGGCTCAAGGCCGCCGAGCGCGGCCTGGCGATGCTCGGCAAGGTCAACCCGCTGGCCCTCGAGGAGTTCTCGGCGCTCGAGGAGCGTCACCAGTTCCTGTCCGAACAGCTCGACGACCTGAAGAAGACCCGTCAGGACCTGCTCGACATCGTCGAGGACGTCGACGCCAAGGTCGAGCAGGTCTTCACCGAGGCCTGGTACGACGTCGAGCGGGAGTTCGCCGACGCCTTCTCCCGGCTGTTCCCGGGCGGCGAGGGCCAGCTCGTGCTGACCGATCCGCAGAACATGCTGACGACCGGCATCGACGTCGAGGCACGGCCACCGGGCAAGAAGGTCAAGCGGCTGTCGCTGCTGTCCGGCGGCGAGCGCTCGCTCGTGGCCGTCGCGTTCCTGGTGGCGCTGTTCAAGGCGCGGCCGAGCCCGTTCTACATCCTCGACGAGGTCGAGGCGGCGCTCGACGACACCAACCTGGGCCGTCTGCTAGAGCTGTACGAGGAGCTCCGCGCCAACTCCCAGCTCATCGTCATCACGCACCAGAAGCGCACGATGGAGGTCGGCGACGCGCTGTACGGCGTGTCGATGCGCGGCGACGGCGTCTCGACCGTCATCAGCCAGCGGCTGCGCGAGGACGAGACGGCGTGAGCGCCGAGGCGCTGTCCACCTACGGCGCGCGCTACTCGATCACGACACGGTGGGAGGACGAGGACGTCTACGGGCACGTCAACAACGTCGTCTACTACTCGTTCTTCGACACGGCGGTGAACGGCTGGCTCATCGAGGCCACCGGCACCGACATCCGGCGGCTGGAGCAGTACGGCATCGTGGCCGAGACGAGCTGCCGGTTCCTGCGTGAGCTGCGCTTCCCGGGCACGGTCGAGGCGGGTCTGCGGGTCGAGAAGCTGGGCCGTTCGAGCGTCGTCTACGAGATCGCCCTGTTCCAGGGAGACCTCGAGTCACCGGCGGCCGTCGGGCGGTTCGTGCACGTCTACGTGAGCGGGCCGGAGCGCACCCCGACCCCCGTCCCCGACGTGATCCGCTCCGTCCTGGCCCCCCTCACCCCCTGACCCCCACCCCACACTCAGCGGGTGGGGCGCGGTGGGGGAGCCGCGGTGGGGTCAGAGGTCGAGGGTCTGCCAGGCGTGGACCATCCAGGGGATGGCCAGCAGGACGGTCGGGGCGACGAGGACGACCGCGGAGATCGTGAGCGACAGCAGCGCCGGCCACCGAGGGTGCGGCGTCGGCTCGCGCAGGCGGTTCATGCGCGCCAGGGCCGTGCTGCCGCCGCCGGCACCCAGCGCCCCGGCAGGCGTCGCGCTGTCGGCCAGCGTCACGAGGGCGCGCGCGACCGCGGGGCCGCCGTGCTCGCGGCGCGCGGCGTCGTCGGCGAGGAGCTCGACCATGACCTGGGACTGGCGCAGCGGGGCGTCGGTGCGCAGGACCCGCGGGAACGCCAGGCGCAGGACGCCGAAGCCCTCGAGCACCAGGTCGTGACGGGCCCGCACGTGCGCGCGCTCGTGCGCCAGCACCGCCTCGAGCTCGGTCTCGCCGAGCGCCTCGACCGTGCCGCGCGAGATGACGACGCGGTTGTCGCCACGCTTGGGCAGGCAGTAGGCGACCGGCGTCTGCTCGGCGAGGATGCGGACCGCCGGCGCCAGGCCGTGCGGCTCGCCGAGCAGGTCGACGAGCTCACGGTTGCGCCGCCGACGCGCCTGGGTGTCGCGCCACACGTGCCATGTCGCCCACCAGAACCGGGCCCACACCATGACGCCCACGGCCAGCACGACGACGTGCAGCGCGACGCGCCACGGCCCGGGGTCGTCGACCGACACGAGCCACAGCGCGGTCGACAGTCCCGCTCCCGACATCGCCAGGATCGCGGCGAGGGCCAGCGACTGCCACAGCACGATGCCCGCCGCGGGTGCCCGCAGCGGCCAGCGGGCGCGCGCCAGCAGAGCCGGCACCGGCAGCGCGAGCGCCAGGCCGATCAGGCCCAGCAGGACGGGGGTCACGACTCAGCCGGTCGTCGGGGAGTCGGCCTCGAGGGCCGCGAGCGCCTCGCGCAGGGCCGCCGCCTCGGCGGGGTCGACCGTGCGGGCGAAGTGGACGAGGGCGGACGCGCGGTCGCCGGACTCGTCGAGCGCGGCGTTGAGCGCCTCGGACGTGGCCTCGGCGCGTGAGCGGGCGGCCTCGTAGCGGTAGGCGCGACCGTCACGCTCGCGTCGGACCATGTCCTTCGCGCCGAGGCGGTCGAGCACGGTCATGACGGTCGTGTAGGCGAGCTCGCGGTCGTCGAGCGCGTCCTGCACGTCGCGGACGGACAGGGGAGCGTCGGCGTCCCAGAGGACGTTCATGACGGAGCGCTCCAGCTCCCCGAGTCGGGTCATGCCCCCAATCTACTACGTGAGGTAGGACTCCCTTGGCGGATGCCCCCTTCATCTCCTACGATCGGTAGTAGTTACTACGTCGCGTAGTAGGAGACGAGGGAGTCCGGCATGGAAGCGCTCGACGTCGCACGGTGGCAGTTCGGCATCACGACCGTCTACCACTTCTTCTTCGTGCCGCTCACGATCGGCCTCGTCTTCCTGGTCGCGATGCTGCAGACCGCGTGGCACCGCACCGGCGACGAGAAGTACCTGCGACTCACGCGCTTCTTCGGCAAGCTCTTCCTGATCAACTTCGCGATGGGCATCGTCACCGGCATCGTGCAGGAGTTCCAGTTCGGCATGAACTGGAGCGACTACTCGCGCTTCGTCGGCGACGTGTTCGGCGCGCCGCTCGCGATCGAGGGCCTGCTCGCCTTCTTCCTGGAGTCCACGTTCCTGGGCCTGTGGCTGTTCGGCCGCGACCGGCTGCCCCGGGGCGTCCACGTGGCCTGCATCTGGCTGTTCGTCGCGGGGACGTGGGC
>JALRCA010000226.1 GCA_023257515.1 Aeromicrobium sp.
CATGATCGTGGCCGGGTTGGAGTTCACGAGGATGACGCGGATGCCCTCCTCGCGCAGCACGCGGCAGGCTTGCGTGCCGGAGTAGTCGAACTCGCACGCCTGTCCGATCACGATGGGGCCCGACCCGATCACGAGGATCGACGAGATGTCGGTGCGCTTGGGCATCAGGCGTTCTCCTGCTTCTGCTCCATGACCTGCACGAACCGGTCGAAGAGGTAGGCGGCGTCGTGCGGCCCGGCGGCCGCCTCGGGGTGGTACTGGACGCTGAAGGCCGAGCCGTCGACGAGCGCGACGCCCTCGACGACCTGGTCGTTCAGACCGACGTGCGTGACGTGGGCGGGCCCGTAGGGCGTGTCGAACGTGCCGTCGAGGGGGGCGTCGACCGCGAAGCCGTGGTTCTGGCTCGTGATCTCGACCTTGCCGGTGGTGCGGTCCTGGACGGGCTGGTTGATGCCGCGGTGGCCGTACTTGAGCTTGTAGGTGCCCCGCCCGAGCGCGCGGCCGAGCATCTGGTTGCCCAGGCAGATCCCGAAGTACGGGATCCGGCGCTCGAGCACCTCCTGCAGCACGCCGACGACGTGGTCGGCGGTGGCCGGGTCGCCCGGCCCGTTGGACATGAAGACGCCGTCGGCACCCACCGCCTCGACGTCCTCGATCGTCGAGCTCGCGGGTAGGACGTGGACCTCGATGCCGCGCTCGGCCATCCGGCGCGGCGTCATGCCCTTGATGCCGAGGTCGATCGCGGCGACCGTGAAGCGCTTCTCGCCCTGCGCCGGCACGACGTAGGCCTCGGGCGTCGTGACGTCGTCGAGGAAGCTCGAGCCCTCCATCGTGGGCGCGGCATTGACGCGCTCGAGGAGGGCCTCGACGTCGGTGGTCTCGGTGCTGATGGCGGCGCGCATGGAACCGCGCTCACGCAGGTGTCGCGTCAGGGCGCGCGTGTCGACGCCGCTGATGCCGACGACCTCGTGCTCGCGGAGCAGGTCGTCGAGGCTGCGGTCCGCGCGCCAGCTGCTCGTCACGCGTGACGGCTCGCGCACGACGTAGCCGTCGACCCACACGCGCCGCGACTCGAAGTCCTCGGCGTTGGCGCCGGTGTTGCCGATGTGCGGCGCCGTCATCGTGACGATCTGGCCGCGGTACGAGGGATCGGTGAGCGTCTCCTGGTAGCCGGTCATGCCGGTCGCGAAGACCGCCTCGCCGACCGTCGTGCCGACCGCGCCGTAGGCCTCGCCGCGGAACGTACGTCCGTCCTCGAGCACGAGGATTGCCTGACTCACTTCT
>JALRCA010000057.1 GCA_023257515.1 Aeromicrobium sp.
GAATGTCAGTCTATCTGAGCCTGGATTTGGTGCATCTGACGGGTAGTTTGAATGGTTTTCGAGGGGATTTAGAGCCCGCTGAGCCGTACTTATGAGTAACAGTAAGGATTAGGTCAAGATTGGCTTAAATAGGGCTTTTCGGCTCGCTGATGTCCGATTTGGGGGATTAAATCAGAGAGTTGATTTTCTCCTGAAAAGTAGGTTTTTCCCTGTGTCTGATTCCCAAGTTCTTATGACTCCCGCCGAAGTGGCCGCCCTTTTCCGGGTGGATCCTAAGACGGTGACTCGTTGGGCAGATGCTGGAAAACTCACTGCAGTTCGCACACTTGGTGGCCATCGCCGCTATCGCCAAGATGAGGTCCAGAACCTATTGGTTGCCAGTTCAATTTCTTTGCCAGCTGCCAGCGAAGGCGCATCGGTTTAATTCGTAATCCAATCCGGTCTGATATTGATTGGTCCGGCCAAAATCGCTTTGCCTGATGCGGTTGTTTTCCCGTATGCTTCAATCTCATGCTCTTCGCAAGATAAGCATTTGCCCCCATCGTCTAGTGGCCTAGGACGCTGCCCTTTCACGGCGGTAACACGGGTTCGAATCCCGTTGGGGGTACGCAAGATTTCAAGACTTGACCGTCTTGAAATCGGCTGAAGTACCTGGCTTAATGTTGGGTATCTAGGCCCCGTAGCGCAGTTGGTTAGCGCGCCGCCCTGTCACGGCGGAGGTCGCGGGTTCGAGTCCCGTCGGGGTCGCTGCAAGGTCGGTTTTCATCTTTGATGTTGGCCGATTTTGCGTGGCCAGGTAGCTCAGTTGGTACGAGCGTTCGACTGAAACTCGAAAGGTCGCCGGTTCGACCCCGGCCCTGGCCACCACCATCGACCTCCTCCTCGACGACGGCTCCCGCCCGTCGTCGCTCGCGTGCCGTGCGCCGTCGCCGGCTCCCCGATCATCGGGACCACGCGCCGGCCGAGCCCTTCACCTCCCGATCATCGGGAACGCCACGTACCGTTCCGGTCCCGTCTGCGGACATCCTCTGTGGCTGACGTCACACTGACGTCGGCCCCGTGCTCCACGAAGAGGTGACCATGAACGAGATCCGCCCCCGCCACGACGACGTCGGCCGCGCCGCCATGAAGAAGGTCATGTGGCGGTTCATGCCACTCATCGGTGTCTGCTACGTCGTCCTGTACCTGGATCGCCTCAACATCGGCGTCGCGGCCCTGGACATGAACTCCGACCTCGGCATCTCGGCGTCGGCCTTCGGATTCGCCGCCGGCATCTACTTCTGGAGCTACACGGTCCTGGAGCCCCCGAGCAACTTCATCCTGACCAAGGTCGGGGCCCGTCGCTGGATCAGCCGCATCATGGTCACGTGGGGCATCGTCACGATCGCCACCGGCTTCGTGCAGGGCACGACGAGCCTCACGATCGCCCGCGTCCTCCTCGGTGCGGCCGAGGCCGGCTTCTCCCCCGGCATGCTCTACTTCGTCTCGCGCTGGTTCCCTGCGCTCCAGCGCGGGCGCGCCATGTCCTGGATCGTCACGTTCATCTGTCTGTCGTCCCTGGGCACCCCGGTCACGACCCACCTGCTCGAGCTCGACGGCCTGCTGGGGCTCGAGGGCTGGCGCTGGATCTTCGTGCTGACCGGCATCCCGGCCGTCGTCATGGGCATCGTCGTCTTCCGCGTCCTGCGCGAGAGCCCCGACGAGGCCGAGTTCCTCGAGCCCGAGGAGCGTCGCTGGATCACCGAGGCGCTCGAGGCCGAGCGGGTCGACTCCCCCGAGGAGCAGGGCAACGTCAGCTTCCTCAAGGGCCTGGTGCACCCGCAGGTGCTCGTGCTGGTGCTCGTGTGGGTGTGCTTCACGTTCAGCCTCAACGGGTTCCAGCTCTGGCTCCCCCAGATCCTGGCGCAGCAGGAGCTCTCGACCAACGCCATCGGCTGGATCGCGGCACTGCCGGCGCTCATCGCGATCGGGCCCATGCTGCTGTGGGTCCGCCACTCCGACCGGCACCAGGAGCGAGGCCTCCACTTCGCGGTCGCGGCCGGCACCGCTGCGGTGGGCTTCGCGATCGCGGCCCTGTTCTTCTCGACGCCGGCGGTCGCGATCGTCGGGTTCTGCGTCGCGGGCGTCGGCCTCTACTCGGCCATGGCCATCTTCATCACGATGCCGGCGAGCTTCCTCGGCGGCGTGGCGCTGGCCGCGGGGTTCGGCGTGATCAACGGCGTCGGCAACCTGGGCGGCTACTTCGGACCGCAGATCACGGGCTGGCTGAAGGACTCGACCGGGAGCTTCGTGCCCGCCATCGGCGTGTACTCCGCCGTGCTCGCGCTCGCCGCGGTCGTCGTGCTGGTCCTGACGGGGACCCAGCGGCACGTCGCCCGACGTGCCGCGGCGCTCGACCTGGCCGCCTGACACCCGACGGCCCGACGGCCGCCACGCCTCCCCCGGCGTGGCGGCCGTCGTCGTCCACGCGCCAGCCGGTCCCGATGAACGGGACGCGTCGGTGCCGGGCGGGGTGTGACGCGGGGCACGATCGTCCCGCGCCGACCGCCGGCGCCACGCGACCTGAGGAACCACATGAGCTTCGGCACGATCCGGCAGCTGGGCTTCGTCGTCCCCGACCTCGAGCAGGCCCTCCGCCACTGGGTGGAGCGCCTCGGCGTCGGCCCGTTCTTCCACGTCGGGCACCAGCCCGTGAACGACTTCACGTTCCGGGGCGAGCCCTCCCCCGCGCCGCACTTCAGCGTCGCGCTCGCCCAGGCGGGACCGGTCCAGATCGAGCTGATCCAGCAGCACGACGACGCCCCGTCGGCGTTCCTGGAGTTCACGCGCGAGGGCCGCGAGGGCCTGCAGCACGTGGCGTACTGGACCACCAGCTTCGACGACCTCACCGCCTCGGTGCTCGGCACCGGTCACGTCGAGGTGCAGGCCGGCCGCTCCGGCAGCGGTGCCCCCGACGAGCGCTTCGCGTACTTCGAGGCGGGCGGACCCCAGGGCACGATCGTCGAGGTCTCCGAGGTGAGCGGTCGCAAGAAGGCGCTGTTCGAGGCGGTCGCCGCCGCCGGCACGGACTGGGACGGCACGGATCCCGTGCGCGACATGACGTCGCTGGTGACGCGATGAGCGTCGCCGTCGTCACCGGTGGCGCCTCGGGCATCGGGTCCGCCGTCGCCGCGACCCTGCGCGAGCAGGGCTGGCAGGTCGTGGTGGCCGATCTCGACGTCGACGACGACCTCGGGACGGTGGACGACCGCCGGGTCCGGACCGACGTCACCGACCCCGCTTCGGTCGCACGCCTCGCCGCCCTGCTTGCCGAGGCCGGTCTCCGGGTCGGGGCGGTCGTCACGTGCGCGGGCACCGCCGACAACGGCCCGGTCCGCGAGGTCGGTCCCGAGCGGTTCGCCCTCACGCTCGACCTGAACCTCGTCGGCACCTATGCCGTGTGCCACGCGTTCGTTGACGACCTCGTCCACGAGCGGGGTTCCGTCGTCACGATCGGCTCGGTCTCCGGGTCGCGCGGCAGCCAGCACCGCGCCGCGTACTCCGCGTCCAAGGGCGGGGTCGAGGCACTGACCCGCCAGCTCGCCGTGGAGCTCGCTCCCGAGGGGGTCCGCGTGAACTGCGTGGCCCCGGGCTCGACCCTCACCCCGCTCGTCGCGAAGGCCCAGGGCGACGAGTCCGTGCGGGCGGCGATCCTCGCCTCCATCCCGCTGGGCCGCTACGCCGAGCCGGCGGAGGTCGCGGAGGTCGTGGCGTTCCTCGCCGGACCCCGCTCGTCCTTCGTCACCGGGCAGGTCTGGGGCGTCGACGGTGGTCAGCTCGCGTACGGCGGCTGGCGGAGCGGCGGTCCCCGTGGCTGAGCCCAAGCCCCTCGTCATCGGCGTCAACGTCAACGAGAACACCGGGCGCGAGACGAACCCGCACGTCCCGTGGACCCCCGAGGAGATCGCCGACGTCGCCGCCGAGAGCCAGGCCGCGGGCGCCTCGCTCATGCACTTCCACGCCAGGACCGCCGACGGCGGCGCGGCGCACGACCCCGACGCCTACGTCGCGGCCGTGCGGGCGATCCGCCGCCGGAGCGACCTGCTGCTGGCGCCGGCGATGTCCGCGGGTCCGTCGGCACCCGACCGGTTCGCGAACGTCGCGGCCCTCCAGGCCGACCCGGGGACCCGGGTCGAGCTGCTGGCGATCGACCCGGGGACGGCCAACATGGACCTCGTCGACCCGGGCACCGGTGACTACCTGACCGGCGACCGGGTGCTCACGACGCCCGTCGACGACCAGCGGTGGTTCCTGGAGAGCGCGGCGCGCCACGGGCTGACGCCCTACCTCGCCTCGTTCAACCTGAGCTGGACGCGCGCCATCCTGACCCACGCCGCCGCGGGACGCGTGCCGAGCCCCGCGGTCGTGCTCCTGGTGCTCGGCGGTCCCGCGTTCGTGGCCGCGCACCCCACGACGCCGTCGGCGATCGACGCCCACCTCGACACCCTCCCGGCCGACCTCGACGTCGAGTGGCTCGTGTCGAGCCACCGCGGTGACGTCCTCGAGGTCGCCGACCACGTCGTCCGGCGCGGTGGGCACGTCGTGATCGGGACCGGCGACCACGACCACCCGGACCTGGGGCTCCCCACGACACCGGAGCTGGTCGAGCGGGTCGTCGCGATCGGCCGCGCCCACGGGCGGGTGCCCGCCACGACGGACCAGGCCAGGTCGCTGCTGGGGGTGCGCGCGCATGCGGATCGTTGACGTCGCCGGGGACCGCCCGGTGGAGGTCCTGCGGGCCGGGGACGTCGCCGTGTGGGTCATGGACTCGGTCGCGTTCGGCGGACCCGAGCACGCCGGTCAGGTCATCGTGACCGGCTCGCACGGCGGTCGCAGCGCCGGCGAGTACGCAGCGTCCTACGGCGTCGCGGTCGTCGTGGCCAACGACGCCGGGATCGGCAAGAACGCCGCCGGCGTGGCCGGTCTCGTCGCCGTCGACGCCGACGGCATCGCCGGCATCGGCGTCAGCCACGAGTCGTCGCGCATCGGCGACGGCACGGACACCTGGGAGCACGGCGTCGTGAGCTTCGTGAACCGTCGTGCGGCAGCGCTGGGCGTCACGCTCGGCGAACCGGTCCGGACGGCCGTCGCCCGCGTCCTCGACGAGGGAGGGCTGTAGCCGTGTACCGCGAGACCATCTGGACGCACGGCGACGTGCGCATCGTGCTCATGGACAGCATGTCGCAGGTCGTCCAGGACGACCGCGGGGCGATCGTCGTGGCCGGGTCCAACGGCGGGCAGGAGTCCGGCAACGTCGGCGTGGCCGCGCGCTGCGGCTTCGTCCTGCTGAACGACGCCGGCGTCGGGAAGGACCGGGCCGGCGTCGTCGGGCTCGACGTCCTGCAGGCGGGCGGGATCGCCGCCGCCACCGTGAGCCACGAGTCGGCCGAGATCTCCGACGCCCGCGACATGTGGGCCGAGGGCGTCGTCTCGTACGCCAACGAGGCCGCCACCGCCCTCGGCGTCGCGCCGGGTCTCGCCGCCCGGTCCGCCGTCCAGCACCTCGCCCGCCTGTGGGCCGGCGAGCCATCCACGTCCCCAGGAGGAGCATCATGACCTCGTCGGTCATCAACGACGCGGACGACTTCGTCCGCGAGGCCCTGGAGGGGCTCGTCGCCACGCACGGCGACCTCCTCGCCCTGCACGACGAGCCGCTGTTCGTCACCCGGCGGAACCCGTCGACCGGTGCCGTCGCGCTCGTCTCGGGCGGAGGGTCCGGGCACGAGCCGCTGCACACCGGGTTCGTCGGCGACGGCATGCTCGACGCCGCCGTGCCCGGAGCCGTGTTCTCGAGCCCGACCTCGTTGCAGGTCAAGGCGGCGGTCGAGTCCGTCGACACGGGCCGCGGCGTGGTGCTCGTGGTGAAGAACTACACGGGCGACGTGCTGAACTTCTCGATCGCGGCCGAGGTGCTCGCGGACCGTCACGACGTCGAGGTCGTGGTCGTCGACGACGACCTCGCCACGGAGTCGGCCGCCGACGGGGGGCCGGGCCGTCGTGGGACCGCCGCGACCGTCGTGGTCGAGAAGGTGTGCGGTGCGGCCGCACGTCGTGGCGACGACCTCGCGGCCGTGGCCGGGCTCGGCCGACGTGTCGTGGAACGGTCCGCCAGCCTCGGCGTCGCCTACCGCGCCTGCACCAACCCGCTCACCGGCGCGTTGTCGTTCGACCTCGCGCCCGGCGAGATCGAGGTCGGCGTCGGCATCCACGGCGAGCGCGGACGGTCGACCCAGCAGGCCGGGACCGCCGACGAGGTCGTCGGCGACCTGGTCGGACGGCTGGTCGAGCACCTCGACCTCGGGACCGGGGCGCGCGTCCTGCTGCTCGTGAACGGACTCGGCGCGACGCACCCGCTCGAGCTGTCCGTCGCCGCTCGCGCCGCCCGCGCTGTGCTCAGGGACCGTGGGGTCGTCGTCGAGCGCTCGCTCGTCGGTCCGTACGTGACGGCCCTGGACATGCACGGGCTCTCGGTGACCCTGACCCGGCTCGACGACGAGCTGCTCGAGCTGTGGGACGCGCCCGTCTCGACCGCGGCGGTGACCTGGTGAGCGCCGCGGCCCTCGACGTCACGTCGACCCGCGCCTGGCTCCTGCGCTTCAGCGAGCACGTCGTCGCCGACGCCGACGAGCTCACCGAGCTCGACCGGCTGGTCGGCGACGGCGACTTCGGGTGGAACCTGAGCGCCGCCGTCCGGCGCGCCCGTCCGGGGCTGGAGTCGCCGGCCGAGACGCCCGGCGAGCTCTGGTCACGCCTGAGCGACGCGTTCCTGGCCGCGGGCGGGACGAGCGGGCCGCTGTTCGGCCTCTGGTTCGGTCGTCTCGGCGCGTCGGAGGCGACCGGGTGGACCGGCCACGACCTGGCGGACGGACTGTCGCGGGCGACCGAGGCCGTGACCCGGCTCGGCGGCGCCTCCGTCGGCGACTGCACGATGGTCGACGCCCTGGTGCCCGCCACGCAGGCGGCCGCCGACGCCGCCGACGCCGACTGGTCCGACGCCGTGGCCGCCGCTGCGGCCGCCGCCCGGACGGGTGCCGAGTCGACCGCCCCGCTCGTGGCGTCGCGGGGACGCGCGAGCTACGTGGGCGAACGGGCGCGTGACGTCGTCGACCCGGGTGCCCTCGCGGTGGCCTGGTTCCTCGAGGCCGCGACGGACACGGTCCGATGACGCTCCCCGGGGACCGCGTGATCGTGACGGTCGCGCCGACGGGCGGCTTCATCACGCGTCGCGAGCACCCCTTCGTGCCCGTCCAGCCGGACGAGATCGCCGACGACGTCGCGCGGTGCGTCGACGCCGGGGCGAGCGTCGCCGCGCTGCACGCCCGCCGACCCGACGGCCAGGCGACGTGCTCGGCCGCGACCTACCGCGACATCAACGCCCGGGTGCGGGCCCGCCGCGACGTCGTCGTCAACAACTCGACGGGCGGTGGCATCAACGGCGACCTCCTGCGGGCGACGGACCACGGCACACACGTGATCGACTGGGACGCCCGGCTCGAGGGTCTCGACGGAGGCGCGGACACCTGCACGCTCGACGCGATCACCGCCTACGTGACCGGCCCCGACGGGCGCGAGGTCCTGATGGACACCTCGGCCGCGCGGGCCCGCCAGCTCGCCGAGGGCATGCGCGAGCGCGGGATCAAGCCCGAGTGGGAGGCGTTCAGCCCGACCCACCTCGTGCGCGAGGTGGCGCACCTCGTCGCCGCCGGCATCAACCCGGCGCCCCACCTGGTCAACCTCGTGCTGGGGCTCGACAGGACCTTCCAGAACGCCCTGCCTTGGGGACCGCAGCACCTGCAGGCGATGCTCGCGGAGGTGCCCGACGACGCGGTCGTCGGCGTGACCGTCAACGGTCCGGACCAGCTGGTCGGCCTCACGCACGCGCTCACGCTCGGCCTCCACGTGCGCGTGGGGATCGAGGACCACGGCCTGCTGCACGGCGAGCCGGTCGAGAACGTCCGACTCGTCGAGCACGTCGTCACGCTCGTGGAGTCGCTCGGCCTGACGCCGGCGACCACGGCCGAGGCCCGCGCCGCGCTGGGGCTCGCGCAGGAGGTGGCCCATGCCTGAGACCCCAGCGCGCCGCTCGCAGGACTGGTTCGGCGGCACCGGGCTGAACGCCTTCATCCACCGCTCGTGGATGAAGAACCAGGGCACGCCGGACCGGATGTTCGACGGACGACCCGTCATCGGGATCTGCAACACGTTCTCGGACCTGACACCGTGCAACGGCCACTTCCGCGACCTCGCCGCCGAGGTCAAGGCCGGGGTCCTGGAGGCCGGTGGCTTCCCGGTCGAGTTCCCCGTCATGTCGCTCGGCGAGACGATCGTGCGTCCGACGACGATGCTCTACCGCAACCTCGTCGCGATGGACGTCGAGGAGTCCCTGCGCGCGAACCCGGTCGACGGGGTCGTCCTGCTGTGCGGGTGCGACAAGACGACGCCGGCCCTGCTCATGGGTGCCGCGAGCGTCGACCTCCCGACCATCGTCGTGTCCGGGGGCCCGATGCTCAGCGGCCGGTTCCGCGGACGCCCGGTCGGCAACGGCACGTCCATGTTCCAGATGAGCGAGGAGGTCCGCTCCGGCCGGATGACCGAGTGCGAGTTCCGTGCGGCCGAGGCCGACCAGGCACGCTCGGCCGGCCACTGCAACACGATGGGCACGGCCTCGACGATGGCCTCGATGGTCGAGGGGCTCGGGCTGTCCCTGACGGGCAACGCGGCGATCCCCGCGGTCGACGCGCGGCGCCGACTGCTGGCGCGCGACAGCGGCGTCCGCGCCGTCGGGCTCGTCCTCGAGGACGTGCGCATGTCGCAGGTCGTGACGCGTGAGGCCTTCGAGAACGCCATCCGGCTGAACGCCGCGATCGGCGGCTCGACGAACGCCGTGGTCCACCTGCTCGCCCTCGCCGGCCGGCTCGGCGTCGACCTCGCCCTCGACGACTTCGGCAGCATCGCCGAGCACGTGCCGCTGCTGGTCGACCTCATGCCGGCCGGTCGCTTCCTCATGGAGGACTTCTTCGAGGCCGGCGGCGTCCCCGCCGTCCAGCGCGAGCTCGGCGACGTGCTGCACGACGTGCTGACCGTGACCGGCTCGACGCTGCGCGAGAACATCGCCGACGCGCCCCGCTGGGGTGACGAGGTCGTCCGGCCCCTCGCGGAACCGCTGAAGGAGGACGCCGGCATCGCCGTGCTGCGGGGCAACCTCGCGCCCGCCGGCGCGGTCATCAAGCCGGCAGCCGCCACGCCGGAGCTGCTGCGCCACACGGGGCGCGCCCTCGTGTTCGACAGCATGGACGACCTGCGCGCCCGCATCGACGACCCGGACCTGCCGGTGGACCGGGACTCGGTGCTCGTGCTGCGCAACGCCGGCCCACGCGGGTACCCCGGCATGCCCGAGCTCGGCAACCTCCCGCTGCCCGCCAAGCTCCTGCGCGAGGGAGTGCGCGACATGGTGCGCATCTCCGACGCGAGGATGAGCGGCACCGCGTTCGGCACGGTCGTGCTCCACGTCGCACCGGAGTCGGCCGCCGGTGGTCCGCTCGCCGCGGTCCGCGACGGTGACCTCGTCAGTCTCGACGTCGCGGCCGGGCGGCTCGAGCTCCTCGTCGACGAGGCCGAGATCAGTGCGCGGCTGGCCACCGCACCGGCCGCGCCGGTCCCGGAGTCCGGGTACGCCCGCCTCTACGTCGAGCACGTGACGCAGGCCGACACCGGCGTCGACCTGGACTTCCTGGTGGGTCGCCGCGACGCGACCGTGCGCGGGGACAACCACTGATGGCGAGCGCCGCGCCGGAGCCCGGGGTCGTGGTCGTCACGGGCGCCGGGACCGGGGTCGGGCGCGCGATCGCGACGACACTGCTCGAGCGCGGGCACGCCGTCGTGCTCGCCGGCCGCCGACGCGGTCCGCTGGAGGACGTGGCCGGCGGACGGCCTGCCGCCACCCCGGTCGTCACCGACGTGGCGGACGAGGAGTCCGTCACGCGGCTGTTCGAGACCGCGGTCGAGCGGCACGGGCGCGTGGACGTCCTCGTCAACAACGCCGGCACGTTCGGCCCGACCGCGCGGGTCGACGAGCTCGACCTCGACGCCTGGGCCGACACGTGGCAGACGAACGTGACCGGCTCCGTCCTGTGCGCGCGGGCCGCCGTCCGGACCATGCTGGCCCAGGACCCGGCCGGCGGTCGCATCGTCAACAACGGATCGCTCTCCGCCCACGTCCCGAGGCCGCACAGCCTCGCGTACACCGTGACCAAGCACGCGATCACCGGGCTCACCGCGTCGTTGCAGCTCGACCTGCGTGACGTCGGGATCGCCGTCACCCAGCTCGACATCGGCAACGCCTCCACCGCGATGACGGCCGGCGTGAGCACCGCGGCGCTGCAGCCCGACGGGTCGCGCAGGGCCGAGGCGACGATCGACGCCGACCACGTCGCGGGACTCGTGTCGCACGTCGTCGAGCTGCCCACGGACGTCGCCGTCCCCACGCTCACCGTGATGGCACGGCAGATGCCGTACGCCGGCCGCGGCTGAGCGCCCCGGTCACCGCCCGTCGCGGCGGGCCTGGAGCACCGGACGGACCACCGACCTGGCGTCGGCGAGGTCCTGCGAGATCGTGAGCGCCGTCGTCCGGACGGCGGCGTCCATCCGGCTCGTGTCGATGCGCCCGGCGACGCCGGACATGGAGACGGCGGCGAGCACGGCGCCGTCCGGTCCGAACACCGGCGCCGCCACGCCGACGATCATGGCGATCGCCTCCTGGCGGTCGAACGCGACACCCCGACGCCGCACCCGGTCGAGCTCGACCTGCAGCTCGGCGTGGTCGACGATCGTGCGTTCGGTGAAGCGCGGCAGGACGGCGGGCACCTCGACGGTGTCGCCGCTGAAGGCGAGCACGGCCTTGCCCGACGCGCTCGCGTGGGCCGGCCAGCGACCGCCGGTGTGCTGGGGCAGGCGTGGTCCCTCGCGGCCCCGGAACATCTCGAGGTGCACGACCTCGAACCCGTCGAGGAGCGCCAGCCCCACGTTCTCCAGCGTCGCCTGGTGCAGCGTCGCGAGGTGACGCTTCGCCGCGTCCCGCAGGTCACGCTGCCGGGGCACGGCCTCCCCGATCTCGAACAGCAGGATGCCCGGTCGGTAGTCGTCGCCGTCGCGCTCCAGCAGGCCGACCCTGACGAGGTCGGCGACCATCCGGTAGACCGTCGACTTGGGCAGGTCCGTGCGCCGCACGAGGGCCGCGGCGCTGAGGCTGCCCCGGCTCTCGCGGAACTGCTTCAGCAGGTCGGTGGCACGGCCGATCGCGGTGATCTCCCCCTCCGATCGGTGTGCCGGGCTCATGGGCGCATTCTCGTGGCCGGTCGGACCTGTGTCACGTCCTGGCGACGAGGTCGAGGGCGACGTCGGCCAGCATGTCCTCCT
The DNA here is from genome assembly GCA_023257515.1 of Aeromicrobium sp. Classification (GTDB taxonomy): domain Bacteria; phylum Actinomycetota; class Actinomycetes; order Propionibacteriales; family Nocardioidaceae; genus Aeromicrobium. The sequence goes on from JALRCA010000057.1 coordinate 11,455, forward strand.
GCCCGCCGACGAGCTGGCGTCGACCGACCTCGGTCAGCACGTCGCGCGCGGACAGACCGAACTGGGCGGCCACCGTCTCGGCGTGACGCAGGAAGCTCGAGTACACCCCGGCGTGACCCAGGGTCAGCGTCTCCCGGTCGACCTGGACCGGGCGGTCCATGAGGGGGCGCACGAGGTCGTCGGCGGCGTCCTCGAGCGCGTGCAGGTCGCAGTCGTTCGCCCAGCCCTCGAGCTGGGCCACGGCGACGAACGGCTCGATGGGGCAGTTGCCCGCCCCGGCGCCCAGTCCCGCGAGGGAGGCGTCGACGCGGTAGGCGCCGTGCTCGAGCGCCGCGACGCTGTTGGCGACGGCGAGCGAGAGGTTCTGGTGGGCGTGGATGCCGATCTGGGTCTCCTGCGACAGGACGGCGCGGTAGGCGTCGACCCGGTCCGCGGTGGCCCGCACCGTGAGGTGTCCCCCGGAGTCGGTCACGTAGACGCAGTGGACGCCGTGCTCCTGCATGACGAGGGCCTGCCGCGCGAGGTCCTCGGGGCCGATCATGTGGCTCATCATGAGGAAGCCCGACACGTCCATGCCGAGGTCGCGCGCCACGCGCACGTGCTGCGCGGCGACGTCGGTCTCCGTGCAGTGCGTCGCGATGCGCACCGAGGAGACGCCCAGGTCGTGGGCGCGTCGCAGGTCCTCGGCCGTGCCGATGCCCGGGACGAGCAGCGTCGTGAGCCGGGCCCGGCGGACCGTCTTGCCGGCGACCGCGAGCCAGTCCCAGTCGGTGTGGCTGCCGGGCCCGTACGTGAGCGACCCGCCCGAGAGACCGTCGCCGTGGGCGACCTCCAGCGCGTCGACACCGGCAGCGTCGAGCGCCGCGACGATCCGCCTCAGGTCGTCCAGCCCCACGCGGTGGCGCAGGGCGTGCATGCCGTCGCGCAGGGTGACGTCCTGGACGTAGACCCGGCTCATCGGACGGCCTCCTTCGGGGCCAGTCCGGCCGCCAGCTGCTCGGTGACGCGCAGGGCCGCCGAGGTCATGATGTCGAGGTTGCCGGCGTAGGCGGGCAGGTAGTGCGCGGCGCCCTCGACCTCGAGGAACACCGACACCTGCTGCGTCACCGGGGCCGATCCCGGCGGCAGCAGCGTCGCCACCGCCTCGGCAGACTCGACCGGGCGCACGAGGATCTCCTGCTTGAGCCGGTATCCCGGCACGTACGCCGCGACGTCGGCCACCATCTCGGTCACGGAGCGCCGGATCGCGTCGGCGTCGGCCGGCCCGACGAGGGCGAGCACCGTGTCGCGCATGATGAGCGGGGGCTCGGCCGGGTTGAGCACGATGATCGCCTTGCCGCGTCCCGCGCCCCCCACCTGCTCGATGGCCCGCGACGTCGTCTCGGTGAACTCGTCGATGTTGGCGCGGGTGCCGGGTCCGGCGGACCGTGACGAGATCGAGGCGACGATCTCGGCGTAGGCGACCGGGACCACCCGGTTGATGGCGGCGACGACGGGCACCGTGGCCTGGCCGCCGCACGTCACCATGTTGAGGTCCGGCGCGTCGAGGTGCTCGTGCAGGTTGACCGGCGGCACGACGAAAGGCCCGAGCGCTGCGGGCGTCAGGTCCACGAGACGCTTGCCGTACGGCGCGAGGACGGCCGCGTTCTGCTCGTGGGCCTTCGCCGAGGTCGCGTCCAGCACGATCGCGACGTCGGCGAAGCCGTCCATCTCGACGAGGCCCTGGACCCCGGTGTCGATCGCCCGCACGCCGTGCCGACGGGCCCGGGCGAGTCCGTCGGACGCGGGGTCGATGCCGACGAGGGCGGCCACCTCGAGCCGCTCGGACAGCCTGAGCACCTTGATCATGAGGTCGGTGCCGATGTTGCCCGAGCCGATGATCGCGATCCTGGTGCGCTCCATGGTGCCTCTCTCCTGCCGGCGTGACGCCGTCGTCGACGACTGCCACATCGTGGCTCGCGCCCGCTCGTCGTCCCAGGGGCGAGTCCCGCTGAACGGGACGCGGCCGGTCACGACCGGCCCCGCCGCGAGCGGACGAAGGCATCGAGCGCGACGGCCAGGATGACGATGCTGCCCTGCACGACGTTCTCGACCTCCGCGCCCCAGCCGTTGGAGTCCGCGACGTTGCCGAGGACCGCGAGGATGCCGAGGCCGGTGCACGTGCGCAGGACCGATCCCTCGCCACCGAAGAGCGACGTCCCGCCGATCACCACCATGGCGATCGCCTCGAGCGGGATGTTGACCCCCACGTCGCCCTGACCCACGCCGAGGCGCGAGGCCAGCACGGCGCCGCCGAGCGCCGCCGCGGCCCCGGCGACGACGTAGGTCGATGCCCGCACCACGTCCACCCGGATGCCTGCGAGCCGCGCGGCCTCGTGACCGCCGCCCACCGCGTAGAGCCGGTGCCCGTAGACCGAGCGCGCCAGGAGCAGGCCGAGCACGACGGTCACCACCACCAGGATCCAGATCGCGTACGGGATGCCGGCGAACGAGCCCTGGCCCAGCTGCGTGAACGACGGGTCCGGCACCACGATGGGCGAGGAGTGCGAGGCCATGAGCGCGGCGCCGCCGTAGATCGATCCCGTGCCGAGCGTCGCCACGAACGGGTTCACGTGGACCTTCGTCACGAGCACGCCGTTGACGAGCCCGAGCACAGTGCCGACCAGCAGCACCGCCACGAGCGCGAGGCCACCGGGGACGTGCGTGTAGAGCGCGGCGAACGCCACGCTGCCGCACCCGAAGATCGAGCCGACCGACAGGTCGAAGCCACCACCGACCATCACGAGCGTCATCGCGATCGCGATGATCCCGACCGGGGCGTTCTGCGCCAGGATGTTGCGCAGGTTGCCGCTGTCGAGGAACCCGGGGTAGGTGATCGCCGCCCAGGCCACGAGCAGCAGCAGGACCACCGGCATGCCCCACGTCGCGGCCCGGTCCAACCAGGTGACGGGGACCGCACCGGGGCGGACGGGCGATGGGTCCGGGGCCGCCGCGACGGGAGCGGTGGCGGGTCGTGCGTGGTCAAGCGACATGGGTGTTCTCCCTCGTGAAGGCGGCGCGCAGGACGAGCTCCTCGTCGACGTCGCGCCGGCTGTTGTCGAGCTCGGCCGCCACCCGCCCGCGGGCGAGGACGACGATGCGGTCGGCGACCTGGAGCAGCTCCTCGTGCTCGGCGGAGACCATGACGACGGACATGCCCTCGTCGGCCAGCTCGCGCAGCGCGTCGCGGATCTGCTGCTTGGCACCGATGTCGATGCCCCGCGTCGGTTCGTCGGCCAGCAGGACCCGCGGTCGTCGCAGGGCCCAGCGCGCGAGCAGCAGCTTCTGCTGGTTCCCGCCGGAGAGGTGACGCGCGTCGCGGTCCAGGTACTCCGGCCGGACGCCGAAGCGGGCGCCCACGTCGCGCGCAACCGTGCGCGCCGCGCGGCGCCGCACCCAGCCCAGGCGGGACACGTGCCCCAGGCTGCTCATCACCACGTTGTCGGTCGACGACATCGTCCCCACCAGCCCCAGGGCCTTGCGGTCCTCGGGCAGGAGCGCCACGCCCAGCCGGAGCGCGGCCACGACGGACCGGGGGACGCGTCCGCCGCGGCCGTGCACCGCGACCGATCCGGACGCCCCGGGCTCGAGACCCGCGACGACGCGCAGCAGGCTGCTGCGGCCTGAGCCGACGAGCCCCGCGACGCCGACGATCTCGCCCCGCCGCACGGTGAGCGAGACGTCGTGCAGGACCCCGGGCAGGTCGACGTGCTCGACGGCCAGGGCCACGTCCTCGGAGACCGTGCGGGGCGACGACGTCTCGAGCTCGGATCGCAGCCGTTGCGCCGCGACGTCTCCGAGCATCGTGGCGATCAGGTCGTCCTTGGTCCACGAGCCGACAGGCTCCGACGCGACCAGGCGCCCGTCACGGAACACCGAGACGTGGTCGGAGACCTCGAGCACCTCCTCGAGGTGGTGCGAGACGAAGATGACCGTGACGCCCTCCGACCGGAGCTGCTCCATGAGTCGCAGCAGACGCTCGCGGGCCTCGTGCGGCAGCGGCGCCGTGGGCTCGTCGAGGACGATGGTGCGCGCGTCGGACTCCAGGGCGCGCATCACCTCCAGCAGCTGCTGCTGCGCGACCGACAGGGTCCGGGCGAGCGCGTCCGGTGGGACGTCCGCACCGACCCGCCGCGCGAGCTCGGCGAACCGCCGCCTCATCCGGGACCGGTCGAGCACGGTGCCCCGGTGGCGTGGGTCCGCGAGAAACACGTTGGCCAGGGCCGTCATCGTCGGGATGATCGTGAGCTCCTGGTAGATCGCGACCACGCCGGCCGCCCGCGCCGACCGGGGTGAGGCGCCGTCGATCGGCTCCCCGAAGCCGCGCACCGTCCCGCTCGTGGGGGCCAGTCGTCCCGCCAGCATGCCGAGCAGGGTCGACTTGCCGGCCCCGTTCTCGCCGACGAACGAGTGGATCGTCGCCGGAGCGACCTCGAGGCTGACGTCGTCGACGGCCACCGTCGCGCCGAACGCCTTCGTCACGTGCTCCACGGTGATCGCGGCGCTCATGCGACGACCTCCGCCGGGTCGCCCACCGTCAGACGTGGCCGAGCGTCCGCGTCCAGCCACACCCGCAGCGGGGCGTCGACCGCGACGTGGGCGGTGAGCAGCAGGAGGCCCTCGTCGGCGCACCGGCGCAGCAGCGCGTCACGCGTCGCCCGCGCCTGCCCCGCGTCGGCGTCCCCGCCCTGGCACAGACCGGGGTGGAGGGCCTGGATCGGGTGGTGGATGACGTCGCCGGAGATGACGGCGCCGCCCGTGTCCGACAGGACCTCGACGACCAGGTGCCCGGCGGTGTGGCCGGGCGCCGCCCGGACCACGACCCGCGTGCCCTCGTGCTCAGCCAGGACCTCGCCGTCCCGCGCGACGCGCCAGTGCCCGGTGTCGAGCACCGGGCGCACGCTGTCCTCGAACGTCCGGGCCAGGTCGGCCTCGACGCCCTCCAGGTCGTCCCGCTCCGCGAGCGAGCGGAGCGCGTCGAGCTCGGTGCGCGAGAAGACGTGAGTCGCGCGCGCGAAGGTGGGGCGCCACGTCCCGTCGATCAGCTGGGTGTTCCATCCGCAGTGGTCCGGGTGGAGGTGGGTGCTGATCACGAGGTCGACCTCGGCCGCGTCCACCCCGGCGGCCGACAGACGGCCGAGGAAGTCGGTGTCGAACCGGTGGTGCGGCAGCAGGTTCGGCCGTTCCTTGTGGTTGCCGTTGCCGGTGTCGACGACGACGACCAGGTCCCCCAGACGCACGACGTACGTGTGGATCGCGAGGCGCAGGTCACCGCTGGTCGCGTCGACGTGGTGGTCGCCCAGCGCGTCCAGGGCGCCGGCGGCGGTCGCCTCGTCGATGTCGGGGTACAGGCCGGACGGCGGGAACGGCCAGGCGTCGAGCTCGGTCACCTGGTCGACCCGCGCTGCGCCGATCATGGTCGAGAAGGTCATCAGCCCTGCCCCTCGTAGTCGCCGAGCGTCGTGCGGGTCAGGACCGTCATGCCCGAGGCCGGTGCTCCCGCCGGCGCCTTGGCTCCGTCGTTGGTGAAGAACGGGGGGACAGTCCGTCCGGCCCTGGCGTCGACCAAGGCCTTGAGCATGGTCTTGGTCGAGGTCACCGGTCGCTCGGGCGAGGTGGCCTCGATCTTCCCCGACCGCAGTGCCGCGACCGCCCACGGCGTCGCTCCCTTGTCGTAGATCTGGAAGTCCTTCGCGCGCCCGGCCGCCGTGAGGGCCTGGTAGGCGCCCTGCGTCTCGGTCGAGAACATCGTGACGAGCGCCGTGGCCTCGGGATGGGCCTGCAGCAGCGCACGCATCTTCTGGTAGGACCCCGCCACGGTCAGGTCGGTGTCGGCCGAGGCGACCACGTCGAGGTCCGGGTACTGACGCGAGACGGTGGCGACGGCCCGCTCGAAGTTCTTGGTCAGCGGGAAGGGCGCGGCGGGGTCCGTCAGCGCGAGGAACTTCGTGGGTCCGTCCAGGCGCTTCGCGATCCACGTCAGGTAGTCGGTCCAGTACTGCTCGGTCTGCGTGCCGCCGACGTAGGTCAGCGTCCCCGGGGCCCGCAGCTCCTTGCCCTCCTTGCCGTTGCGGTCGCACAGCGCGAGGTTGGGGACGGCGACCAGGACGCCGGCGGCTGGGGCCTGCTGGGAGAGGGCGCTGCACATGAGCACGCCGTCGATGGGCGCCGCGATCGCCGCGTTGTACTTCTTGCTCTGGAGCGCGTTCTGGATCTGGTTGACCTGCGTCGTCGTGTCGAACTTGGCGTCGAAGATCGTCATGGTGGCGTCCGGGATCTTCTTGATCGCCGACTTGAGGTACCTGACGCGCGACTGCAGGTCCGCGTTGTTGGTGCCGGGCAGGAACACCGCGAGCCGCAGCGGCCCGCACGTCGAGATCGTGTAGGAGTCGAGCTTCAGGCTACGGTCGCACGACGCTGACGCCGTGGAGTCGCCCGAGCACCCCGCCAGGACGGCGAGGCTGGTGGTGACGGCTGCGACGGCCGCGATCCAACGGGTCGGATGCATGGGGTCCTTCTTCCGGTCGTGTCCGAGCACGCGCGACGGATCGTCGCCGTGCTGCGCGGCCGCACCCCCGTGTGACGTCCGCCACGTCGGAGCATTGCGGTACGTGACGCCCGTCCCAACCGGGCGATCCCGATGATCGGGACGTACGAGGGTCAGGGGCGTCGTGGCGGGACGCGGGAGGGCACACAGATAGGTTGAGGGTGGGCCGGCAATCGGGAGGATCATGACCAGCACCGAACGTCGCGCGATGGACGCCTACTCCGTCGCCATCGAGGAGCCCCACGGCAGGCGCCGGGTCGTCTCGTGGCTGCTGTGGCCGGTACGGATCGTGGCCGCCGGGCTGGGCGTCCTCGACGAGCCGACGTTCGGCGACCTGGTGGTCCGCAGCCGCGACGACGACCGTGAGGTGCTGCGCATCGGGGTCGAGGGCGCCGAGGAGACGGCCGGGCACCTGGCGCACGTGCGCACCCAGCTCGTCGAGCTGACGCAGGCCGAGTTCGACGAGCAGTGGGCCCTGGACACCGACCGGGCCTAGGCTCCGTCCATGGAGTCCACGACGTACGTGCTCGTCGACGGCGAGAACATCGACGCCACTCTCGGTCAGTCGATCCTGGCCCGGCGGCCCCAGCCGCACGAGCGGCCCCGGTGGGACCGGCTGCTGTCGTTCGCGGCCGACCTGTGGGGGCAGCCCGTCACCGGCCTGTTCTTCCTGGCGGTCAACGGCGAGATGCCGATGTCGTTCGTGCAGGCCCTCACCGCGCTGGGCTACAAGCCGATCCCGCTGTCGGGGACGTCGGACCAGAAGGTCGTGGACATCGCGATCCAGCGCACGCTCGAGGCGCTGGGTGACCGGCAGGGCGACGTGCTGCTCGCGAGCGGCGACGGCGACTTCATCCCCCAGATGCGCGACCTCGTCGACAACCGTCGGACGGCGCTCGTCGCGTTCGACGAGCTGCGCAACAGCGGCTGGGCCGAGCTGGCCGGCGACGGCCTCGAGCTCTACGACCTGGAGTACGAGGTCGGCGCGTTCAACGCCGAGCTGCCGCGCCTGCGCGTCATCCCGATCGACGAGTTCGACCCCGTCCGCTTCCTCTGACCCCGGCGCCGGCCCCTGTCGTCAGTCGTCCAGGTGCTCGCTCGCCCAGGTCCGGGCGGCACGGATGAGGGGGATGAGCGATCCGCCGAGGTCGGTCAGCGCGTAGCTGACCCCCTCGGCCGTCTCGGTGCGGACCAGGTAGCCGTCGGCCTCCATCGACTGCAGCGTCTCGCTCAGCACCTTCGCGCTGACGGGCGACAGGTGGCGGCGCAGCTCCCCGAACCGGCACGGCCGGCGGTCGAGGCACTGGATGATCATCGCGGTCCAGCGGCCGCCGATCTGCACCGGGAACGTGCTCATCGGGCAGCGGGGGTCGAACGTCGGGAGCTGGTCGGTCGTCATCACGCCTCCGGGGTGGTCACGTTGCGGTAACCGGGGGTCGGGTTCGTACCGTGCCAGCATGACGGAACACGAGGACGCCAGGGAACCGGTCGTGGTGCTCGGTGGGACGGGGCGCGTGGGCGCAGCCGTGGTCGACGAGCTCACGAGGCGAGGCCGCCAGGCCGTCGTGGTCTCACGCGGACGGCCGCCCTCGCGCGGGCCGCTCGTGGAGCACCGGACGGGTGACGTCCACGACCTCGCCCCCGCCCTCGCCGGCACCCGTCCGCGGGCGGTCGTCCTCGCCGTCACGCCGTTCACGGCGCCGCCGGCGGACCTCGACGGCTTCGACGGCGACTTCTACGTGCGGGTCGTCGACCAGCTGGCCTCGCTCCTGCCGCTGGGGGCACGAGTCGTCCACGTGGGCGTGACGGCCATCGCCCGGCTGGACGACGGCGGAGCGGTCGCCGACCACGAGGACCTGTTCCCGGCGTCGTTGCGCCCGTTCAGCGACGCCCACGCCCGCGGCGCGGAAGCGCTCCGGGAGGCCCCGCTCGACGGGACCGTGCTGATCCCCGCGGCCGGGCTGGGGATGCAGGACGCGACCTCGGACGCGCACCCGGTTCTCCTGCCCGAGCCCCTGACGATCGCCGACGCCACCGCGCCCGTCGACCACGCCGTGCTCGCGCGCGCGGTGGTCGACCAGCTCGACGTCGCCGGGTCCGACCAACGGTGGCTCGTGCGAGCACCCGGGCTCCCACTGCAGGTCAGCGACTGACACCTGACGCGGCGAGCAGGGTTCGGGCGGCTCCCACCAGCAGCTCACCGGTGTCGTCGACCTTCGCGACGGGCGAGCGCGCGAACGCGCCGTCGACGAGCAGCGCCAGCTGGCCCGCGAGCAGCCGGGGCTCGGGGACGTCGAGGCGCGTGGTGATCGCCTCGAGCCGGGCGCGGAGCTCGGCCTTGTGCGCGACGGCGACCGTGCGGGCCGGGTGGTCCGGCTCCGGGAACTCCGCCGCCACGTTGAGCTGCGGGCACCCGCGGTAGCCCGGACGCGAGACCCGCTCGGCGATCCACGCGAGCTGGGCCTCCAGCTCGGCCATCGCGTCGCCGCCACCCTCCGTCGTCGCAGCGTCCCACGTGCTCCAGAAGTCGGCGTCCTCCGCCTGCAGGAACGCGGCCACCAGGTCGTCCTTGGTGCGGAAGTGGCGGTAGAGGCTCGTCTTGGCCACCGCGGCCTCGGCGACCACGAGGTCGATGCCGACGGCGCGCACGCCCTGGGCGTAGAAGAGTCGCGTCGCCGTGCCGAGCACCCGCTCGCGCACCCCCGTCGTCTCCGTCACGCCCGCCTCCTGCACGCCCGCCTCCTGATTGACACGCTACAGACCTGTACGTAGCGTACCACCCACACGCCTCGCCGAGGCCGACGACAGGAACCCGCTCATGACCGCCACCCCCACCATCGCCGTGCTCGGTGCCTCCGGCCACACCGGACGCTTCGTGGTCGACGAGCTGGGGCGCCGCGGCCTCCCGGTCGTGGCGGTCGGCCGCGACGCCGGGCGGCTCGAGCAGGCCGTGCCCGGCGTCCCGCACCGCGTGGCGCTCGTCGACGACCCGGTCGCGCTGGCCGAGGCCTTCACCGGGTGCGACGTCGTGATCAGCTGCGCCGGGCCCTTCCTCGACACCGCCGACGTCGCCGCCGACGCGGCGATCCGCGCCGGCGCGCACTACGTCGACGTGACCGCCGAGGCCGCGAGCGCGGCCCAGACACTCGCCCGCTGGGACGTGCCGGCCCGCGACGCCGGCGTGTCCGTCGTGCCCGCCGTGAGCTTTTTCGGCGGCCTGGCCGACCTGCTCGTCACGTGGGCGACCCCCGGTGGCCAGGCGGACGAGGTCGACGTCGCGATCGCCCTCGACAGCTGGCACCCCACCGCGGGCACGCGGGCGACCGGAGCCCGGAACACCGCGCCGCGCCTCATGATCAGCGGCGGCGAGCTGCGCCCCCTCCCCGACCCGCCGCGCGAGTCCACGTGGCACTTCGAGCCGCCGTTCGGCACGCTGGGCGTCGTCGAGCTCTCGCTCTCGGAGCTCGTCCTGATCTCGCGCCACGTCGACGTCCGCGAGCTCCACACGCACATCAACCAGGCGCCGCTCGACGACCTGCACGACGCCTCGACGCCGCCCCCGCGCGGCGTGGACGAGCTCGGCCGGTCGGCCCAGGTGTTCGCCGTCGAGGCGCGCGTGCGTCGTGGCGACACCACGCGACGGGTGCTCGCGAGCGGTCAGGACATCTACGCCGTCACGGCGCCCCTCGTGGTCGAGGCGGCCGTGCGGCTCGCGCGGGGCGACGGCTCACCGGGCGCGCACGCGCCGGGCGAGCTGTTCGACCCCGTGGACTTCCTGACGTCGCTCGCGCCTCATCTGCAGGTGCGCGAGCTCGCGGCTCAGGACGACGGACGCCTGAGCACCGCGTAACGCGGCTCGAGCGCGTCGCCCGACGACGTGCCGGTCAGCCGACGCCGCACCCACGGCGCCGCGTGGGCCTTGACCCAGTCGAGGTTCTCGGCGCGCGCCTCACGCCGACTGCGCTCGGGCACCACTGGCAGCTCGAGCGGCACGAGCGCGTGGTCGATGCCCAGCACGTCGAGCACCGCGATCGCCATGCGCTGGTGGCCGGGCGTCGCCATGTGCATGCGGTCGACGTCCCACATCCGGGCGTCGCGGTACTCGCGCAGGCGCCAGAAGTCGACCAGGCGCGTCCGATGCCTCTCGGCGACCTCGCGGACGAGCTCGTTGTAGATCGCAAAGCGCCCGCGCATGGCCCCGAAGAGCGGGAAGCCGCCGGGGTCGAACGCCGTGAACAGCACGACGACGGCGCCGGTCGCGGCCAGGCGTCCGACGGCCTCGTCGTAGCGGGTCACGAGGGCGTCGATGTCGACCTTGGGTCGCAGGATGTCGTTGGCACCGGCGTAGAGGGTGACGAGGTCGGGCTCGAGCGCCAGGGCGCGGTCGAGCTGCTCGTCGAGGACCTGCGGCAGCTTCTTCCCGCGGATCGCGAGGTTCGCGTAGCCGACCTCGGGATCGAGACGCGCGAGCTCCTCGGCGACCCGGTCGGCCCAGCCCCGGACGCCGTTGGGACGGGTCGGGTCGGCGTCTCCGACGCCCTCGGTGAACGAGTCGCCCAGGGCGACGAAACGTCGAAGTGCCACCGTCGCAGCCTACGCGTCGAGCAGCTGGTCCCGGCGGGCGATGGCCGCTGCCTCGGTGCGGCTCGAGGCGCCCAGCTTGGCCAGGATGTTGGAGACGTGGACCGAGGCCGTCTTGGTGCTGATGAACAGCTGCTGCGCGATCTCGCCGTTGCTGCGGCCCTCGCTCACGAGAGCCAGCACCTCGGCCTCGCGCGGCGTGAGTTGGACGCGACCGGACGCCGCCGCGGACGTGCGCCGCGGTGCGAGCGCGGAGATCTCGGCGAGCAGCGGCGTCGCGCAGAGCGCCTCTGCCGTCTGCCGCGCCTCGGCCAGCAACGCCGACACGTCCTCGCCGCCCGCCAGCCGCACCTGCGCGAGACGAACCTGCGACCGGGCGAGCTCGTAGGGCTCACCGAGCTCGGTGAAGCCGTCGACCGTGCGCTGCCACAGGTCGACGATGGTCGCCCGCTCCGGCGGCTCGATCGCCGTGAGCCAGCGCAGGCGCGCGACCTCGGCCTGGACGCGGACGCGCCACGCCTGGCCCTCGGGCCCCATGCGCGGGAACGCCTCGGCGACGGTCTCGCTCACGTCCAGCAACGCCTCCGCCTCGGCGACCAGCGCGGCCCGCTCGGCACCCGGCGTGGCCGGGACCGCCTGGACCAGACGCGCGGTGAGCAGGCCACTCATGCGCAGGCGGCACGACTCCCAGCTGTCGCGCCAGACCGACTCCAGGATCTCGACGAGGTCGTCGTGGGCCGCTCGCGCGGCCGTGAGGTCGGGCGCCAGGTCGATGAGGGCCGTGCCGCTGTGGATCGCGAGCACCTGCTCCTGCGCCCAACGCGAGCGGACCAGGTCGACGACGTCGGGAGCGACCGCCTCTCCTCGCCCGGCGGCCACCAGCATCGCGATCGAGCGCATCATCGCCACGGTCAGCTGCGGCGCCTGACGGTCGTCGACCGCGAGCTCGGCGACCTCGTCCCAGCGACCCCGCTGGTAGCAGATGAGCGCGGTGAAGAAGCGTCCGTCGAACCCGTAGGGGGCCCAGTCGCGGCCCGTCTCGGCGGCGCGGCGCATGCCGAGCCGGAACGTGTCCTCGGCCTCGGCGAGCTCACCGGCATTGAGGTACAGGAACGCCAGGTGGTTGAGCCCGCGCAGCTCGCCGTGCACGTCGCCGCGGGCGCGCGAGGTCTCGACCAGCTCGGAGTAGCGCGCCCGCGGCTTGGCGACGTCGATGTCGGTGCGGGCCACGATCTTGTTGACCACGGTCTGCGCCTCGACCGCGAGCCGGTCGTCGCCGATCCGCTCGGCGAGGGCGAGGCCCCGCTCGGCGTGCTCGAGCGCCTCGTCGTCGCGCCGGAGGCTGGAGCCCGCCGCGGACAGCGTGACGTAGGCACGGGCGACGAGGGCCTCGGACGCGTCGGGTGCCGCGAGCACCGCCGCCAGGGCGGCCTCCGCGGCCTCGAACGCCTCGGCCTCGGGCAGCGAGAAGTAGCCGACCTCGGCGGCCGCGACGAGCAGTCGGGCGCGGTCGAGCGGACTCAGGTCGGCCGTGAGCCGCTCCTCGAGCAGCGCCTGCGCGGTGCGGAGCCGGCCGGCGTTCGTGAGGGCGTCGGCGGCCGCGACGACGAGCCCGACGACGTCGTGGTCCGCGGGCGCGATCTCGATCGCACGGGTGAGGTGGAGCGAGGCCTCGTGGTGGCCACCCACGCGCGTGGACTCGGCGGCGGCCCGGACGTCGGCGTCGAAGGCGACGTCGAGCCGGCCGGCCGCGTGGGCGTGCAGCGAGATCTCGGCTGCCGTGCCGGACTCGATGACGGCGTCGAGGAACTGACCGTGCAACCGGCGCCGCTCCCCCGGCAGCAGGTCGTCGTGGACCGCCTCGGCCAGCAGGGCGTGACGGAAGCCGTAGCCGTCCTCGAGCGGCACGAGCACGCGACGGTCCACCGCCTCGCGCAGGGCCGTGTGCAGCGCGGCGGCGTCCAGGCCGGTGGCCCGCAGGAGGGCGTCGTCGGTGGCGCGGTTGCCCGCGCACGAGGCGGCGGACACGACGGCCTTGGCGTCGTCGCTGAGCCGGTCGAAGCGCACGAGGAGCAGGTCGGCGAGCTCCTCGGGCAGCGAGCCGTCGGCGATGCCGGCGTCGAGCAGCTCCTCGGCGTAGAAGGCGTTGCCGCCGGAGCGGCGCACGATGGCGTCGATGCCCTGCTGGCTGATCGGTCGAGCCCCGCGTGCGCTGACCAGGCGCGCGACGTCGGCGGGCTCCAGCGGCCCGAGCTCGAGCCGGCGGACCCCGGACAGCCGGGTCCACTCGGCGAGAGCGGCGCGCAGCGGGTGCCGGCGGTGCAGGTCGTCGCTGCGATAGCTGACGAGCAGCGCGACCGGACGACCGAACGAGCGTGCGAGCAGCACCTGCAGCAGCTGACGGGTGGAGGCGTCGGCCCAGTGCGCGTCCTCGACGACGAGCAGGACCGGGCGGTGCTCGGCCAGGATCTCGAGCGCGCGGGCCACCGAGGTCAGGACCTCGGCGCGGTCGACGGCGGCGAGCCCGGAGTCCAGCAGGGCGGCGAGCGCCGGGACCGACTCGTCGAGCGCGGTGCGCTCGGCCTCGGGGAGGGCCGTGAACGCCTCGACGAAGGGCTGGAACGACGGCGCGCTGTCGCCGAGGTCGATGCAGTGGCCCACCAGGACGCCGAAGCCGGCCGATCGAGCCCGGTCGACGACCTCGGACAGCAGCCGGGTCTTGCCGATGCCGGCGTCGCCCCCGAGCAGCACGGCCTCGCGCGGGCGGCCGTCGTCCAGGCCGAGCGCCGTGCCGAGCTCGGCGAGCTCGGGACCGCGGCCGACGAGCGGGGAGAGTGGGGCGGCCATGCCCCCCATTCTGGACGACTGCACCGACATTCAGGCCAACCGGCCGACGTTCGTCACGTGACGGCGCAGCAGACCCGTGGGCAGGACGCGCCGGAGGCGGCGCTCGGTGCGAGGGCGGGCGGCACGGCTCAGCTCCGCGGTGCGGCGCTCCACCTCGAGGGGGACGAAGGAGAGGGGGTCGAGGATCATGCGTCCAGCCTCGTCGCCTGAGGTAGCCGACCACATGGGGAGGACGCCCTAGATCACGATGGCGGTGCCTCAGGTCGTGGGCGGAACCCGAGGACGGACCCGGACCCGGTGTCGGGTCCGGCGGGGCGTCGGGCAAGAATGCCGTATGCACCTGGACCACGTGACGTTCGCGGCCGGACCCGACGGTCTGGCCGCCGCGACCGCCCGCCTCGAGGAGCAGCTCGGGGCCCAGTTCGTCGACGGTGGGGTCCACCCCCGGTTCGGGACGCGCAACATGATCCTGCCCCTCACGAACCGCCAGTACCTCGAGGTCGTCGAGGTACTGGAGCACCCCGCGGCCGAGAAGGCCGCCTTCGGTCAGGCGGTGCGCGAGCGCACCGACGCCGGCGGCGGGTGGCTCGGGTGGTGCATCTCCGTCGACGACATCGCCGAGGTCGAGCGCCGCATCGGCCGACACGCCGTGCCCGGCAACCGTCGTCGTCCCGACGGGTTCAACCTCGAGTGGGTGCAGATCGGCACGAGCAGCATGCGAGCCGACCCGCAGCTGCCCTACGTGACCAAGTGGCTGATCGAGGACTCCGAGCACCCCTCGCAGATCGGCCCGGCCGAGCTCGAGCTCACGGCCCTCGACATCGCCGGCAGCCCGCAGCGCCTCGCCGACTGGCTCGGCGAGACCGCCGTCGACACGCTGGAGCAGATCGACGTCAACTGGATCGCGCCCAACGCGCTGCCCGGCATCCTCTCGGCGACGTTCGCCACGCCCCACGGACCCGTCCGCGTCTGACCCTCTGGGCCCGCACCCGGCTTGAGGCCACGACACAGGCCTACGGGGTCACCGACGGAGTGGGGTCCGGCCGATCCCAGATCACGGCCTGCGCGACGATCGTGCGCCCGCCGGAGGACGTGACGGCCGGGCCTTCGTGCAGGCGATACCCGAGCTCCAGGGCGGCACTGACCCGTCGGCAGAACGCGGCATCATCCGGGCCCGTCAGCACGCGGTACCTCGGAAGACGGTCCTCGGTGGAGTCCTCGCCGTCCGCAACCGGTCCGGCCGCCCGCACCGCCTCGTCGCTGTCCTCACCGTCGGACGGAGTCCACTGCATGGTCCCGATACTACGCACGGCCCACGGGTCGCGACCCGTCCTGCACCACTCGCGAGCCGGTTCGACGGCCCTGTCGGACCCGGCGCCTAGGCTGAGGCGCATGGCGAGCACCAAGACGCAGCGAGCGACCTACGTCTGCTCCGAGTGCGGCTGGACGACGGCCAAGTGGGTCGGCCGCGCCCGGGGGCCTTGCGGAAATCGTGGCGCCCTGCCTCGAAAGCCGCCCTCCCCTCCCCCGACGCCCAGCCCCTTTTCCGCCGTGCCCCCTCCCCCACGCACGACCCCGGCCACGGCGCCGTGCGCCGGGGGGCGTGGGGAGAGCAGGGGCGGTGCGGGGGGGAAAGAGACAGCGGGCGCTGACGAGCGGGCTCTG
>JALRCA010000229.1 GCA_023257515.1 Aeromicrobium sp.
TCGGCGTTGGCTTCCCAGTGGATGAACACGCCGACGCAGATGAACAGGTCATCAGCGGCCGAAAGCGGAATGACGCCTTCAGCGACCGAGTCCGCAACCGCCTTGGCGACGCCATGCTGCGCGGGGCCAAACATCTGAACCGCCTGCTTGGCGTTCTTGATGGTGACCTTGTTGAACAGGATCGTGTTCGGCTTGACCAGCAGGTGCGGCATCTTGGCGAGGTTCGCCACGACGAAACCGCCCTCGACGTCCTTGCCGAGGCCCACGACCATCGGGTGATGGTCGCTGCGGGCCTTCGCCGACCGCAGCACGTCACCGAGGCTCACCATCTCCTTGTCGACGTTGGGGATCTCGACGCCGATCGCGGACTTGCCGGGGATCGGGCTGAGGATCCGCACCTCGTTCGAGGCGACCGCGTAGGCGATGTTCTTGCTGAGCGCGGTGACCTTCTCGACCTTGACCGCAGGACCGAGCTCCACCTCGTAACGCGTCACCGTCGGGCCGCGGGTGTAGCCGGTGACCTGCGCGTCGATCTGGAACTGCTCCAGCACCTCGGTCAGACGGTCCACCACGGCGTCGGACGCGTCCGAGCGCGCCTTGTGGGGCGTGCCCTCGCGCAGGACCGTGGTCTCGGGGAGCGTGTAGACGACGTCGCCGGACAGCGAGAGCTGCTCGGCCCGCACGGGCACGGGCTCGATCGGCGGAAGCTCGACCTCGGCCGGCTCCTCGGCGACGACCGGCTCAGGAGCGGGCACCGTGGGCGTCTTGCGCGGCTTCGCCTCGACCTCGCGATCCTCGTCCGGCCCGTCGACGAGAGGGTTCTCGTACGGCTCGTCGACCGGCGCGGTGCGCGGGTGACGCTTGCGCTCGACGGCAGGCTCCGGCTCGGGTTCGTGACGGCGACCGAGCGCCCTGTCGCGCACGTCGGCGAGTCGCTGCGGGATCGCGTGCAGCGGTGTGGCCGTCACGACGAGGACGCCGAACAGGACGACCAGCACCAGGATCGGCGCGACGACGTAGCCCGACTTGACGAGGTCGAGCGGGATCGCGGAGAACAGGAAGCCGATCGCGCCGCCGGCCTCGCGGACGGCGGTCATCTCGTCGGGCCGCGGTGTTCCGTGCGACAGGTGCACGAGACCGAGCACTCCCCCGGCGATCGCGAACCAGCCGATGAGCTGCCGACCCGCCGGGCCGACCTGGTCCGGGCGGCGCAACGTGCGGACCGCGACGACCACGAGCACGAGCGGGACCGCCCAGGAGAGGATGCCGACGGTGCTGCCCGTGACGTTGCGGATCGCGTCACCGACCATGCCCGGGATCTGCCACCAGACCGACGCGGCGGTCAGGATCGCGACCGCGAGGATCGCGAAGCCCACGCCGTCACGACGCTGCTCCGGATCGAGGTCGGCGGCGGAGCGTCCGATGCTGCGGGCGATCGCTCCCACGACACCCGCGACCCCGAGCCACAGCGCGGTCGAGGCGCGCAGCATCCCGCCCACCACGACCGCCACCGGACCTGGCCCGGTGCGCTTCTGGGCAGGTCGCTTCTGGGTCGGTCGCTTCTGGGCAGGCTTCTTGCGCGGAGCAGGCTTGCGCTTGGCCTGGCTTCCGGACGGCCGCTTGCGCGGCGGGGAAGACGTTCGGGTCGCCATGGCGAAAGCCTAAAGGACAACTCGAGGTTCGTCCCGGACGCCACACCGGTGGCGGTTTACCCGGCCGGCCGGGTAAACCGTCACTGGGCTGGGCAAACATCCCGCGCCAAGCGACGGGTTGCCGCGCCCACTCGAGCCGGGCCGACGCTCCGCGGTCCATCCCGTTGTCCACAGGGAGGCGCTGATCCATTGCGCCGGACCGAGGAGGGACTCGACGCTCGGCCCATGGAAGACCTCATCCAGACTGCCGCCCGCCACCGAGGCGGCTACGTCCTCCGGCGCGACCTGATCGATCTCGGCCTCAAGGACCGCAACATCCGAGCGGCGGTCCAGGCGCAGCTCCTCGTGCGGATCCGTCACGGCACGTACGCTCCGGCCCTGGAGTTCCAGACGCTGTCGCCCGAACGACGGCACGTGCTCAAGGCGTTCAGCGTGGTCGACCGCCTCGGGCCGGGCGTCGCTCTGAGTCACCAGACGGCTGCCATCGCCACCGGTATGACGACGTGGGGCGTCGACCTCGACACGATCCACCTCGTCCGGCTCGACGGCCGGGGTGGTCGACGTGAGGCTGGTGTCGCCTTCCACCGCGGCAGGATCGAGGACGACGAGATCGTGCTGATCGACGGTCGACAGTCCTGTCCCCCGGACCGGGCCGTGCTCGAGTCCTGCCGACTGACCAGCGTCGAGAGCGGGATGGTCCTGGCGAGCCTGGCGGTCCACGACGGGTTCTGCACACGCGAGCAGCTCGCGGAGCGGCTCCTGAGCATGGGGTCCTGGCCCGGGACGATCCACTGCCGATTGGTGCTCGGGTACGCGGAGCCGCGGTGCGAGTCCGTCGGCGAGGCCAGATCGCTCTACATGATGCGAATGGAGCACCTGCCGCTGCCCGAGGTTCAGGTCGACATCACGCTCGACGGTCGAGTGATCGCCCGCTCGGACTTCGGCTGGTGGATCTGGCGTCACGTCGGTGAGTTCGACGGACGGATCAAGTACGGACGCCTCAACCCCGACCCGAGTCGGCTCGAGCAGGTCCTCGTCGAGGAGAAGCGTCGCGAGGACCTCATCCGATCCCATCCGCTGGGCATGTCGCGCTGGATGTGGGGCGGTCTCGATCCGGCCCGCCGCGCCGCGACCGCCAACGAGATCCGTCGCGGACTCGAGCAGTCGCGCACGCTCTACGCCCGCAACGCCATCCATCTCGAGACTGGACGCATCCCGTGGGCGGCCTGAGGTCGGACCTGGCGCGGCAACCATGCGCTCGGCGCGGCATGTTTGCCGCGCCCAGTGACGGTTTACCCGGCCGGCCGGGTAAACCGCGCCGCCCGGGGCGGTCAGAGGGCGGCCACACCCACGCCGAGGGCCTGGTGGAAGCGGGTGACGACCAGGTCGGACAGACGCGGGTCGGGGACGGGGCCGTCGAGCAGGGGCGCGGTCACGAGGTCGGCGCCGCAGTGACGCAGCATGTCCGCGTAGCGGCCGGGAGCCAGCACGTACGAGGCCACGACCACCCGCCGACCGTAGGCCCGGGCGATGTCGACGGCATCGGTGAGCGGGGTGTCGCGCCCACCGATCGAGCCGATGTGCACCGGACCGCCCCACACCGCACTCACGAGTCGTGCGGCCCTCGAATACCCCTCGATCGCGGACTCGTCGGTCGATCCTGCGACGCCGAGCACGATCGTGTCGTCCTTGCGCGCCCCGGCCTCGATCAGTCGCTCGACCACGATCTCGGCCAGGCTCCAGTCGGGCCCCAGGGCGCGGGCCACGACGAGGCTCGGCTCGCTGCGCCGCGCGATCGCGAGCGCCGCGGCGATGTCGCTGCCATCGGTCAGGGCCAGGGGCACGGCCACGCGCACCGGCGGCCAGGAGGTGTCGGAGGCGAGGGCCTCGACGGGCGTGTCTCGTACGTCGACCGACGGCGCATCGCGCCGCACGGCGTTCACGAGGGCACCGAGTGCCGCCCGCTCAGCCGGGTCCGCACTCCCCGAGGAGCACGCAAACAAGATCTCGCCGGTGGATCGCACGCCCTGGACCTCTCGCTCGCCGGAACCGGCGTGCGGCCGGCAGGTCCGGCGTGCGTAACGCCTAGGTCCTGCCGGCCGCAACCGGTTCCCACCAGGTCCGGCCCCGCGCCGGACTCTGGTACAGACGTTAGGCAGCGCTTGTTTCGACTTCCGGCGTCGAACGTTTCGGTCCTGTAACGGTTCAGGCCTCGAGGACGATCGGGATGATCATGGGTCGACGACGCAGCTTGCGCCCGGCGAACGAACCCAGGACACGTCGCATGACCTGCTGGAGCTGACGCTGGTCATGGGTGCCCTCGGCCAGGGCCTCCTCGAGCGCCGAGACGATCCGCGGCTGCACGGCGTCGAAGACGCTGTCGTCCTCGGCCAGGCCTCGCGCATGGATCTCCGGACCCGAGACGATCTTGCCCGTGGTGGAGTCGACCACGACCACGACCGAGATGAACCCCTCCTCGCCCAGGACCCGGCGGTCCTTGAGCTCGGAGTCGGTGAGGTCGCCGACGGACGAGCCGTCGACGTACACGTAGCCGCACTCGACGGCCCCGGTGATCGACGCATGGCCGTCGACGAGGTCGACCACGTAGCCGTCCTCGGCGAGCAGCACGTTCGGCACGCCGGTCTGACGTGCGAGGGCGCCGTTGGCGTGCAGGTGCCGGATCTCGCCGTGCACCGGCAGCACGTTGCTCGGCTGGACGATGTTGTAGCAGTACAGGAGCTCGCCCGCCGACGCGTGGCCCGAGACGTGCACGAGGGCGTTGCCCTTGTGCACGACTCGCGCGCCCAGCTTGGTGAGGCCGTCGATCACGCGGTACACGGCGTTCTCGTTGCCGGGGATGAGCGAGGACGCGAGCAGGACGGTGTCACCCGGCTCGATCGCGACCTGCTGGTGGCTGCGGTTCGCGATGCGTGACAGCGCCGCCATCGGCTCGCCCTGCGAGCCGGTCGACATGAGCACCATCTGGTCGGCGGGCGCGGCGTCGATCTTGTCGACCACGACGCCGTCGGGGACGTCGAGGTAGCCGAGTTCTCGGGCGATCTGCATGTTGCGCACCATCGAGCGACCGACGTACGCGACCTTGCGGCCGTGCTTGGCGGCTGCGTCGAGCACCTGCTGGACACGATGCACGTGCGAGGCGAAGGACGCCACGATGATCTTGCCCGTGCTGCTGGCGAACACCGAGTCGATCGCCGGCGTGATGTTGCGCTCGGCGACGGTGAAGCCGGGCACCTCGGCATTCGTGGAGTCGGTCAGGAACAGGTCGACGCCGGCCTCGCCGAGCCTCGCGAACGCGCGCAGGTCGGTGATGCGGCCATCCAGCGGCAGCTGGTCCATCTTGAAGTCGCCGGTGTGGAGCGCGACTCCGGCCGGCGTCTTGATCGCGACGGCGAGCGCGTCGGGGATCGAGTGGTTGACCGCCACGAACTCGAGCGAGAACGGTCCCAGCTCGAGCGTGTCGTTCTCGCTCACCTCGTGGCGCGGCACCTCCTTGAGGCGGTGCTCGCGCAGCTTGGGGTCGAGCAGCGCCAGCGTGAGCTTGGAGCCGATGACCGGGATCGTGCCGCGCTCGCGCAGCAGGTACGGGACGCCACCGATGTGGTCCTCGTGGCCGTGCGTGAGCACGATGCCCACGACGTCCTGGAGTCGGTCCCGGATGGGGCCGAAGTCCGGCAGGATCAGGTCGACGCCGGGGTGGTGCTCCTCGGGGAACAGGACGCCGACGTCGACGATGAGCAGCTTGCCCGCGTGCTCGAAGACGGTCATGTTGCGGCCGACCTCGCCGAGGCCGCCCAGCGGGATGACGCGCAGGCCCCCGTCGGCGAGCTTGGGCGGCGGGCCGAGCTCGGTGTGCATGTGGCTCACGCGGAGACCTCCAGAAGATCGGACGCGGCGAGACCGCTGCGGACGATCTCGACCTCCGCGTCGGTGGCGGGCGC
>JALRCA010000060.1 GCA_023257515.1 Aeromicrobium sp.
CATCGGCCGGGCGATCGAGATCGGCCGTCGGGTGCTGCCAACTCGCTGGACGCCGGTGGTCGTGGCCGCGCCCCACCTGGGCCGCTGGTCGGCCTTCGGGAATCTCTTCGCCCGCTCGGGGCTCGACAGCCCGGCCTACCGGCTCGATCGGCATCCCACGATGTCGCGGCATCCCGTGACGCCGATGGACGAAGCCGACCTCCGGCTCGTGCTCGGCCGGCAGACCGACCTGCCCGTAGCCGGCCTTGGTCATCTGCTCCTGGTAGCGGTCGCGGGAGGCCTCGGCCTCGCGCTGCTGCTCCTCGGTCGTCGTCAGGATGACCGAGCGGTAGTTGCTGCCGCGGTCGTTGCCCTGGCGCATGCCCTGCGTCGGGTCGTGGTTCTCCCAGAAGACCTTGAGCAGGTCGGCGTACGACGTGGTGCTGGGGTCGAAGACGACGCGCACGACCTCGGCGTGACCGGTGCGGCCGGTGCACACCTCCTCGTAGGTCGGGTTCGGGGTGATGCCGCCCGCGTAGCCGACCGACGTCGACCAGACGCCTGGCTGCTCCCAGAACGTCTTCTCCTCGCCCCAGAAGCAGCCCAGGCCGAAGATGGCGACCTCGAAGCCCTCGGGGCCGTCGGTCTCGATGGGGTTGCCGGTGACGAGGTGCCTGTCGCCGACGGCGAACGGACGGTGGTCGCGGCCGCGCAGGGCGGTCTCGGCGGTGGGGAGCTCGGTCTTGCGGCTGCCGAACATGGTGTCTCCTCTGGTCGGTTCAGGTGGCGCGGCGCAGCTGGTCGGCGATCTGCGTGAATCCCTTGGCACGGGCGTGCTGCAGGGGCGTGACGCCGTTGCGGTCCGCGATGGACGGGTCGGCCCCGGCCTCGAGCAGGGCGGCGACGATGCGCTGCCACGGTCGTGTCCCCTTGCCGAGGATGACCGCTTCGAGCAGGGCCGTCCACCCGAGGTCGTTGACGTGGTCGACCCTGATGTCGGTGTGCTCGAGCACGTAGGCCACGTAGTCGGCGTGGCCGCGCTCGCTGGCCGGGATGTGCGAGAGGCCGCCGAACCGGTTACGGATCGTCAGGTCCGGGTCGGCCTCGAGCAGCACCGTCGCCATGGCGACGCTCCCCGTGACACCGGTGACGAGCCACGGGGTGTCGTGGCGGTCGTCGAGGGCGTCGGGATCGGCGCCGGCGGCCACCAGGACGCGTGCCGCGCGCACCTTGTCGTGCGTGACGGCGAGCAGCAGGGGCGTGCGGCGCCTGGCGTCTCGGACCTCGAGCGGCGCGTCCGCCTCGACGAGCTGACGGGTGCGACGCTCGTCGCCGCGGGCGGCGGCCCGCAGGAGCGCCTGCCCGAGCTCGCGCGACGACCGGCCCACGAACGGGTTCTCCTCGCTGGGCGTCGAGGTCGCCGACGAGGTCGGCCCGGGGGCGCTCCTCGGCGCGGCGGAGCCAGGCTCGGCGGGTGCGGTGGAGCACGCCGCGAGCACCGCGGCAGAGGCGGTGATCACGAGGCTCGAGCGCATCAGGGACATCGCTCGGATCAACGCGGCATGCCGTCCGGGTGTTCCCGTAGGCTCGACGCCGTGAGCAGTCGTGGGGAGTCGCGGTACGAGGTGCCGATCGGGGTCGAGATCGCCGCCCAGTGGGCATGGCGAGTGGTCGTCATCGCCGTGGCGGCCGGAGGCGTCTTCTTCCTGCTGCGCTTCTTCTCCGAGGTCACGGTCCCGATCGCTGTCGCCCTCCTCGGCACCGCGCTCACGATCGGCGCCGTCGACTGGCTGCACCGCCACGGCGTCCCGCGCCTGCTGGCCACCGCGCTCGTCGTCGTGGGCATGCTCGTCGGGTTCTTCGGCCTGCTCGTGCTCGTCGGCACCCAGCTCGCCTCCCAGTTCGACGACCTGCGCCAGTCCGTCATCGACGGCATCTCGCAGATCCAGGACTGGGCCAAGAACGGTCCGCTGGGCCTGACCGACAACCAGATCGGCCGCTACGTCGACCAGGTCCAGGACGCGATCGCGACGTTCGGCCAGTCAGGCGCCGTCGACCGGCTGGCGGCCGTCGGCACGTCGCTCACGCACTTCGTGACCGGGTTCTTCATCGCCCTGTTCGCGGCCTTCTTCTTCCTCTACGAAGGCGATCGCATCTGGGCCTTCACCGTCACGCTGTTCCCGCGGGCCGCACGCAGGCGCGTGCACAGCTCGGGCCTCGAGGCGTGGCGCAACCTGACGAGCTTCGTGCGCGCCACGGTGCTCGTGGCGCTCGTCGACGCGATCGGCATCGCGCTCGCGGCCTGGATCCTCAACGTGCCGCTGGCTCTCGCGATCGGTGTCCTGGTCTTCCTCGGTGCGTTCGTGCCCATCATCGGTGCGCTGCTCTCGGGCATGGTCGCGGTGCTCGTGGCACTCGTGGCGCAGGGGCCGATCACGGCCCTCATCATGCTCGCCGCCGTGATCGCGGTGCAGCAGATCGAGTCGCACGTGCTGCAGCCGTTCCTGATGGGTCACTTCGTGGCGGTCCACCCGCTCGCGATCATCGTGGCGATCGCCGGCGGCATCACCGTCTCGGGCGTCGTGGGCGCCCTCGTGGCCGTCCCGCTCGTCGCGTGCCTCAACGGCGTCGTCCGACATCTGGCGGCCGAGGCCGGAAACCCGTTGCAGGAGGACGGGTTGCCGGACCGACCGCCCGAGCAGGCCAGGCGTGCGGAGGCCGAGGCGCAGGAACCTGCCGACGAGGCAGACACGGTCGGCCCGGACCACGAGCCGGACAGCACGCCGTGACCGTCCACCTGCGAGAGGTCGAGGCCGCACGCACCCTGCTCCAGCACGTCGTCGAGCAGACCCCGCTGGCCCACTCGCGCTGGTTGAGCACGCGCGCCGGGACACCGGTCCACCTCAAGTGCGAGAACCTGCAGCGGACCGGCTCGTTCAAGATCCGGGGTGCCTACACGCGCATCGCCGGCCTGTCGGACGAGGAACGCGGCCTGGGCGTCGTGGCGGCGAGCGCCGGCAACCACGCCCAGGGAGTGGCGCTCGCGGCGTCGTTGCTCGGCACCCGAGCCACGATCTTCATGCCCGAGGGAGCTGCGCTGCCCAAGGTCGCGGCGACGCGCGGCTACGGCGCCGAGGTGCGGTTCGCCGGTTCCGGCGTCACCGAGGCGCTCGTGCACGCGCGCCGGTTCGCCGACGAGACCGGCGCCGTCCTGATCCACCCGTTCGACCACGAGGACATCCTGGCCGGCCAGGGCACGGTGGGGCTCGAGATCGTCGAGCAGCTGCCCGACGTCTCCACCATCCTGGTGCCGCTCGGCGGCGGTGGACTCGCGGCCGGCATCGCGCTCGTGCGCGAGCAGCGCCCGGACGTGCGGATCGTCGGGGTCCAGGCCGCGGATGCCGCGGCCTACCCGGCCTCCCTCGCGCAGGGGCGTCCGTTGGCTGCCGACCTCGGGCCCACCATGGCCGACGGCATCGCCGTCGCGGAACCAGGCATCGTGCCGTTCGAGGTCGTGCGCGACCAGCTCGACGCGGTCGTCACGGTCAGCGAGGAGTCGATGAGCACGGCGCTCATCGGTCTGCTGGAGCGCGCCAAGATGCTCGTCGAGCCGTCCGGCGCGGCCGGCGTCGCGGCGCTGCTCGACGATCCCACCGGGTTCGAGGGCCCGGTCGTCGCCGTGCTGTCCGGCGGCAACATCGACCCGCTCGTGCTGCTCGACGTGATCCGCCACGGTCTCTCGGCGGCGGCGCGCTTCACGAGGCTGCGCGTGCGGTTCTCGGACCGTCCCGGCGAGCTCACCCGGCTGCTCCACGACCTCGCCGCGCTGCGCGTCAACGTCATCGACGTCATGCACGACCGTTCTGCGGAGGGCCTCGGCGTCCGTCAGGTCGAGGTGGTCGTCGAGGTCGCCACGAACAGTGCCGAGCACGGCGACGAGGTCCGTGAACGCCTCGGCGGACTCGGTCACACGTTGCTGTGATCCTTTGCGACCTCGGGCCGGCGCTGGCAGGGTGATGCCTCGTGGGTGAGGTGTTCACGGGGCGCTACGAGCTCGTCGACCTGCTCGGCGCCGGCGGCATGGGTGCGGTCTGGCGCGTGTGGGACCACCGCGACGCCACCTACCGAGCCGCCAAGGTGCTGCGCCAGTCCGACAGCGTCTCGCTGCTGCGGTTCGTCCGGGAGTCCTCGTGGCGTGTCGAGCACCCGCACGTGCTGATGCCGCAGGGGCGGGCCGGCGAGGACGAGCGGGTCCTCTTCACGATGCCGGTCGTGCGTGGCGGGTCGCTCGAGACGGTCATCGCCGACCACGGCACCGTGGATCCGGCCTGGGCCGCGATCGTGGTCGACCAGGTGCTGCAGGCGCTCGCGGCCGTGCACGCCAACGGCATCGTCCACCGGGACGTCAAGCCTGCCAACATCCTGCTCGAGCCCACGGGCTCGCACCGGCCCCACGCCTGGCTCTCGGACTTCGGCATCGCCGTCTCGGCCGAGGATGCGCGACTCACCCGAGCACACGAGGTCGTCGGGACGAGGCGTTACCAGCCGCCCGAGGCCGCGGCCGGTGCCGAGCCGGCGCCGGCCCAGGACCTGTATGCGGTCGGCCTCGTCCTCCGCGAGACGGTGGGGGACCGGCCCGAGTCCGCTGCGCTGGTGGAGCGACTCTGCGGCCCGGCCCAGGATCGACCCAGTGCCGTCGAGGCTCGCGCCGGCCTCGCGGCGATCGCGTGGGACCGATCCGACGTCGAGGAGCTCGTCGAGGTGTTCGAGCAGCTGCCCGAGCTCCCGGACGGCTGGGCGGCCGATGGTCCGCGAGCAGGTGCCCGTCACGCGCCGCTGCGACCTGCCGCACCGCCTCAGGTGGCGTCACCGCGGACTCCGCCGGCCCCGGCCCCACCAGCTCGCGCCGGGGCGCGACGGGCTGGGCGCCGGATCCGGCCCGAGCTCGCCCTCGCGGCCGTGTTGGCACTCGGCGGGGTCGCCTTGCTGGTCGGTGCCGTGCTCGCCCTCTGAGGCCTTGTCAGGCTCGACGTCGCCCTCGCGCGTGACCATGCCATCGGCGGCTGCTTGCTGAGCGTTTGCTCATGCAAAGATTGCACAGGTGAAAGCGCGGCGCAGCCCTGGCATGCTGGTCGAGCCACAGTTTCCGAGTGCACACGAGGGGTCATGGATCTTCAGCAGAACCGAGAGGCGCAGCGTCGTCTCTACGGCGCGCCCCTCGGCGAGCTGCTCGGCGGGCACGCCGCGCGCCTCGGACTCACGCAGGCGCGGTTGGCCGCGCTGCTGGGCGTCTCGCCGCCGATGCTGTCGCAGCTCATGAACGCCCGTCGCATCAAGATCGGCAACCCCGCGGCGGCGCACCGGCTCCAGGTCCTGCACGAGCTCGCGCCCGAGGTCGAGTCCGGCGCGATGACCCTCGACGAGCTGGTCGCCGCGGTGGAGTCGACGCACGGCGAGGACGTGCTGACGACCCGTACCTCGGCCCGCACCTCGACCCGTGAGCGCGTCGGACTCCTGCAGGAGGTGTTCCGCGAAGCCGCGTCGGCGTCGGAGCACCTGGACGCGGCGGCGCTGCTCCAGGACGAGCACCCGCGGATCGCCGAGCTGCTCCGGGTCTATGGCGCCGAGCGCACCGCCGATGCGGTCGCCCACCTGGAGTCGCGAGTCTCATCCGGTTAATGCTCGTTAACCGAAATGTCGTAGGCTGTGAGCCATGTCGCAGCCGCTCGAGTCAGCCGATCACCGGGACTTCCGTCACCTCGTCCGGGACTTCGCCCGCGCCGAGGTCGCGCCGCACGTCGCCCAGTGGGACAGGGACCACCACTTCCCGGTCGACGTCGTGCAGAAGA
Organism: Aeromicrobium sp.; assembly: GCA_023257515.1. Classification (GTDB taxonomy): domain Bacteria; phylum Actinomycetota; class Actinomycetes; order Propionibacteriales; family Nocardioidaceae; genus Aeromicrobium. Next base: position 5,829 of record JALRCA010000060.1, read on the forward strand.
TGGGTGACCTGGGCTTCTTCGGACTGACCGCGCCGGAGGAGCTCGGGGGTGTCGGCTCGGACTTCACGAGCCTGTGCATCGCGATCGAGGAGCTCGGCCGCGTCGACCAGTCGATCGGCATCACGCTCGAGGCCGGAGTGGGCCTGGGCATCAACCCGATCCTGACGTTCGGCACCCAGGAGCAGAAGGAGCGCTGGCTGCCCGACCTCATCGCCGGACGCCGGCTCGCCGGCTTCGGCCTGACCGAGCCCGGTGCCGGGTCGGACGCCGGTGCCACCCGCACGAAGGCCGTGCTCGACGGCGAGGAGTGGGTCGTCGACGGCGCCAAGCAGTTCATCACCAACTCGGGCAGCGAGATCACGTCGCTCGTCACCGTGACCGCCCGGACGGGCACGCGCGAGAACGGCTCGGCCGAGATCTCGACGATCACGATCCCCGCGGGCACGCCCGGGTTCGTCGCGGGGCCGAGCTACGACAAGCTCGGCTGGCACATCTCGGACACGCACCCGCTCACGTTCGACGGCGTGCGGGTGCCGGCCGACCACCTGCTGGGCGAGCGCGGGCGCGGCTACGCGCAGTTCCTGGCGACGCTCGACGACGGACGCATCGCGATCGCGGCGCTCGCCGTCGGCTGCATCCAGGCCTGCCTGGATCTGTGCGTCGAGTACTCCGGCCAGCGCACGACGTTCGGCAAGCCGATCGGCGCCAAGCAGGGCGTCGCGTTCCAGGTCGCCGACCTGGCCACGATGGCCGAGGTCGGTCGCGCCATGACGTACCGAGCGGCAGCGCTCAAGGATGCCGGCGTGACCGGCCCCGACCTCAAGCAGGCCGCCTCGATCGCCAAGCTCTACACGAGCGAGGCGGCGGTGACGGCCACCCGCATCGCGACGCAGGTGTTCGGTGGCTACGGCTTCATGGAGGAGTACCCGGTGGCCCGGTTCTACCGCGACGCCAAGATCCTCGAGATCGGCGAGGGCACGAGCGAGGTGCAGCGGATGCTGATCGCGCGGGGCCTCGGCCTGCCGGTGGAGTGACCCGGCGCGCCGTCAGACGGTGCGCCGGGCCCGCAGGACGAGCGCCGTCGCGGCCGCCAGGGCCAGGAGGCCCGCTCCGCCGAGCGCCGTCGCCGTCCACGGGAACCCGGAGCCCGACCCCGGGCCCTGGGCGTCGGTCGCCTCGCTCGGCGTCGGACGCGTCACCAGGCGCGACGAGGCGGCCGGCGCGCTCAGCCCCTTCGTGGCGGTGTAGTCGGGAGCGGTCGTCTCGCCCGACTGCCGGGTGGCGAGGCTGAGCGTGTAGGGCAGGTTCGCGTCGTCGCCGCGCACGTCGTACTGGACCTGGACGTAGCGCAGGCCGGGCAGGGCCGCCGCCTTGGCCGTGATGCCCGGGGCGCCACGGTTGAGCCACGAGACGGTCTGGCTCATGGCGCCGGTCCGGTACGGCTTCGGCGCGTCGCGGACGCCGACGAGCGGTCCGCTCGTCCAGTCGGCCGGCTCCTTGCCCGAGAGGCTGACGGTGTCCTCGCCGAGCATGGGCGACAGCACCTTGACCTTGATGTCGCTGCCCACGGCTGCTGCCTTGACGACCGCGGGGGTCAGGGTGGTGTCGAGCTGGGCCTGCAGGTTCTCGCCCCACCCGACGGGGACGGCGAAGACCTGTCGCTCGCCGGGGTTGATGTCGGCCGAGATCGTGCCGGGCTTCACCACGGGAGCGTTGCTGATGCTCGTGCCGGGCACGACGTCCTCGCGGGGATCGGCCGCGGGCTCCATCGTCTCCCAGGTCGGCGTCGCCGGGGCCGGTGGCAGGCCGGACGTGCTCTTGACCGCGGGCTCCTCGTAGACCATGAGCTGGAGAGGCCGCTGCGCGATGGCGTCGCCGCCGACGGTCGGCTCGATCTCGACGACCAGCTCGTCCGCGGTGTTGCACGGGCTGTCGGCCGAGGACTTCCACGACGTGCTGGAGCCGAAGTGGAGCGGGGCGCGCGCACCGATGCCGTTGCCGAAGGCCGACCCGCTGTCGCACGAGGTCGTCTGCCCGTCCTGTTGGGCGCTGACGGCGAGCCGCAGTCCGTTGCCGGCCGACCCGGCGCTTCCCTGGAAGAGGGCGCCGAGGTGCAGGGTGGTGCCCGGCGCCGACCGCTCGAAGCGGTACGTGAGCGGACCGTCGACCGGGATCGTGTCGAGGTACTGCCCGGTGCTGATGCGCGGCGCGTCGGTGGCGGTCGGTGTGCCCTTGATCGGCTCGCCGGTCAGGTCGAAGGGACGGGAGGCGCGCACCTGGGCCGCCTTGAGCCCCTCGAGCAGGGACTCCGCGTCGTCGGCGTCGACGTAGGTGCCGTGACCCTTGTCCGCGATGCAGCGCAGCGTCTCGCGGGCCTTGCTGCTGACGTCGAACCCGACGACGTCGATCGTGAGCTCGATGCCGTTGTCGGACAGCTGCTCGGCGACCTCGCACGGGTCGGGGGAGCAGGTGGGCTCGCCGTCGGAGACCAGGACGATGGAGCGACGGCCCTCGGGGCCGAGGTCCTTGCCGGCCTGCTGGAGTGCGTAGCCGATCGGCGTGGCGCCGAAGGGCGTGTAGTCGGCGACGGCGTCACGCAGCTGGTCGCGGTTGTCGGCGCCGAGGCCGACGAGCCGCTCCGAGTCGGTGCACGCCGTCGTGCTGCTGCCGCCCTCGACCTTGCCGCCGTAGACGCGGAGCCCGACCTGCTGGTCGTCCGGCAGCCCGTCGATGAGGGAGCCGAGCGCCTTCTTGGCGGCGTCGATCTTGGGCTCGCCGTCGGCAGCGGGCTCACGCATCGAGCCCGACGCGTCCATGACGAGCATGAGCTGGTTGCCGCTGCGGACGACCGACTCCGCGGTCGCGGTGCCCGGCGCCCAGGCGGTCAGCCCCAGGAGGGTCAGGAGTGCGGTGACGGTGATGGCGAGACGGTGCACGGGATCCCCCAGGATGATTTGCATGTGCAAACTGACGAGTCGATTCTGGAAGCCAAGCACTGAGATGTCAAGTGCACGCGAGTTTGCAGCCGCACATCACACCCGGTTCCACAGATCGGTCCAGGTGACTCCCAGGTCGGCCACGAGGTCGCGCAGCAGCGGCAGGCTGATGCCGACGACGGTGTGGTGGTCGCCCTCGATGCCACGGACGAATGCTCCGCCGAGGCCGTCGATCGTGAACGCCCCAGCCACGGCGAGCGGCTCGCCGGTGGCGACGTAGGCCGCGATCTCGGCGTCGCTCACGTCGGCGAAGTGGACGACCGCCGACGCCGTGTCGATGACCTCGCGGTCGCCGCGCCGCACGCAGTGGCCGCTGTGCAGCACGCCGGACCGACCGCGCATGCGGCGCCAGCGCTCCGTCGCCTCGGCCGGCGAGGCGGGCTTGCCGAGCACGTCGCCGTCGAGTGCCAGCACGGAGTCGCAGCCGACGACGAGGGCATCGCCCTCGATGCGCGGCGCGACGGCCCGGCACTTGAGCTGCGCGAGCGCGGCCGCCAGGTTCGCGGCGTCGTGGCTCTGCACCTGGGACTCGTCGACGCCCGAGACGATCACCTCGGGCTCGATGCCCGCGGCGCGCAGCGTCGCGAGCCGGGCGGGGGACTGGGACGCGAGGACGAGTCTCATGCGGGCTCCTGGGTCGGAGGGAGGACGCCGTGCTGCGCCGGCTCGGCGTCGAGATCGGGGTGGGCGACGACGGCGTCGACGAGGTCGTGCGAGCCGCCCACGCAGAACCACTCGGGGTCGACGTCGGAGGTGATGCACCAGGCGTGGTCGGCGGGCCAGGTGAACGAGGCCTGCGGCATGTCGCGGGGCCAGTCAGGTGCGGCCGGGCGGGCGCCCCAGTCGCCGACGTCGGCGACGGCTCCGGTGAAGAGCAGGTAGGCCCGGTCGTCGCCGAGGCGAGCGTGCGGTCCGTCGAGCACGTCGCGGGAGAAGGCCGACGACGTGCGGGGACCCTGGTCGTGCCGGAAGAACCGGCCGAAGTGCCGGCCGGGATCCATCGAGGCGTAGACGCGGCCCTCGAGGTCCCAGCCCTCCCACAGGCCGAACCAGGCCTGGTCCGGGGACCGGGTCCACGCTGCCGCCAGACGTGTCACGAGGGCGACCAGCGCGGGGTCGGCGCGGTAGGCGTCGTCCTCCGCGGTGTCGAACCGGACCGTGGCGTAGGCCTCGAACCCCGGCGGTCCCTGGGTCGCCAGCACCTGCCAGGGCACGTCGGCATGCACGACCCAGTCCGCGACGGACACGTCGGGCTCGTAGGTCAGCGGCATGCCGCGCAGTCTGCCAGGGCCGAGGCGATCAGGCCCAGGACGAGCGACGCCACTGGTCCGGGCCGACCCGCAGCGGTCGCCGGGCGGCACGGGCCGGGTGGCCCCACTCCGAGCGCGGCGGGCGCTTCTGACCCGCGGCCGCTGCAGCAGCAGCCGCCGCACCCCGAGCCTGCACGACCGCCACGAGGGCGGCGAGCTCCTCGGGCGTCGGGTCGCCCTTGACGACCCGCAGGACCGGCCTGGCCGGCTCCGGAGTCGTCTCGGGTCCCAACTCTTCGGAAGCGGTCTCGTCGCTCATCAGAGGGGGATGTTCCCGTGCTTCTTGGGCGGCAGCGTCTCGCGCTTGGTCTTGAGCAGCCGCAACGCCTTGACGACCTCGGCCCGGGTCTGGGACGGCTGGATGACCGCGTCGACGTAGCCACGCTCCGCCGCGACGTACGGGTTGCACAGCGTGTCCTCGTACTCGGTCATGAGCTCGGCGCGTCGCGCCTCAGGGTCGTCGGCGGCCGCGATCTCGCGGCGGTACAGGATGTTGACCGCGCCCGACGCGCCGACCACGGCGATCTGGGCCGAGGGCCAGGCGATGTTGACGTCGGCGCCCAGGTGCTTGGAGCCCATGACGTCGTAGGCGCCGCCGTAGGCCTTGCGCGTGATGACCGTGACGAGCGGGACGGTGGCCTCGGCGTAGGCGTAGATGAGCTTTGCGCCGCGGCGGATGATGCCGGTCCACTCCTGCTCGGTGCCCGGGAGGAAGCCCGGCACGTCGACGAAGGTGAGGACCGGGATGTTGAACGCGTCGCACGTGCGCACGAACCGTGCGGCCTTCTCGGAGGCGTCGATGTCGAGACAGCCGGCGAGCTGCATCGGCTGGTTCGCGACGACGCCGACGCTGCGGCCCTCGACGCGGCCGAAGCCGATGACGATGTTCGGGGCGAACAGCTCCTGGACCTCGAGGAAGTCCTGGTCGTCCAACGTCGAGGTGATGACGGTGCGGATGTCGTACGGCTGGTTCGCCGAGTCGGGGATGAGGGTGTCGAGCGCGAGATCGACGTCGTTGGGCTCGAGGTCGACCGGCTCGTCCCAGACCTCGGGCTCCTCCATGTTGTTCTGCGGCAGGTAGGCCAGGAGCGCCTTGACGTACTCGAGCGCGTCCTCCTCGTCGCTGCCCATGTAGTGGGCGTTGCCACTCTTGGTGTTGTGCGTGCGGGCGCCGCCGAGCTCCTCCATCGTGACGTCCTCGCCGGTGACCGTCTTGATGATGTCCGGGCCGGTGATGAACATGTTCGAGGTGCCGTCGACCATGACGGTGAAGTCGGTGACGGCGGGGGAGTAGACGTGGCCGCCGGCGCACGAGCCCATGATGAGCGAGATCTGGGGGATCACACCCGACGCGTGCACGTTGCGGCGGAAGATCTCGCCGTAGAGGCCGAGCGAGACGACGCCCTCCTGGATGCGGGCGCCGGCGCCCTCGTTGATGCCGATGATCGGGCAGCCGGTCTTGATGGCGAGGTCCATCACCTTGGTGATCTTCTCGCCGTAGACCTCGCCGAGCGAGCCGCCGAAG
>JALRCA010000260.1 GCA_023257515.1 Aeromicrobium sp.
ACTGGCGGCAGCAGCAGTGGAGCAGGCCCGCGGCCAGATCGCCGGTGCGCTCGGGGTGCCCGCCAACGCGGTGGTGTTCACCAGCGGTGCCACCGAGGCCAACAACCTCGCCATCAAGGGTCTGTTCTGGGCGCGACGCTCCGCCGACCCGCGGCGCGACCGCGTCGTGTTCAGCTCCATCGAGCACCACGCCCTGCTCGACCCCGTCACCTGGCTCGCGGCCCACGAGGGCGCCCGCATCGACATGACGCCCGTCGACCGGATGGGCAGGGTCAAGGTCGACGCCCTGCGTGCGTCGGTCGAGACCGACCCGGCCGACGTCGCCGTCATCACGACGATGTGGGCGAACAACGAGATGGGCACGGTGCAGCCGGTGCCCGAGGTGGTCGCGATCGCGCGCGACCATGGGATCCCGGTGCACAGCGACGCCGTCCAGGCGGCCGGCTACCTGCCGCTCGACTTCACCGCGTCCGGCCTCGACGCCATGACGATCACGGCGCACAAGCTCGGGGGTCCGGTCGGCATCGGGGCGCTGCTCGCGCGGCGCGAGATCGAGCCCGTCCCGCTGCTGCACGGCGGCGGCCAGGAGCGCGACGTGCGCTCCGGCACGATCGGGGTGGCGCTCATCGCCGCCTTCGCGAAGGCGGTCGAGGTCACGACCGATCGCCAGGCCGAGACGGCGGCACGGGTCGAGGCGCTCCGCACGCGACTCGTCGACGGCATCCGGACGATCGTGCCCGACGCCGTCGTCAACGGCGACCCCGAGCCCGGTCCCGACCACCGCCTGCCGAACATCGCCCACGTGACGTTCCCCGGTTGCGAGGGCGACGCGATGCTGATGCTGCTCGACGCGCAGGGGATCGAGGTCTCCACCGGGTCGGCGTGCGCGGCGGGCGTGCCGCAGCCGAGCCACGTGCTGCTCGCCATGGGATACGACGACGCCGCCGCGCGTGGCAGCCTGCGCTTCAGCCTCGGGCACACCTCGACCGACGCCGACGTCGACGCCGTCCTCGCCGCGTTGCCGGCGGTCCACGAGCGTGCCCGCGCCGCATCGCTCGTCAGGAGTCGGTCGTGACGGCACCGTTGCGCCTCGTCGCCGCCATGTCCGGGGGCGTCGACTCCGCCGTGGCCGCCGCACGCGCCGTCGACGCCGGGCACGAGGTCACGGGCGTGCACCTCGCGCTCAGCCGCAACCCGCGGTCGTACCGCTCGGGGGCTCGGGGTTGCTGCTCCATCGAGGACGCCGGTGACGCCCGACGGGCTGCCGACGCCCTCGGCATCCCGTTCTTCGTGTGGGACATGAGCGAGGAGTTCGCCGACGAGGTCGTCGACGACTTCGTCGCCGAGTACGCGGCAGGGCGGACGCCCAACCCGTGCCTGCGGTGCAACGAGAAGATCAAGTTCGCCGCCGTGCTCGACCGCGCCGTCGCGCTCGGCTTCGACGGCGTCGTGACCGGCCACTACGCGCAGGTGCGCGACGGTGCGGACGGCGTCGAGCTGCACCGCTCCAGCGACGCGGCCAAGGACCAGTCCTACGTGCTCGGCGTGCTGACCCAGGACCAGCTCCGGCGCTCGCACTTCCCGCTCGGCGGGTCGGTCAAGACCGACGTGCGGGCCGAGGCCGCCGAGCGCGGGCTGCAGGTCGCCACCAAGCCCGACAGCCACGACATCTGCTTCGTGGCCGACGGCGACAACGCGGGCTGGCTCGCCGACAAGCTGGGTCCCAAGCCGGGCCGGATCGTCGACGAGTCGGGCACGGTCCTGCGCGAGCACGACGGTGCCTACGCGTACACGATCGGCCAGCGGCGCGGCCTGCGTCTCGGCGTCCCGGCCGACGACGGCAAGCCGCGCTTCGTGCTCGACATCGAGCCGGTGAGCGGCACCGTGACGGTGGGCCCGCGTGAGCACCTGCAGGTCGACGCCCTCGAGGGCACGTGGCCGCTGTGGTGCACCAGCGCGCCGACCGAGCCGCTGGACTGCACGGTGCAGCTGCGGGCGCACGGCGCCGAGCACCGGGCCCGGGTCATCCTCGACGGCGACGTCGTCCGCGTCGAGCTCCTGGAGGCCGCGGAGGGCATCGCGCCGGGTCAGGCATGCGTCGTGTACGACGGCACGCGCGTGGTCGGTTCCGCCACCATCACGAGCACCCGCCGCGCCACGGCGGTCGGATGAGGTTCACGGGCGTCGGGTCGCTGCCCGGCGAGGACCTCGCCGGCGCGACCCGCCTGGTGCTCGACGACGTCGACCTGGCCTTCGTCCCGGAGCTGCCCGCGCGCGGGGTGCACGCCCAGATGATCGGTCGGGGGCTCGCGCTGCTCGACGGCCTCGGTGCCGACCTGCAGCCCGCCGGGTGGCGGCTGCTCGACGCCTCGGGCCTCGACCACCGGCGGGCGCGGTCCCTGCTCGCGCAGGACCTCGACACCGTCGAGGAGCTGGGCCAGGAGCACACCGGCACGCTCAAGCAGCAGGTGGCCGGTCCGTGGACCCTGGCCGCCACCACCGAGCTGCAGCGCGGCGAGAAGGTCCTGTCCGACCACGGGGCCCGTCGCGAGCTGGCGAGCTCCCTGGCCGCAGGGCTCTCCGCGCACGTCGCCGACCTGCGCCGCCGCTTCCCGCGGTCCGAGCTCGTCGTCCAGGTCGACGAGCCGATGCTGCCCGCCGTGCTGGCCGCGCAGGTGCCGACCGCGTCCGGCTTCGGCAAGTACCGCACGATCGACGCACCCGAGGCCGACGCCGCCCTCCGCGTGGTGGTCGACGCCGTCCGCGGGGCCGGCGCGCGGGCTGCGGTGCACTCGTGCGCGTCGGACGTCCCCGTCGCGCTGCTGCGAGGAGCGGGGTTCGACGCCGTCTCGTTCGACCTCTCCCTCGTGCGGCCCGACGACGCCTGGGCCGAGGCGTTCGAGGCGGGCACCGATCTGTGGCCGGGCCTGCTCCCGAGCGTCGACCCAGGACCGGGGGGAGCGGGCCTCGACGAGACCGGTGCTCGGCGGCGGCTCGAGGAGTGGTTCTCGCGGCTCGGCTTCGGGCCGGACGCCTGGGAGCCGCGTGTCGTCCTCACGCCGAGCTGCGGCCTGGCGGGCGCCACACCGGCGTACACGCGTCGCGTGCTGAGCGCCCTGGCCGGCCTCGCACGCTGACGGGGCACGTGTCGCCGCTCGTCGCTATCGTCGGACCATGACCAGCGACGACGAGCTCCGCCAGCGCCACAAGGAGCTCGCGGAGTCGATCGACGAGCACCGCACGCGGTACTACCTCGACGACGAGCCGACGGTCTCCGATGCCGAGTACGACGCGTTGATGCGTGAGCTGGAGCAGCTCGAGGATCAGCTGCCGGAGCTCCGCACGCCGGAGTCGCCGACGCAGACGGTCGGTGGCTACGCCTCGAGCACGTTCGAGTCCTACGAGCACCGCGAGCGGATGCTGAGCCTCGACAACGCGTTCAGCTTCGAGGAGCTCGACGCCTGGTACGGGCGGCTGCAGCGTGAGGGTGTCGACGACGCGACGTTCCTGTGCGAGCTCAAGGTCGACGGGCTGGCGATCTCGCTGACGTACGAGGACGGTCGGCTCACCCGCGGGGTCACGCGTGGCGACGGGCGCGTGGGCGAGGACGTCACCAACAACGTGCGCACGATCGCGGGCATCCCGCACCGCCTGGCGGCGAGCGAGGAGTACCCGGTGCCGGCCTACGTCGAGGTCCGCGGCGAGGTCTACTTCCCGACGCGCGAGTTCGAGGAGTTCAACGAGGCGTGGGCCGAGGCGGGCAACAACCCGTTCGCCAACCCCCGCAACGCCGCGGCCGGGTCGCTGCGCATGAAGGACACCTCGGTCACCGCCTCGCGTCCGCTGGCGATGGTGTGCCACGGGCTGGGCTATCGCGAGGGGTTCCGGCCCGAGCGCCAGTCCGACGCCTATGCAGCCCTCAAGGCCTGGGGCCTGCCGACGTCGGACCGCGCCAAGGTGCTGCCCGACCTCGGGGCGGTCCGCGAGTTCATCGAGTACTACGGCGAGCACCGCCACGACGTCGAGCACGACATCGACGGCGTCGTCGTCAAGGTCGACGAGGTCGCGCTGCAGGGGCGGCTGGGCTCCACCTCCCGCGCGCCCCGGTGGGCGATCGCGTTCAAGTACCCGCCCGAGGAGGTCAACA
>JALRCA010000041.1 GCA_023257515.1 Aeromicrobium sp.
AGGCTCGGGCTAGACTGATCCCTGCCCTTCGGGGCGTGCGCCCGTAGCTCAACGGATAGAGCATCTGACTACGGATCAGAAGGTTTGGGGTTCGAATCCCTACGGGCGCGCCACACATCCTCAATCGGCTCCGGGCCAACCCAGTCAACGGGGGCCTCACCGCCGACGAGTTCGGCCAGGTGCATCTCTAGCGCTACTGCGCAGGTTGCGACCTGTGCGAAGTACCAGCGACGCTTGCCGGTCAACTTCTTGTTGAGTTGCGTGCGGTCCATTCCCAGCACGGCAGCAAGGTCGGTCTGAGTCATGCCCTTGCGTCGGAGCGCGATCAGGATGCGCTCTCCGATCAGGCGGTCAGGGTCCGTGGGGTGAGGCAGGTCCGTCACGTTGGTGGTTGTCATGGTCGTCATACTAGTGGCTAACTAGACAACTTTGTCGCGTTCGGCGTGTCGAGCCCAATATGTGGCGCATACGCCACTAGTTTGCCGGTCATGACCACTGACCAGGAACAGACCGTGGGCTACCACGTCGCCAAGTCCATGGCACATGCCGAGGCCTCCCAGCGCCACCTGGGGACGATCCGCAATCTGCGCGATAAGGGCATCGATGTGCCGAACCACCTGAACCAGGCGATCGGGGTCAGCCTGAAGTTGGCCGACGTCCACGCGCGTCTGGCGACGGCCCTCGCGAACTCGGGTGCAGCGTGAGCGGCTGCCGTCGGTGCGGCATGCACGCGTTCAACGTGGAGGCGAGGAAACTCGACCTCCGCGCGGCTGTCCGACTGGCCAGCATGAATCGGCCAGGTGCCGCCAAGGCCGCGGAGAAGATCCCGGCCCTGAAGGAGCGCCTGGCCAAGGAGAAGCGGTTCCAGGAGGAGCACGAGGCCGAGTGCATGCAGGGGGTCCCCTCATGACGTACGAACAGTTGGCCGTCTTCGTCCTGGTCGGCTTCGTCGTGCTCCCGGCCCTTCTGACGCTCGTGGATCGGGTGATGGGCCGATGAGGCGCCGCTGGTGGGTGTCCTCGTGGGCCGGGGGCATGGGGTTCGCGTGGCTCGTGCTCAGCCGTTCTCTGGGCGACCTCCCGCGTCCCGCACGTGTGAAGGTTCGCAAGATCGGTGACCTGTGGTGCGTCGAGGAGTACCGATGAGGGCCGCAGCGTTCTTCGGCCTCCTCCTCGCCGCCGTCTGGGTCGCCGGGCTGGCCAACATGGTCGGGGCCGTGCGATGAGCCGCGACGTCGAGGAACTGGACGTGCCGGACTCGCCCTTCGTGTGGCTCGCAGTCTCGGCCCGCAACTACGCCGACGCTGACGACGCGCTCTGGCGGATCAAGAACGTCATGGAGCGCCAGATCACCAACCCCAGCCCAGGGCAGCTGCAGCACCTGGACGTCCTGCGAGAGCGCCGCAAGGCGGCGTATAGCGACCTCATCACCTGGGCCATGGCCTGCGAGGCGGAGCGCCTGCGCACGCCCGCAGGAGGTGGCCGCTGATGGCCCAGGTCGGCTACCAGACCGTCTACCTGTGGACGTGCCCCGACTGTGGCGCCGTGTGGCAGCCCAGGCGCCGTCCTCGCACCGGTCACGACCTCGTCTGCGTCCCGCACGCTGAACAGCGCCTCGTGAGCCGCCGAGAGACCTCCACCGGCGCGCGCTACTGCGGCTCCGTGAACACCAGCAAGGGCCAGCGGGAGGGGATCGCACCGAACGTGAGCCTCTGAACTTCATGACCGGTGGAGCGAGACACGCGCGACCGGTCGGGGTGGGAGCCCCACACAACTCAGCGGCACCGAGAGGCCCTAGGCCCGCCTGGCGTAGTGACCAGGTAACAGACAAGACCCCCGAGGCGCGGTGCCGGGGGATGGCACGGCAGGCCCGGCTGATCACTGGGTGGCCGCACCAGATCACCACACAGCGGCCCCGACGGGCCGCTACCAAGCAACCCCTGTGAGTGATTCGACCACAAACGGCAGACCCAGGTGGGGGACCACTTGGGGGCAGAACCGATGACGAGCGCGCCGCCCAGGCGCCCCGTCGACCAGGACCTACACCACATGTGACGTACCGCCGACCAGCCACCTGCAAGACCTTGCACCGAACCGAAGGGCGCATCATGACCGCACCAGCACGACCGGCCAACATCGCCGGGGATTGGGCCACCTCGAACAAGGCTCCGCTGTGGGTCGCTGTCGCCCTGTATGCCGCAAGCAAGGCCGATGCCCAGGGTCGCGCGGTGATGGAGCCTGGTGAACTGCGCGCCGCTGTGGCTCCCACCTCGGGTGCTGCCACGATCTCGCAGGCCATCAGTCGGGCCGTGGGTGCAGGCTGGCTGGGGCAGGGCTCCACCGCCCGCGTGCTGCTGGTGGTGCGCCGTGGCGCGTGACCCGCTGACCACGCCGTGGTCTGGCCGTGCGGTCGAGGCAGCACGGGCCATCGTGGCCGGGTGGCTGCCACGTCCGTGCGGGCAGTGCGGCGAGGTGGTCACGGCTGAGGACCGGTGGGTGGTCGGCCACATCAAGTCACGCGCTGAGCACCCCGAGTTGACGTGGGAGGTGAGCAACTGGCAGGTGGAGCACCGCTCGTGCTCGGACAAGAGCGGCCAGGCCGTCGTCATCGCCAAGGCCAAGGCCGAAGCAATCCGCGACGCCGTCGCGTCGGGCTCGGTTCTTCCCGCGACGAGCGTCGGCGGAGAGCCCCCGCCACTTCCCGTCTCTCCCTCCGAGGACCTAGACGACCCACCGATCCAGCCAGCGCTGCCCGGCATGCCCAAGCCCGCCACAGGGGAGTCCATCGAGGTCCGTCCCGAGTTGCTGTGGGATCCCGATCGGCTCCGCCAGTACCCCTGGCTGGCCGAGTACGCCGACGTCCCGGACGACGCATCGCCGCCGCTCTACATGAGCCCGCCCGCTCCCGACGCCGTCGGCTCGTACGGGGCCGACGCCATCGAGTGGATCGAGGAGGTGGAGCGCAAGCGCCTGCGCTGGTGGCAGCGACTCGCGATCACCCGCCAGTTGGAGTGCCGCGAGGACGGCACCCTCTGCTACGAGGACGTGATCGACTCCGCGCCGCGTCGCGCGGGCAAGTCCGTGCGCATGCGAGGCCTCGCGCTGTGGCGGATGGCCGACCCGCTCGGCCTGTTCGGTGAGCCGCAACTCGTCATGCACACCGGCTCGGACCTCAACATCTGCCGCGAGATCCAGCGGGCCGCGTGGGTCTGGGCGATCAACCGGTGGGGCAAGGACTCGGTCACCAAGGCGAACGGCAAGGAAGCGATCGAGGACCCGACGACCGGCAACCGGTGGCTGACGCGAGCCCAGGACGCCGTCTACGGGTACGACGTCACCTACGGCATGGTGGACGAGGGTTGGAACGTCAAGCCCGCCACCGTCACCGAAGGCCTGGAGCCCGCGACGCTGGAGCGCATCATGCCGCAGGTCCACAAGACCTCCACCGCTCACCGACGAGCCACGTCCCTGATGCGCGCCGCGATCGCCGCCGCGCTGGCCATTGACGACCCCACCGTCCTCCTCATCATCTGGGCGGCCCCGCCCGGCTCTGACGCGGGCGACCCCGCCACCTGGCGTGCCGCCTCGCCGTACTGGTCCGAGGCCCGCCACAAACTCATCGCCCGCAAGTACGAGAAGGCTCTAGCGGGCGAGGCCGACCCCGAGGCGGACGACCCCGACCCGTTGGCCGGATTCGCCTCGCAGTACCTCAACGTCTGGCGTCTCAACGAGCGTCGAGCCGACCCTGGCGACCCGCTCGCGAGTGAGGAGGACTGGGCGGCGCTCGGCGTCGCGCTCCCGGACGAGGTCCCGACGCCCGCGGCTGCCGCCATCGAATCGTGGTTCGGCAAGGGCGTGTCCCTGGGCGTGGCGTACAGCGACGGCGAGGGCGGCGCGATCGTCAGCGTCACCGACCATGCCACAGTGGCCGAGGCCGTCGAGCGCGCACGCGCCCTGGGGTACCGGCGCCGCCTCCTCGTCGGCAAGAGCCTCGTGGAGGACCCGGCGCTCAAGCGACGCACCGTCACGCCCATGGCCGGATCTGCCGGGCAGTCGATCAAGAACCTGAAGCGCCTCATCACCGAGGACGTACTCCGACACGATGGCGGCGAGCACCTGGCCGGGCAGGTCGTCGCGGCCCGCACCAAGGACACCGCCGAGGGCGCTCGCGTCGTCTCCTCGGGGCGCGCCGACGCGCTCAAGGTCGCGGACTGGGCCGCGACGGCGGCACGCGCCAACCCGTCCGAGCGACGCAAGCCCAGGGTGGTCACGGCGCGGAAGTGACGTTGTTGCGCCGCCTACGAAACCCGGTTGCGTCGCTCGCGAAACTTGCCGCCGTTCCAGGCGGAAACGGCAGGTCGAGCGCGTAGAACTTCACCCGTGGGATTCACTGACTGGCTCGCTGGCCGAGGCTTCGCGCCGAACTTCTCAGCCGACGCCGACGACGTGCGCGCCGCCGAGATCGACCCCTCCGTCTTCGGCATCGCCTCCTACAGCGACGACGCCGCACCGGCGCCCCGCATCAGCCGCCGCGCCGCCATCCAGGCCGCGCCCGTCAAGCGCGTTCGAGACCTCGTGCCCGGCGTCCTCGGGGCGCTGCCCGTCAACCTCGTCGGCCCGGACACCCGAGCCAATTACGCCGAACTCCTCGATCAGCCCGAGGAGCACCGAGGCCGCTCCCTCACCTTCACGGACCTGTTCGAGGACATGTTCTTCGAGGGCATCGCCTGGTGGGAGATCACCCAGTTCGGGTGGCACAACTACCCCACCAAGGTCCGCACCCGCCGCCCCCGTGAGGTCGAGGTCCGCGAGGGCCGCGTCTACGTCCAGGGTCGCTACGTCCCGAACAACCGGATCATCCGCTTCGACTCGCCCACGGACGGGCTCCTCATCAGCGCCGCCCGCGACATTCGCAAGTGGCTGCGCCTCAACGCCGCCACCGAGCGCATGGCCGACGGCACGCCGCCGGTCGACTACTTCTACAGCGAGAACGATGTCGATCCCTTCGAGGACGACGACGAGGTGGCCGACTTCCTTGACGACTGGGAGGACGCCCGCCGCAAGCGGTCCACCGGCTTCGTCCCCGGCGGGCTCAAGTACGCGATGGCCGGGTGGAGCCCGGAGCAACTGCAACTGAACAGCGCCCTGGAGGCCGCTTCCCTCGCGATCGCGAACCACGCCGGAGTCGACCCCGAGGAGGTCGGCGTCTCGACCACGAGCCGCACCTACCAGAACGACTTCAACCGCCGGAAGAACTTCACGGACTTCACGCTCGGCCTCTACCGGACCGCGTTCGAGGACCGCCTCCGCATGGGCGACGTCACCCCGAGCGGCCACCGCGCCCAGCAGGACCTGGACGCCTTCCTCCGCTCCGACCCGCTCACCCGCATGCAGACCGCTGACATCGCGCTCCGCATCGGCGCGTGGGACCTGGAGCGCGTCCGCGACGCAGAGGGCGAACTCGCCGCCACCGGACCCGCACCCAAGCAGCAGCCCGCACAGGAGCCCGCCAACGTGAAGACCTCCCTGGACACCACCACCGACACGACCGCCTTCGACACCGAGACCATGGACGCCACCGACATTCCCGGCGGCACCGTGTTCTCGGTCGACGTCGAGAAGCGCACCATCCGCGGGCGCGCCGTCCCCTACGGCGTCGTCGGCGTCAAGGCCGGACGCAAGTTCCAGTTCAGCAAGGGCACCGTCCACCCCCGCGAGGGCATGCGCGTCAAGTTGTGGGCGCTCCACGAGAAGGCCCACGCCTCCGGCGTCGTCACCCAGTGGGACGACACCGACGACGGCCTCGACGTCGAGTTCCAGGTCGCCAAGACACCCGAGGGCGACCGGGCTCTGAACATGGCCGACCAGGGCGTCTGGGACGGCCTGTCCATCGGACCCAGCGAGGGCGCCGAGTACGCCCTCCGGGGCGGCGTCTACCACGCCGTCAACATCCCCATCCACGAGATCTCCCTGACGCCTGCGCCGGTCTTCGGTGGGGCGCGAGTCAGCAGCGTCGCGTTCGACGTCATCCCGGAAGGAAACACCCCCATGAAGTGCACCAAGTGCGGCATCGTCCACCCCGACGGTGTGACCGAGTGCAACGCCGCCGACGTCACCGCGTTCGAGGCCTCCCAGGCCGGGGCCACGACGTTCGACACCCAGCCCATCGCGGACGCGATCTCGGCGGGCTTCGCCGCGCTGCGCAACCCCCAGGGCCAGCCGGGCGAGCGCCAGACCATCGACCCCACGGAGGGCGCGTTCGAGGTCAGCGAGCCCGGCCCGTACCGCTTCGACGGCACGGCGGGCGAGCACAGCCTCACCGACGACGTGCGCGGCGCGCTGTTCTCCAACGACGGCGAGGCCACGCAGCGCCTCACCGAGTTCATGGACGAGGCGTTCGCCGTCACCTCCAGCAACACCGCCGCCCTGAACCCCACCAAGAACCGGCCCGACCTCTACGTGCCGAACCTCCAGTTCTCCACCCCGCTGTGGGACCTCGTCAGCACGGGTGACATCACCGACAAGACGTCGTTCACCGTCCCCAAGTTCACCAGCGCGGGCGGCCTCGTCGGACCGCACACCGAGGGCCAGGAGCCGACGCCCGGCACGTTCGTGGCGGGCAGCCAGACCGTCCAGCCCACCGCGCTGTCCGGCAAGATCGAGATCAACCGCGAGGTCCTGGACCAGGGCGGCTCCCCGCAGGCGGACCAGATCATCTGGGCCGAGATGCAGAACGCCTGGTACGAGGCCCGCGAGGCCCGGATCGCGACCCTCCTGCAGTCGGTCACCACGACCGAGCTGAACCTGAACAGCGCCGTCAACGCGGCGCTGGTGTCCGCCTTCACGTCCTACTTCGCGGGCCTCCAGTTCGTGCGCGGTGGCAACCGCTTCTCCGCGCTCGCGCTCGACGGCAAGGCCTTCCCGGCCCTGGTCGACGCCAAGGACAGCCAGGGTCGGCCCCTGCTCCCGATCCTGGGCGCGACGAACGCCCAGGGCGAGACCTCCGGCGGCTTCGATCGCGTCCAGATCGGCAACCAGACCGGGCGCGCGGCCTGGGGCCTGGGCTCGGGCGCACCCTCGCGCTCGTTCAACTTCGTGCCGTCGTCGGTCTGGGCCTGGGCGTCGACCCCGAAGCGGTTCACGTTCGAGTACCAGGTCAAGAGCGTCGACCTGGCGATCTGGGGCTACGCAGCGGGCGCCATCCTCCGCGAGTCCGACGTCAAGCCCATCGACTACGACGTGGCCGACTGATGGCCCGCCGCAAGGGCAAGGCCGCCACCGGACCCGACCTCGGGCCGGTGGAGGCACCCCGGGCCTACGACGGGCGCGGCAACGTCCGCCCCGCCGACGACCGGTTCCTCACCGAGTTCCAGGTCGAGGCCCGCGACGCCTACCTCGAGACCGTCGAGGACACGTCCAACTCGCTCCCCGACCCCGAGCCGGAGACCGACCCCAACCAGCCGATGCTTCCCGAGGAGTGAGCATGACCACCAGCAACAGCAAGCCCGAGCCGACCACCCACAAGGTCGGGACCGTCCTGGAGTTCACCGCCAAGAGCGAGGTCACCGTGACCCGCCCGAACGGCGCGGACAACCGCCTCCACGTCGACGCCGGTGGGCACGCCGCCTACGTCCTCGACGTCCCCGGCACCTTCACGGTGACGGTCGACGGCAAGAGCCACGACGTCGAGTCGGCCTGACCATGACCGTCCCCACCGTCCCTCAGTTGCGCACCTACTTCGGTAGCGCGGCGGACCACGTCGAGGACGCCGCGCTCACCGACGCCCTGGAGGCCGAGAAGGCCGCCCAGGCGCGCGTGTGCCGCGTCGACCACACGGCGTACCCCGACGACCTCGCGCAGGCCCTCAAGCGCCGCGTGCGGCGCAACCTGGCCATGCGAGGCATCCCTCTCGGGGTCATGGCCGACGCTGAGGGCGGCGGGGTGCGGGTCGGTTCCAACGACCCCGAGATCCGGCGCCTGGAGGCGCCCTTCCGCAAGGTGCTGAAGGGATGAGCGCCGAGGTCCGCCAGGAGATCGCCACCGCGCTGTCCAGCGTCGACGGGATCACCGCTCACCCCTACTTCGTGCAGGCCACCGAGCCGGGCACGGCCCTGGTCCGGCTCGACCGAGTCGAGTACCCCAACCCGTTCGGTGGCGTCGCCCACTGGAACATCGTCGTCCTCCTGCCCCAGGACCTGGAGGCCGCAGAGAAGTACGTCGAGGACAAGGTCCCCGCCATTCGCGTGGCCATCGAAAGCCTCATCTTCGTCACCCAGGTCAGGCCCCAGCGCCTCGACCTGCCCGGCGTCGGCGTCGTGCCGTGCGTCTTCATCACCGGCCATCGAGAGGAATAGGAACCATGGCAGGACTCGGAACGCGGACCCTCGTCATCACCGTCGGAGGGACCGACTACACCGCCCAGATCAGCAAGACCGTCATCACCGCGAACCCGGCGGACAACGACTTCGTCACCTTCGCTGACGCAGCGAACGGCGGCGCCCGTGAGTACCGCCTGGAGTTCACCGCCGTCCAGGACCTCGTCGCCGGGACGATCTGGGACAAGGTGTTCGCCTCCGCGGGCACCACGGCGCCGTTCATCCTCAAGCCCTACGGCAACGCCGCCGCGTCGACCACCCAGCCGCACTTCACCGGCAACGCCATCATCAGCGAGCCGGACGGCGACTTCATCGGCGGCGAGGCCGACGCATCTGCCACCGCCCGCATGACGTTCGAGGCGTCCTGGGTCCTGACGGCCAAGCCCGTCCGCGTCACCGCCTGAGCCATGGCCGACGGCGGCGTGAAGGTCGAGAACCTCTCTCGCACACTGCGCGAGTTGAAGAAGATCGGCCTTCGCGTCGAGGACCTGAAAGACGCCTTCGCCCAGATCGCTTCGGAGGCCACGGACGCCATCGTCCGCCACACCCCGAAGCGGTCTGGGCGCCTCGCCGGATCAGTCCGAGGCAACCGAGCCCAGGGCAAGGCCGTCGTCCGAGCCGGACGAGCAGCCGTGCCCTACGCGGGCGCCATCAACTACGGCT
The DNA here is from genome assembly GCA_023257515.1 of Aeromicrobium sp. Taxonomy (GTDB): domain Bacteria; phylum Actinomycetota; class Actinomycetes; order Propionibacteriales; family Nocardioidaceae; genus Aeromicrobium. Next base: position 9,038 of record JALRCA010000041.1, read on the forward strand.
GGTCCGCCCGCAACATCGAGCCCGCGCAGTTCATGCAGAAGGGCGAACAGGAGTACCAGCCCCAGGCCGTCAGGCGCCTGGAGGCCGAGATCAACGAAACCATCAGAAGGAGTGGGCTCACATGAGTCAGACCGACCTCACCATCAACGCCGCCGTCGAGTCGTTCACCGGCTACGACGAGATCGCGATCTCCCAGCAGTTCGGCGTGAACGTCTCCGCGCTCCAGGAGAGCAAGAACAACACCATGCTCTACCGCGTCGCGTACTTCGTCCTGGCCCGCCGCGACGGCCTGAACGACGCCGACGCCCGCAAGACCGCGATGGACTCGCCGCTCGGCTACATCGTGAACGACTACTTCGCCGACGAGGACGAGGAGATCGACCCCGAGGAGCCGGACACCGACTCGGGAAAAGGCGACTCGCTGAGCAGCGACGAGCCGACGAACTCGCCCGGTTCTGCCTCGCGACCGGAGTCCAGCCCTCCGAGTATCCCGCTCTGACCCGACTCCAGCGTCAGGCGTTCATCCGCGCCGTCAACAGCAGCAAGTGAGAGGAGGCAGCCCCCATGACACAGCCCATCGTCATCAGCATCCTGACGAACGCTTCCAAGGCGAACGCAGGACTCGACAAGACCCTGACCAAGACCCAGAAGGTCGGAGCGGGCTTCAAGCGCATGGCCGGTCCGGCAGTGCTCGGCCTTGGCGCCCTGGGGGCTGCCGCCGTCTCTACCGTCAAGGACCTGGGTCGCATCGAGCGGATCAACACTCAGACCGCCGCAACCATCAAGAGCACCGGCGGCGCCGCTCGCGTCACTGGCAAGCACGTGGAGTCCCTGGCCGGGAACCTGGAGAACCTGACCGCCACCGAGGCCGAGTCCATCCAGGAGGGTGCGAACGTCCTCCTGACCTTCACCAACATCCGCAACGGCGTCGGCAAGACGAACAAGATCTTCGACGAGTCGGTCTCGATCGTCACCGACATGTCGCGGGCTCTGGGTACCGACCTCAAGCAGCAGAGCATGCAGGTCGGCAAGGCCCTGAACGCCCCGATCAAGGGCGTCTCCGCACTCTCGCGCGTCGGCGTGACGTTCACCCAGGGCCAGAAGGACCAGATCAAGGCCCTGACCGAGTCGGGCAACGTCATGGGTGCCCAGAAGATCATCCTGGCCGAGCTGAAGAAGGAGTTTGGCGGCTCTGGCGCCGCGTTCGCCAAGACCACAGAGGGCCAGTTGGCACTGGTCGGCCACCAGTTCGGCACCCTCGCAGAGTCCCTGGCCTCCGGCCTCCTGCCCGTCCTCAAGGACGTCGCAGTCAAGGCCCAGGGCGTCGCCAAGTGGATGCAGAAGAACCAGTCCACGGTCAAGGTCGCCATCATCGTCTTCGCCGCGCTCGCCACCGGCGTCCTCGCCGTCAACGCGGCCATGGCCGTGGCCACCGCCGTGACCACGGCCTACACCGCCGCCGCCACCGTCATGAACACCGTGACCAAGGTCGGTACCGTCCTCAAGTACGCCCAGGGCACGGCCTGGGTCGCCTGGCGCGTGACCGTCCTGGCAGGCACCGCAGCCATGGGCCTGGCGCGCGCCGCCATGATCGGCCTGAACCTGGCCTTCTCAGCGAACCCGATCGGCCTCGTCGTGCTCGCGATCGCCGCGCTCGTCGGCGGCGTGATCCTCGCCTACAACAAGGTCGGCTGGTTCCGTGCCGGAGTCCAGGCCGCCTGGGCCGGGATCAAGATCGCGTTCGTCGCCACCGTCAACTTCCTCAAGCCCTTCGTCCTCGGAGCCTTCAAGGCCATCGCGACCTACGTCAGGGTCTACCTGACAGTCGCGCGGACCGTGGCCACGGCGGTATGGAGCGGCATCAAGGCGGTGGTCCGCGCCGGAGTCAACTACGTCAAGACGTACGTCAAGGGCATCGTCTTCGTCGCCACCGTGTTCCGCAGCGCATTCAACGCCGCCCGGTCCGCCGTCACCAACGGCGTCTCCCGCATCGTCTCGGCAGCCCGCTCCATCCTGAGCAAGATCCGCTCAGCCCTCTCCAGCGCTCGCACCCTCCTGACCGACATCGGCGGATGGATCGTGGACGGCCTGCGCAACGGCATCACCAGCGCCGCGGGACGCGTCCTCGACGCCGTCCAGAGCCTCGTCAACAAGATCCCGGCCAAGATCCGCAAGTTCCTCAAGATCGCCAGCCCCTCCAAGGTCACGACCCAGTTGGGCCGCTACACCGGCGACGGACTGGCAAAGGGCATCGAGGACAGCCGCCCCCAGGTTGTGCGCGCGCTCGACAAGGTCGCCCGAACCATCAGCGACTACGCCATGCCCAGTGCTTACGCCGAGGTCGATGCCAAGGGCAAGGCCACGATCATGGACCCGCTCGACCTCGTGACGAACGGCACTGCCACCAACGTCACCGTCAACATCGATGTCCGTATCGACTCTGGCATGACTGAGGCCGAGATGGGTCGCGCATACGACCGCGCCATCCGCGCCGCCAAGCGCAGGGGACTGGTGCCGAAGTGACCGCCACGCTCCCCCTGATCGTGCTGGAGGTGAACCTCACCTCTGGCGGGACACTGGTACTCAACCCCGACGCAAAGTACGGCCTCTCCCGATGGACCGCCAACAACGTCACCGCGCAGCCGAACGGGTTCCTCTTCCCGGCTTCGGGAGCGGGGAGCCTCACCCACGACCGAATCCCCGTCACGCCAGGCCGCTACCTCGGTGCGAACTACACCCGCACCCTCGTCCCGTCGCCGGGCGGTCCACGACGCTTCACCGTCAAGGCCCGGTTCTACAACGCGTCCGACACCGCACAGGTCGGGGCCGAGCAGACCATCCGCTCGCACATCTGGAACACCGACGGGGCACCGATCGTCGAAGCCAACGCGGCAGTCCAAGTCCCTGCCGGTGCCGCGTGGGCGCGCGTGACCTTCGGGGCGGACAACTCGTCCGCAATGTCGATCATCACCCGGCGCCTCGCGATCCGGCAGAGCACCGACCCCGTCATCGCCATGCGGCCCGCAGGTGAGCCGACGTGGGCACCGATCCTGGGCAGCGCTCTGACGGTCGACAGCGAAAGCGGGGTAGAGGCCGAAGGCGTCAGTGACGAACTCCAGGCCGGATTTCTCAGGACCGTGGTCACTGATCCGGCCCTCGACCCGGCCACCTCGGACGCACTCCGAAAGGGCAATGACGTGCGCCTGCGGCGTGTCAGCGGGGCCGCGATCTGGAGCGGCAGGATCGAGACGGCAGACACCAACTACCTCAAGGATGCGGATCGCCGCACCATCACCGTCACCGCTACGGACTCGGGGCGAAAGTTCCACGACGGTGCGATGGCGAACGTCCCCGACGGCACCCTGAAGGAGCAAGTCGCCGCCGCAGGCTACGCCGCCGGTGTCGTGGTGCTCGACCAGACCGGCGCCGTTCCTGCGCCCAGCAGCGGCAGCGTGGCCACCGAGGACGGCGCCACCGCCGCCACGTGGGTTACGCGCGCAACCAATACCCATGGCGGAGCCGTCTGGATCGACGCGGACGGCCTCGGGCGCGTCTGCGACGCCGCCGACCTGCCGACCGAGCCTGTCGCCACCCTCGCCGATCGCAACGATGTCGATGGCCTCCACTACACCGAACTCGACTTGGCCTACGGCTCGGGCGACTTCGTCAGCGATCTCACGGTCAAGACGTTCCACTTCCTCGAGCCCCAGGGCGCCAAGGTCAAGGGGCCATTCACCGCCCTCAACTCAGCCAACACCTACGGCACCGTCACGGACGAGGTGGAGACCATCGGAGGCGTTGCCGTCGACATCGCAACACGCCTCCTGGGCAACCACGCCGTACCGCATCGCTTCCCCAAGTCCGCGACTGTCGTCGCCACCGAAGACCTGAACAAGGCCCTCGCCATCACGCCCTACACGGCTGTCCGGGTCGTGCGTGAGGGCCTCTACGACGACGTCGTGAGGGTGTTGAAGGTCATCCACGAGATCCGTCCCGAGTCTTGGCTCACGACGTATGAGTTTCGACGCCTGGAATCAGCCGATCCGGTCGAGGTCGCCGTCCCTGCCAAGGGACCCAACAGCGGGCCGGACGACGACGCTCCGAGCCGCTACAGCATCGCTGTGCGCTCCCGGACGAGCGCGCAGCCGGTCGCGAACGGCTCGGCCAACGCCGCGGTCCTCAAGTGGAACAACGAGATCCAGTCCGAAGGCATCGCCTACAACGACACCACCGGTGTCTTCACGCTCCCGCGCACGGCCCGTTACGACCTGAACCTCAACGTCGAGACCGCGAGCGGCAACAGTACCGGCACCCGCGTGGCCTGGATCGAAACGTACGCAGAGTTCTCCCAGACCTGGAGCAAGTTGTTCTCCACCCGGCAAGGCGGAAACGCCAACGGCAACTCCCTGACCATCAACGGATCGGCTCAACTCGGGGAGGGCCTGAAGGTCCGCGTGGTCGTCGCACAGTCTTCCGGCGGCACGCTCAACGTCAACGGCAGCGCCGAACCCGACACCTGGATCGCAATCAAGGTGGCTGACCGATGATCTGGGCTCTCATCGCGCCCGAGCACCGTGACGTGATCACCACCGGCGGCCAGGTCCTCATCGCCATAGTGACCACGCTCGGCGCCATCCAGGTCGCCCTCATCCAGCAGGGACGGCGCGAGAACCGCCGCATCCTCGACGCCGCCCAAGCCGCCGCCGAACGCTCCGAGCCCACCGGCGACGGCTTCGCTCGCCGAGTAGAGGCAGCGCTGGCCCGCGTGGAGCACGACCTCGGCGGCGTCCGATCGGAGATCCGAGCCACGAACCGACGACTCGACACCACCGCCGAGCGACTGGACCGCCACATCGACAGGAGCGACGGATGACCACACTGACCGCCAGCCTGGCCCGCCTCACCGGAGCCAAGAGCAAGGGCGCCGCCCTCGTCATCGACGCACCCCCGGTCAACGACCGGAACAACCAGCAGATCTACAGCGGCGGCGCCGTCGTGCCCTTCGTGGACGGACGCCTCGCCGTCCAACTGCCCGCCACCGACACCCCCGGCACCGACCCCACCGCCTGGCAGTACGGCCTCACCGTCACGTGGGACGGCGGCTCCCTCCCTACCATCTGGACCGACCTCACCGGCGAGACCGTCGACCTGTCCAGCCTCCAGAGCATGGGACCCACCAACCCCGCCTATCTCCCGCCTGCCGACGTCGCCGCCGCCCGCCTGGAGACCTTCCAGGCACGTGACGTCGCCATCCAGGCCCATGACGCAGCGGCGACCTCCGAGGCCAACGCCGGAGGCCACGCCTTCGTCGCCGGACAGGCCTACGCCGGAGCCGTCGAGCAGCGGCAACTCGCCCAGGCCGCCCGCGATGCTGCGCTCTCGCAGAACTTCGGCGGCGTGGCGCTCGGGACGGCCGACCTCGACGCGATCACAACGCCCGGCATCTATCGGCAGGCCACCCAGGCCGAGGCCACAGCCGCTCGTCACTACCCGACCGACGCTCAGCACATCTGGACGATTGACGTGCGCCAGGCCAGCCAGAACGCCGGTAGCGCCGTCATGCAGTACGCCACTCCGGTCGGCGGGTCGAACGCCACTCGAGGCAAGGTCATCTATATTCGGCGCCTCGTCAACGGCGCCTGGGACCCCTGGAGCACGCTCGCGCGGCAGAGGGTCGACAAGACCGCAGGCATCGCGATCTACACGTGGGACGACGTCGGCAACCGCGAGCAGTTGGTCTACGGCGATACCGGCTGGCGGGACGTCACCACGCTCCTCTTGAACGGCTGGTCGACCACCACGCGAGTCATGCTCAGGCGACTGACCTACAAGGTGATGGTGTCGATTGACGCCCTGAACCCGGCTGCCGCCACAGATACCGCGTTCCTGGAACTCCCCTCCGGCTTCGCCCTGGAGCCCGCCGCCGGGAGGTTCCTGCTTCACACCGCCGCGACGCCGACCGTGGCCTATCGGACTTTGCTCTCCAGCAACCGCATCCAGGTGCCAGGCGTCACTTCCAGCGTCTCGCTTCTCTACGGGACGTTCGAGACGTCGACTTCGCAGGCCTGGCCGGGCGCGCTGCCCGGAACCCCGTACGGCGCAATCACAAACCTCTGAGACAGGAGACCCACCTCATGGCACTGCCCGCGATCGAGAACTACGACGACGACAAGTTGGCCGACCTCCGAGACGCCGTGCTCGCGGAGATCGAACGACGAGACGCCCTCAAGCGCATCCCCGCCCAGGTCGCGGAACTGCGCAGAACCTTCATCGAAGGCGGCGGAGACCCCGCCGAGCTCGACCCCACCATCACCCCCCAGGAGTAGCCCATGTACCCCACCCACACGCCCAAGGTCACGCGCCCGTACGGCGTGCCTGGCGACTACGCCGCCGGGTTCCACACCGGCACTGACTTCGGCTGGACGCGCCCGATCGAGATCATCCGTAACACCTTCCGGGGCACCGTGGTCCGCGTCGGCTACGACGCAGACGGCTACGGCAAGTTCGTCGTGGTCCGCTGCCGCACGCTGCGCCACGGCACCCGCTACGCCTGGTACTGCCACCTGGACAGCCACAACAACCTGCGCGTAGGCCGGTACCTGCGCAGCGGCGCGATCATCGGCGTCATGGGCTCGACCGGCAACGCCTTCGGGCGCCACCTCCACTACGAGGAGCGGGTGGGCCAGAACCGCTACGGCGTCGACGCCCGCAAGCCCATCTTGCTCAAGGCCCGCACCGTCTCGCGGTCCCTCAAGCGGCAGGGGTGGAAGTGATGAAGCACCGCGCACCCAACCCCCGCCCCATCACCCGGCGTCGGCTCTACGACCTGGGCCTGGCCCTCATCGGCGTTGGCGTCGTCTACGGCATCGTCAGCGGCGACGAGGCTGCCGCGTGGAGTGGGGTTCTCGCCCCGCTCCTTGGCCTCGCGAGGGCCAACGTCGAGGTCTGAGAAGAACGGCCCCCGGACAACGTCCGGGGGCCGTACTCTGCCGCTATGGGCTTCCAGTTCTCACGACGCAAGCGCCTCGGTCGAGGCCTCTCGCTCAACGTGTCCAAGAGCGGCGCCTCGATCTCCAAGCGCGCGGGCCGCTTCACCCTCAACAGTCGAGGCCGGGGCAGCCTGCGCATCGGCAAGGGCACCTCCTGGCGCTTCTGAGCGCCCGTAGCGCTCCTGTGCCGACTGCCGGGTGATCCCGAGCCCACGACCGATCTCGGCCCACGAGCGGCCATAGTCCCGCCGCTGCCCGTCGACGGCCACCTGAATGGCCCGCTCGACGTCGTCACGCAGGTCCCTCAGCCCGGCCAGGTCCTCCGGATCTGCGTCAGCCACGCGCCGCCCGTAGGCCCGGATCATGCGGCGCGCGAACGCTCCGTACTCGGGGATCTCTCGCTGTCGTTTCACTGTCAGGTCCTTCCTGACGCTCAGGACGCGGCCGCAACCACGGTGTGGCGCAGCCGGTCGTTCGGGATCTTGACGTACCTGCGAGTCGTGTCGGCACTCGCGTGCCCCAGCAACTCCTGGACCGAGAAGGCGTCCCGGTCGACCTCGTGCCACCGAGTGGCTGCCGAGTGCCGGAGCGTGTGCCCGGTCCACGCCTTGCCAGGGATGACGTCGGCCAGCAGCCGACCCACCCAGCGCGGCGACAGGTGCCCGTCGACCCGACCCGGGAAGAACCACCCCTCAGGCAGGCGCAGGAGATCGCGTGCCAGGTCGTCCGGCAGCGGCACGTCACGCAACCTGCCGCCCTTGCCGATCACGCGCAGCGAGTAGCCCGCCAGGTCCTCCACCAAGCGGTCGCTGTGCCCTGTGGCGATCTCAGCGCGCCGGAGGCCGCACTCCCAGCCCAGGCGCAGCATCAGCCGCTCGCGCTCGTCAGCGTTCGCCAGCGCCGTCTCGTACCGCAGCCGGGGCAGCGGGCGAGGGCTCGGCGGGTTGGCCTTCACCTTGGGCAGCGCCAGGGCCACGTTCTCGGGCACGTGCCCTTCGGCGTGCGCCCAGCCGTAGAAACTGCGCAACGTCGTGCGTCGGCTCCGGCGCGTCTCAGGCGCAACGTCGAGCGAGCCGAACCACGCCAGCAGGTCGCGCGACGTCACGGCGAACGGATCGTCCCCAAGGGACTTCGCGACCAACTGCAAGTGCTGGCGGCGGGTCGTGCGCGTCGAGTCGGGGGCGCCCGCCGCGCCCAGGTGGTCGGTCAGGTAACGGTGGATTGCTTCGTTCCAGTTCATGACATCGACCCTCAGGTCGATACGAGACGACCGCACCAGTTCCACGGTCGTCAGTCCTCATCCGTGGGCGCGATCGGGGTCACCCGCAGGGCGGACTCACCCGCAAGGCGGCGCGTCAACAGAAGTCCCGCGTGCTTCTCGCACACAACGCTGCGCCACGAACCACCGTCCACGTTGAACGCGACCGGCTGGCGGCAGCGGCTTGAGGTGGCGCAGCGATCCGTCATGACGCCCGCCTCTCGCGGTACGTCGACAGGTCCACCACGTTCTCCGTGGAGTAGCCCTCTCGGCACGGCCAGCACTGGCCAGGGGTCTCGACCTCGCGCCAGCACGTCGGGCACAAGTGGACGAGCGGTAGGCCGCTGAACAGCGCAAGTACCAGATCAGAAGGTTTGGGGTTCGAATCCCTACGGGCGCGCAGACGGAGCCCCTCGGTCCTCATCGGATCGAGGGGCTCCGACACGTCACGACGAGGAGCCAAACTTGTCACCTCCATGACAAGTTCGGTCTCGATCCGTCGCGACACCCATCGTTGTGGTTCCGACCACGCGTGGCCTACGTCACGATGACGCCACCATGAGTGCTCGCCTCCTCCTGTTGCCCGTCGTCGCGATCGTCGCGTCATGTCTCGTCTTCGGACGCGCGGACGCCGACGAGCCGCGGCCCGGGCGAATGCCGGGTCTGCCCTACCAGGTGTGTGACTACGACTCGTTGTGCGACTTCAACCCGGACCAGGCCAACGACTTCGGTTGGATCAACGGTCTGCAGCTGGGCCAGACCGGGTCGGTCAAGGCCAAGCAGTGGACGAACCTGCCGATCACCGTGCTGGCCATCAACACCCAGCTCCAGTACCCCGAGGTCGAGCCCCCGTACTCCACCGAGTACGTCTACTACTCCCGCGCGTTCATGGTGTCGCCCAAGGGCTCGAAGGACAACTACGGCGACTCGCCCTTCATCCCGGTCCGCACGGTCGCGTTCGGATCGATCCCGGTCCAGGTGACGCTCCAGATCAGTCAGCAACGCGATGCGAACAACCTGCCGGTACCGCTCATCGCCCTCTCCCGAGACAAGACCCGCAAGGAGGAGGGCTACCTCGTCAACGAGGTCTTCCCTACCCGTGTCACAGCGGCCATCGACGTGCGTGTGCGCCGTCTTGTGGTCGACGGGGTCGACGTGGGCCTGCGGTCGACGTGCCGCGCGGCCAATGCACAGCTGGACGTGGCCAGCGAGGCGGCGAACTTCGACGACCGCAACGGGCCGTCCTACCAGCAGTTCGACCAGGGCCGCCACCACCTGGGCTTCTACGGCGGGACGCTGCGCGGGACCGTCGACATCCCGGCCTTCGCAGGGTGTGGGACGGCAGTCGGCGACGACATCTCCCGCCTCCTGACCTCGGCCCTCTCCGGCGACGACAACCCCGTCACGATCCAGCTGGGGACGCTCGACTGCAACGAGTTCGATCCAGCCACCGGTACGCTGCTGCCCCCGGTGCCGGGGACGAACACGCCGGCCGAGGCCAAGTGCCGCGGCGACTGGTACAACAACAACGCGCCGGGATACGAACACATCAAGGTCATCCCGAGGCCGCTCCCGTTCCCGACCTACGCCCCGGGACAGCAGCCGGACTGACAACCACCAACCGGCGTCGGGACCTGCGACCCCGTTTTCGTGGACCATTGCCTGGACTCCAGGTGCGTTTCAGTGGCCTCAGGGGGTACCGTGGGTATCGGCGCTCGGTCCTTCCGGGCCTGCAGCGCCACGCATCACGCGAGTTCCTCGTGCTCGACACCGCCGGTGCCTCGTCATCGGGTGGTGGTCGCGACGCTCGTCGTGCGACGGTCCGACCGTCGGCCACGACGCCGCGCGAGCCGTACCAGTGGAGAGAAGTCCTTGGCTACACCCACCAAGCGCCGCGACGGCAACCGTCGCAAGCGCCACGACGATCAGACCGGTCTCATGCCGGTGCTCGCTCGAACCGTCCGCGAGGTCGAGCAGGCCGTGCGCCGCGACCGCGTGTCGGTCACGACGCAGCACACCTTCCAGGCCGCGGCCCTGCTCGTGCGCGACGAGCGCCAGCGGGTCAAGGCCGACGCGGACATGACGGACGCGCAGCGGACCGAGCAGCTGGCCCGCCTCGACGGCGTCGCCACGATCCTCGCCGAGACCGCCGCCCGTCGGCCCGAGCTGCTCGCGCTGCTCGTCGACGGCGCCGACGTGCCCAAGGCCGTCGAGTCGATCAAGCGGGAGCTGCAGGTCGAGGCCGGCGTCCTGAGCGCCGACGCCCCGCTCCCCGTGCAGGCCAAGAGCGCGGGCGGCGACGACCGCACCGCGCCCACGCCGGTCACGGTCGTGCAGGCCCAGCTCGCCAACCCGTTCATGGCCCCCGACTTCTCCGTCACGCCGCCGCCCCCGCGGATGAGCAAGCTGGCGTCGTGGGAGCTCATCGGCCCGTTGCTCTCCTCGTTCGAGCGCGCTCCCGCGGGCGCGCCGGCCAGCATGGCGCTGCCCGAGCCCGACTCGTTGCACACCCTCTCCGGCGTCGACCTCATGCCGCACCAGGCCGGTGTGGTCGAGGCCGCCCGCGAGGGCCACCGCACCTTCCTGCTCGCCGACGAGCCCGGGCTCGGCAAGACCGCCCAGGCGCTGCTCGCGGCCGACGCCGCCAACGCGTTCCCGCTGCTCGTCGTCGTGCCCAACGTCGTCAAGTCCAGCTGGGCCCGCGAGGCGGAGCGCTGGCTGCCGCGCCGCACCACCACGGTGGTCCACGGCCAGGGCGAGGACGTCTACGGGTTCGCCGACGTCATCGTCATCAACTACGAGATCCTCGACCGCCACGCCGCGTGGCTCGGTCGTCACGGCTTCCGCGGCATGGTGGTCGACGAGGCCCACTTCATCAAGAGCACCACCTCGCAGCGCTCGCGCCACGTGCTCGAGATCGCCGACCAGGTGCGCTCGCGCACCGCGCGTCCGCTCATGATGGCCCTCACGGGCACCCCGCTCATCAACGACGTCGACGACTTCCGCACGATCTGGCGCTTCCTCGGCTGGACCGACGAGAAGAAGCCGCGCCCCGAGCTCATGCACGCGCTCGACGAGACCGGCCTGACGCCGCTCGACCCCGGCTTCTTCACCGCCGCCCGCCAGGCCGTCGTCGACCGTGGCATCGTGCGGCGTCGCAAGGCCGACGTGGCCCGCGACATCCCGGCCCGCCGCATCGCCGACGTGCCCGTCGACCTCGAGGGCGAGGACGGCCGCTCGGTGCGCGACGCCGAACGCGCGCTCGTCCGGCGGCTGCTCGACCGCTACGACCACATGGTCAAGGCTCGCGACGAGGCCCGCGTGCCCGTGTCGGCCGACTCGATCGACGCCGACGGCATCGACCTCGCCCTCGTGCGCCGCGCCGCCGCGGCGGAGCGCGAGGACAACGAGGAGAAGAACGGCGAGAACGTCTTCGCCATGGTCCGCCGGATCGGCAAGGCCAAGGCCGGTCTCGCCGCCGACTTCACCGCCCAGCTGGCACGCAACGTCGGCAAGGTCGTGTTCTTCGCCAAGCACCTCGACGTCATGGACATCGCTGAGGAGGTGTTCGCCGCCCGGGGCCTCAAGACGGTCACGATCCGCGGCGACCAGACGCCGGCCGCCCGCAAGGCCGCCATCGACGCATTCATCAACGACCCCGACGTCGCCGTCATCGTGTGCTCGGTGACCGCCGCAGGTGTCGGCCTGAACCTGCAGGTCGCCTCCAACGTCGTGCTCGCCGAGCTGTCGTGGACCGACGCGGAGCAGCGGCAGGCGATCGACCGTGTCCACCGCATCGGTCAGACCGAGCCGGTCACGGCATGGCGGGTGCTCGGCGCGCAGACGATCGACTCGCGGATCGCCGAGCTCATCGACGCCAAGGCGGGCCTGGCCGGTCGTGCGCTCGACGGCATCGACGTCGAGGCCGAGGAGACCGACGTGCAGCTCGAGGCGCTGGTGGGCCTTCTCACCGACGCCCTCCGGGCCCGCCTCCCGCGCTGACCTGACTGCCCCCGGACGGACGAAGACCCGGCCGGGAGGGAGGGAGTGGCCGGGTCTTCTGCGTCGCTGGCCGGGAGGGAGGTTGGCCAGTCACGCTGTTCAACGACCCGTTCTCGGGCGGGTTACGCACGAACAACTACGACGTACGCACCAGTTTACGGCCAGGCTCCTAGACTTCGGGCATGGGCATCTCCTGCGACCCCATCGGCCGCGTCGTCAGCTCGCGGATCTGCGCGACGGACGACGACTGGGATGCCGAGACCTCGACGATCGTCCTCGATCCCCAGACCTTCTCCAGCGACGCCCTCCGTGGTCTGGACTCGTTCAGCCACGTCGAGGTCGTCTACCACTTCGACCAGGTCCCGCCCGAGAAGGTGCAGGTCGGCGCTCGCCACCCGCGCAACGACACCACGTTGCCACTGACGGGCATCTTCGCGCAGCGCGGCAAGAACAGGCCCAACCGGATCGGGACCACGATCGCGCGCGTCCTCGCGGTCGAGGACCTGTCCGTGCACGTGTCGGGACTCGACGCGATCGATGGCACTCCGGTGCTGGACCTCAAGCCGTTCATGGTCGAGTTCGGCCCGCGGGGCGAGGTCCGTCAGCCGCAGTGGGCGACCGACCTGATGCGCGACTACTGGTCGACCTCGTAGCGCTCGGTCGTCACGGCGCCGTCGAGGTCCAGCTGTCGACCAGGGCGGCGACGTCGTCGCCGTCGGCGTCCTCGAGGGCCGGCAGGTCGAGGAAGTGCCGGGCGATCGTGATGCCCATGATGCTCGAGACCACGAGTGCGGCGCGCAGCTCGGCGTGGTCGTCGGGCATGGCCTCGGCGAGCCGCGCTGCGCGTTCGCGCAGGTAGACGCTCATCGCCTCGGCCGCCTCGGCCGAGGTGAGCATGGACCGCATGAGCGCCTTCGTCGAGGCCGGCAGCTCGCGCAGTCGTACGTCCAGCACCTCCGCCAGGTGGGCCGGCACGTCCTCCCCCTCGAGGTCGGAGACGGGTCTGACCGCGAGGCTGAAAAGGGCCTGCTTGGAGCCGTAGTGCTGCAGGACCAGCGACGGGTCGACGCCCGCGCGCCGGGCGATGGAGCGGATGGTCGCACCGTCCCCGTGCGCACCGAACTCGTGCTGCGCGGCCTCGAGGATGCGTCGCGCCGTGGCTTCGCGACGCTCGGCGCGAGTCGGTGTGTGATCTGCCATGCATTCACTCTACACGTGTTGAGCGAGGTGTTACGTTGGCTCAACAGATGGTGAGCGAAGTGCTCGCCGAATGATCCGAGGAGGATCCATGAGCAGCACCAGCACCCAGTCGGCGACCGGACGGGTCCTCGTCGTCGGCGCCACCCGAGGTCTCGGGCTCGCGATCGTCGAGGAGTACGCGGACCGTGGGGCACACGTGGTCGCGACGGAGCGGCGCGACGAGCCGTCCGCGTTGCGCGAGCTCGCCGTCCGCCGCCCCGAAGAGGTCGAGGTCGAGCACCTCGACATCACCGAGCCCGAGCAGGTCCGCGGGCTCCGAGGACGACTGGAGGACGGCTCCTTCGACGTCCTCTTCGTCGTCGCCGGGATCTCGCTGGCACCGCAGGACGCGATCGGCGCCGACGTCGACACCGCCGACTTCGCCAGCATGATGGAGACCAACGTCCTCGGCGTGATGCGGACCGTCGAGGGGCTGCAGGACCTCGTCACGCCCACGGGCACGATCGCCGTCATGTCGTCGGGGCAGGGCAGCATCTGCGACAACACGACGGGTGGCTTCGAGGTCTACCGTGCCACGAAGTCGGCCCTCAACCAGATGATGCGCAGCTACGCGGCCCGCCACGCGCAGGACCCCCGCACCCTGCTCCTGATGGCCCCGGGATGGGTCCGCACCGCCTTGGGCGGCCCGAACGCGAGGCTCGAGGTCTCCGAGAGCATCCCGCCCCTCGTCGCCACCGTCGAGGCGCAGCGCGGGACGCTGGGCCTGCAGTTCCTGGACCGTGACGGGAGGACCGTCGCATGGTGAGGCTCGTCGGCATCGAGGAGCACTGGACCCTCGCGGGTGTCGACCGCGCCTGGCGCGCCCAGCCGGCAGCGTCGGGCGACGACAGCCTCGTCCTCAACGAGCACGGGGACGCGGCGACGCGGCTCGCCGACCTCGGGGCGGGGCGACGGGAGGCGATGGAGGCACAGGGTGTCGACGTGCAGGTCCTGGCGCTCGCCCCGCCGGGGACCCAGGGGCTGCCGCTCCGCGAGTCCGTGGCGTTGAGTCGCGAGGCGAACGACGTCGCGGCCGTGACCGTCGCGGAGCAGCCGGATCGCTACCGGGCCATGGCCACCCTGCCGCTGGGCGATCCCGCCGCGGCTGCCGCGGAGCTCGAGCGCGCCGTCTCGGTCGGCCTGACGGGCGCGATGGTCCACGGTCGTGCCGGCGAGGTGCTGCTGGACGACCCGCGCCTCGACGACCTCTGGGCCGTGGCCGACCGGCTGCAGCAGCCGATCTTCGTCCACCCCCAGATCCCGGCCGACGCCGTGCGGGACGCGACCTACCGGGGCCTGGGCGACGACGCCGACCTCGCCATCACCACGTACGGGTGGGGCTGGCACGTCGAGGCCGGCACCGCGGCCCTGCGACTCATGGCCTCCGGGGCGTTGGACCGCCACCCCGGGCTGCGGCTCGTGCTGGGTCACTGGGGTGAGCTCCTGGCGTTCTGGCACGAGCGCGCCGACGGCGTCGCGCGAGCCGCCCGTCTCGATCGCACCATCACCGAGTACCTGCGGGGGAACGTCTGGCTGACCGCGTCCGGCATGCTCGATCCCGCGATGCTCCGCCACGCGCTGAGCATCGTCGGGCCCGACCGGATCCT
>JALRCA010000147.1 GCA_023257515.1 Aeromicrobium sp.
GCCCCTCAGGGCGCGGCGGCACTCGGAGGGCGGCAGCCACTCCAGGGCCTCGTGGGCATCGCGGGCGAAGCCCTCGGCCAGGGCGCGGGAGCGGGGGATCGCCTCACAGCCGCGCACCAGCTCGAGGGCCTGCTCACCGGAGTCGGGCTGCGAGATCAGCAGCGCATCGGTGTCGACGCCCAGCTTGCGAGCGTACTCGGGGTCGAGCGCGTGCTCGGCGTCGATGAACGCCGCGACGCCGCCGTTGCGCTGGGCGTTGGCCACCGCGTGCAGGGCGACCGTCGTCTTGCCCGAGGACTCCGGGCCGTAGATCTCGACGATGCGCCCGCGCGGCAGGCCACCGATGCCGAGGGCCACGTCCAGCGAGGTGGCGCCGGTGGGGATGACGTCGATCTTGGTGCGACCCCGCTCGCCCAGGCGCATGACGGCGCCCTTGCCGTGCGCGCGGTCGATCTGGGCGATGGCGTTGTCGAGGGCCTTGGTCCGGTCGTCGGAGCTGACCTGGGTGACCGGCGGCGTGGAGGTCTTGGGAGGCATCGGGGTGTCCGTTCTGCTCGTGGGTGGCGGGCCATCTGCGACGTTACGGGGACCCACAGACATTCCCGGGCCTCGTCGACCCGCCTGTGGATGACGTCTCCGCGACGTCCGACCTGCCACGAGGCTAGTACGAACACGTGTTCGACCCGGTGCGACACGCCGGTGCGTCGTGTCCGCCAGCGTCACCCCAGGGCGACGATCGACTCGAGCAGCCCCTGCTCCAGCTCGCGGTCGGCGTGGATCACGCGGACGGACTCCGGCTGGTCCACCCCGGGCACGAGTCCCGACCACACGCGCCGCAGCCCGGCGGCCTCGCTGACCCGGCCGGACGCGACGTTGTGCTCCAGGGAGCGGGCGACGACCGGCCACGACGGCTCCCGGTCGTGAGCCGCGTCGAGGGCCCGCCGGACGGCGTCGGTGGCGACGCCGCGCCCCCAGGCCTTGGGTGCCAGCCGGAACCCGAGGTTCCACCACCCGCCGCGCGGCATGGCGCCGGCGTTGCCGACCACCTCGCCGTCGACCTCGACCACCCACGTCGACAGGCCCGTCTCGTCCCACTCCGCGAGCCAGGCCTGGAGCAGGACGGCGGTCGAACGCTCCTCGGTGAAGCGGCCCGACGGAAGGTGGCGCCACGTGCGCTCGTCGGAGTAGACGGTGTGGAGCGCCGCGAGGTCGTCGTGCCGCGGCGGTCGCAGCGTCGGCTCGTCGCTCATCGCTCGCGAGCCGGCAGGTCGAGGTAGGCGTGGACAGCTCGCCACACCACCTTGGGCGCCACGCCCGCCTCCAGCGCTTGCGACGCGGTCCGGCCGCCGAGGTCGGCGATCACCTGGGTGTCGGCCCAGACGCGGGCGTACCCCACCCCCAGGTGAAGCTCCATCCGGTCCCAGAACTCGCTGTGTCGCACCGCGCCAGCATGTCACGGAGCACCAGCCGGACGGCCACCCGTCGACGTCCGCCGTGCGAGGGTTGACCCTCACGCGACGTGAGGCCTCACGGTGGGGACGAACCCACCTGAGGACGAGGGAGGAACGATGCCCGAGGACGGCTACACCGTCGGTGGACTTGCCCGGCTGGCCGGCGTCACGGTGCGCACCCTGCACCACTACGACGACGTCGGCCTGCTCGTGCCGAGCCGCCGCACCGCGACCGGCTACCGCCTCTACGACGCGGCGGACGCCGACCGGCTCACGCGCATCCTCTACTACCGCGACCTCGGGTTCGGGCTCGACGACGTCGCCGCCCTCCTGGACGGCGACACCGACCCGGCCGACCACCTGCGCACCCAGCACCGTCTGCTCACCGAGCGGCGGGACCGGGTGCAGGAGCTGGTGACGGCCATCGAACGAGAGCTGGAGGCACACATGTCAGGCATCAGGTTGACCCCCGAGGAGCAGCTGGAGATCTTCGGCGAGAGGTGGGACCCCGCATACCGGACCGAGGCCGAGGAGCGGTGGGGCGACACCGACGCGTGGGCGCAGAGCCAGGAGCGCACGCGCTCGTGGACCAAGGCGGACTGGGAGCAGGTCAAGGAGCGCACCGACGCCATGGACGAACTGCTGGCCGAGGCGTTCGTGGCGGGTGTCCAGCCCGGGTCGGTGCGGGCCGACGAGCTGGCCGAGGCGCACCGGGCCGAGCTCAACCGGTTCTACGACGCCGACCACGCCATGCACCGCGGCGTCGTAGGCTTCACGACCGGTGACGAGCGGTTCCGAGCGAGGTACGAGTCGCTCGCTCCGGGCCTGTCTGACTGGTTGCGGGCCGTCGTCGAGGCGAACGCCGATCGCCACGCGTGAGCGGGCGGACCCGGCGGGGTCGATCAGGCCGCGGAGGCCTCGATCTCGTCGGGCCGCAGCGTGGCGACGCTCGCGAGATCGGTGGACTCCTCGATCGCCAGCAGCGCGCTGACGTCCATCAGGACCTTGGAGAGCGGCACGTCGAGGGCTTGCGCGAGGGCCGCCAACAGCTCGGAGCTGGGCTCCTTCTGCCCCCGCTCGACCTCGGAGATGTAGCCGAGGCTCACGCGGGCCTTGCCCGAGACGTCGCGCAGCGTGAGTCCTTGCGCGATCCGGCGCGCGCGGAGGACCTCGCCGACGAGCTGTCGCATCGTGGACATGGTCACCTCCGGGGTCTCGCTCGACTCAACCAGCAGCCGTGCGGTTCTGTTCCCCCAGCCTAGCGACCAGGTGGGACAACGCGTCGGCGACCGTCCGATCCCGGATCTCACGTCGGGTGCCCGAGAGGGCGAGATCGATCACGTCGACGCCGTCCGGACCGGCCACGCCCACGTGGACCGTGCCGACCGGCTTGCCCTCGCTGGGCTCGGGGCCGGCGACCCCCGTCGTCGAGACGCCCCAGTCCGCCCCGAGCAGGTCACGGGCCCGCACCGCCATCTGGCGCGCCGTCTGCGGATCGACCGTGCCACGCGTGGCGACGACGTCGGCCTCCACGCCGAGCACGTCGACCTTGACCTGCGGGGCGTAGGCCACGACTCCGCCGCGGACCACCGTCGATGCGCCAGGCACCTCGACGAGCGCGGCGACCAGCAGGCCACCGGTCAGCGACTCGGCGGCGCCGACCGTCTGGCCCGACGAGCGCAGCGCCTCGACCACCTGCTGCGCGAGCTCGCTCATGACGGGTGCGTGGCGAGGTACTCGGCCCGGATGCGCCGTGCGTCGAAGACGTACTGCACGCCGGTGACCAACGTGATCGCGAACGCGCCCGCCATCAGCACGTGGGTGACCCAGAGCACCACGTCGCTGGCCGTCGTGTCCCAGATCTCCAACGGCAGGGTGTAGAGACCGAGCGCCGTGGCCTGCAACGTGGTCTTGATGCGGCCACCCTGGCTGGCCGGCATGACGCCGTACTTCTTGATGAAGAACCGCATGATCGTGATGCCCCACTCGCGCACCAGGATCACGATCGCCACGGTCCAGAACAGCCAGTGGTCGAAGATGATGCCGAGCCCGATGAACGCCATCCCCGTGAGCGCCTTGTCGGCGATCGGGTCGGCGAGCTTGCCGAAGTCCGTCACCAGGTTGCGGCTGCGCGCGAGGTCTCCGTCGATGCGGTCCGTGATCATGAGCAGCGTGAAGGCGACGAACGCCCACACCCGCCAGGAGACCTCCTCGCCACCGAGATGCAGCAGGAGCCATCCGTACACGGGGACGCCGACGATGCGCAGCATCGTGAGGACGTTCGCGATGTTCAGGTTGCTCGGTGCGTGCTCGGCCTGCTCCATGGACACCTCTCGAACGGGCGGGTCGGACGTTTCAGTATGCGGCAGCGCCTCGACGCTTCGCCAACTGCGTCTCGGCCTCGGCCGCCGAGGAGGTCGTCGTGAACCCCAGCTGGGCCGTGTAGATCTTGC
Source organism: Aeromicrobium sp. (assembly GCA_023257515.1). GTDB lineage: Bacteria > Actinomycetota > Actinomycetes > Propionibacteriales > Nocardioidaceae > Aeromicrobium. The sequence goes on from JALRCA010000147.1 coordinate 3,905, forward strand.
GTCCGTCGGGGCTGATGACCTTGACGCGAGGGTCGAAGCGACCGCTGCGGTGCTCGACGCGGACGTCCGCCATCTCGTGCCACAACAGCCCGACCCACACCCGTCCGTCACGCATCCGGACGCCGTGGTCGTCGGCGACGAAGAGCGGGGTCCGCACGTCGCGCAAGCCACTCAGGGCCGGGAGCGCGAAGGCCACGAGCACGGCCGCCGGGATCCAGAGCAGCACGTCGCGGCGGTCGTAGGCGTACCAGCCGAACCCGGCCGCGACGGCCACCGGCACGAAGAACGCGACCAGGTTCAGCCAGATGCGCCGGCGGATCTCGAAGGGCGGGTTCGACTCGGTCATCAGCCGGCCTGGATCGAGGCGAGCACGTCCTCGAGGTCGTCGGGCTTGATGAGGACGTCGCGAGCCTTGGAGCCCTCGCTCGGTCCCACCACGCCGCGGCTCTCGAGGATGTCCATGAGACGGCCGGCCTTGGCGAAGCCGACACGCAGCTTGCGCTGCAGCATCGACGTCGAGCCGAACTGCGTCGACACCACGAGCTCGACCGCCTGGATCACCAGGTCCATGTCGTCGCCGATGTCGTCGTCGAGCTCTCGCTTGGCCTGCTGCGGCGCCGTGACGTCCTCGCGGTACTCCGGCGTCAGCTGCGCCTTGCAGTGGTCGACGACCTCGCGGATCTCCTGCTCCGTGATCCACGCACCCTGCATGCGCATCGCCTTGTTGGCGCCCATGGGCAGGAACAACCCATCGCCCTGACCGACGAGCTTCTCGGCGCCGGGCTGGTCGAGGATGACGCGGCTGTCGGCGAGTGAGCTGGTCGCGAACGCCAGCCTGCTGGGGACGTTGGCCTTGATCAGACCGGTGACGACGTCCACGCTGGGCCGCTGGGTCGCGAGCACGAGATGGATGCCGGCGGCGCGGGGCTGGCCTTGCTGGCGGGCGGCGCGGCGGGCGCGGCGGGCGGTAGCGGTGGCGGCGGCGAGCGCGCGCCGTACACGGTGGCATGCGAGGGGCCGCCGGGCACCCGCCCCCGCGCGATGGCGTGGGCGGGCGGCGGGCTGGGGCTTCTTGCGTG
>JALRCA010000166.1 GCA_023257515.1 Aeromicrobium sp.
CGTCGGAGCCGAGGAAGTTCTCACCGTCGCCGCGACCCACCACCAGCGGGGAGTTGCGGCGCGCGCCGACCACGACCTCGGGCTGCTGGGCGTCGGTGAAGACGAGGGTGAACGCGCCCTCCAGCCGCTGGCAGACGGCGCGCACGGCGTCGTCGAGGGCGGGGGTGCGCTGCAGCTCGTCGGAGAGCAGGTGCACGACCACCTCGGTGTCGGTCTCGGACTGCAGCTCGTGCCCGGCGGCCTCCAGCTCGGCCCGCAGCACCGCGAAGTTCTCGATGATGCCGTTGTGCACGACGGCCAGGCGACCGTCCTCGCTCAGGTGCGGGTGGGCGTTCCGGTCGTTCGGCGCACCGTGCGTCGCCCACCGGGTGTGGCCGATACCGGTCGTCGTCTCGGGCATCGTCGTCTCGGCCAGGACGCCGTCGAGGTTGGCCAGCTTGCCGGCCTTCTTCGCCCAGGCGATCCGTCCGGTCGAGGGGTCGGGCAGGGCGACACCACCGGAGTCGTACCCGCGGTACTCGAGCCGTCGCAACCCGCCCATGACGACGTCGAGGGCGTTGCGGTGCCCGACGTATCCCACGATTCCGCACATGCGCTCCAGGGTACCCAGGAGCGCCCGTGGGCCCCGGTACCGGCAGGATGGCGTCATGGCCCGTGAGCTCTCGCCGTACGTCGAGATCGAGCGGTCGGCATGGGCCGACCTCGCCGACGACGTCCCCCAGCCCCTCACCGAGGACGACGTCCAACGTCTCAAGGGCCTCGGCGAGGAGCTCGACATCGACGAGGTGCGGCAGGTCTACCTGCCGCTGACCGAGCTGATCAGCCTGCGCGTGCGCGCGGCGACCCGCCTCTGGGAGGCCACCGAGTCGTTCCTGCGCGAGCCGCAGCCGCAGCGCACGCCGTTCGTCATCGGCGTCGCCGGGTCGGTCGCCGTCGGCAAGTCGACCACCGCCCGCCTCCTCCGCGAGCTGCTGTCGACGTCGCCCGAGCACCCGAACGTGAAGCTGGTGACCACCGACGGCTTCCTGTGGCCGAACGCCGAGCTGGAGCGTCGGGGCATCCTGCAGCGCAAGGGCTTCCCGGAGTCCTACGACCGCCGCGCGCTGCTGCGGTTCGTGGTGGACGTCAAGTCGGGCGTCGACCGCGTCGAGGCACCGGTCTACTCCCACCTCACCTACGACCGCACCGACGAGGTCGTCACCCTCGAGCACCCCGACATCGTGATCGTCGAGGGCCTCAACGTCCTGGCACCGCCCGGCACGCGCGGCGACGGGACCCCGGGCGCGGCCGTCAGCGACTACTTCGACTTCGGCATCTACGTCGACGCCTCGAGCCGCGACATCCGTCGGTGGTACGTCGAACGCTTCCTGAAGCTGCGACGCACGGCCTTCGCCGACCCCGCCTCGTACTTCCACCGCTACAGCACGTACTCCGACGAGGAGGCCGCCGCACGTGCCGAGGAGCTGTGGGACACGATCAACTGGCCGAACCTGCGCGAGAACGTGCAGTCGACGCGCGGTCGGGCCGACCTGGTGCTGCGCAAGGACTCCGACCACTCCGTGAAGTGGATCCGGTTCCGCAAGATGTGACCCTCCCGCCCCAGGTCCGCGGCACGGGTCAGAGGGCCAGGTGCGTGCGCACGACCCCGGCCAGGTGGTCGGCGACCTCCTGCGCGGTCTCGAGCGAGAGCGCCTCGACCATGACGCGCACGAGCGGCTCGGTGCCGGACTGGCGCAGCAGGACCCGGCCGTCGGCCCCCAGCCGGGCCGAGGCGGCGGCGACCTCGGCCTGGACGGTGACGTCGGTGGCGGCGCGCGCCTTGTCGACGTCGGAGACGTTGACGAGCACCTGCGGGAGGCGCGTCATGACCGCCGCGAGGTCGCGCACGCTGCTGCCCGTCGCGGCCATGCGGGCCGCGACGTGCAGGGCCGTCAGGACGCCGTCGCCGGTGGTCGCGAAGTCGCTCATGATGACGTGGCCGGACTGCTCGCCGCCCAGGCGGTGGCCACCGAGGCGCATGGCCTCCAGCACGTAACGGTCGCCGACGGCCGTCTGCAGCACGCGGATCCCCGCCGCCTCCATGGCGCGGACGAATCCCAGATTGCTCATCACCGTCGCCACCACGGTCGCGTCGGGCAGGCGCCCCTCGTCCTGCGCCGCGAGCGCGAGGATCGCGAGGATCTGGTCGCCGTCGACGACCTCGCCGGCGGCGTCGACGGCGAGGCAGCGGTCGGCGTCGCCGTCGAACGCGAAGCCGACGTCGGCGCCCTCGGCCGCCACGGTGGCCTGCAGGCTCGACAGGTGCGTCGAGCCGCAACGGTCGTTGATGTTGAGTCCGTCGGGCTCGGCGTGGATCGCGACGACCCTCGCGCCGAGGGCCTCGAACACCGCCGGCCCGACCTCGAAGGCCGCCCCGTTGGCGCAGTCGAGCACGATCGTCAACCCGTCGAGACGCTGCGGCGTGGTCCCGACGAGGTGCTTGACGTAGGTGCCGACGCCCACGTGGCTCTCGCCCACGCGGCCGACCGACGCGCCTGTCGGGCGGTCCCACGGCTCCTGCAGGCGAGCCTCGATCTGCTCCTCGAGCGCGTCGTCGAGCTTGAGCCCGCCGCGCGCGAGGAACTTGATGCCGTTGTCCGGCATCGCGTTGTGGCTCGCCGAGATCATGACGCCCATGTCGGCGTCGAGCTCGGCGGTCAGGTACGCCGCGCCCGGCGTGGGCACCACGCCCAGCCGGTGCACGTCGACCCCGGCCGAGGCCAACCCGGCCACGACCGCGTGCTCGAGGAACTCGCCCGAGGCACGGGGGTCGCGCGCGACGACGGCCGTCGGCCGCTGGTCGGCGAACGCCCCGGCCTCGCCGAGCACGTGAGCGGCCGCGACCGACAGGTCGAGCGCCAGCTCGGCCGTCAGGTCGCGGTTCGCGAGACCCCGGACCCCGTCGGTGCCGAAGATCCGACCCACGGTGTCGTCCGCGGGATCAGCGCTTGCTGTACTGGGGAGCCTTGCGAGCCTTCTTGAGACCAGCCTTCTTGCGCTCCTTGACGCGGGCGTCGCGGGTCAGCAGGCCGGCCTTCTTGAGGACCGGACGGTTGACCTCCTCGTCGACGCCGTTGAGGGCGCGCGAGACACCGAGACGCAGGGCGCCGGCCTGGCCAGTCATGCCGCCGCCGGTGACGCGGGCGATCACGTCGAAGCGGTCCTCGAGGCCGGTGGCCGCGAGACCCTCCTTCGCGATCTGCTGGTGCAGCTTGTTCGGCAGGTACTCCTCGAGCGGCTTGCCGTTGACCGTCCACTGACCGGTGCCGGGCACGATGCGCACGCGGGCGATGGCCTCCTTGCGACGGCCCGTGGCGGCACCGGGCGCGACGGTCGCCGGGGTGGCGGCGACGTCGGCGCTGGGGCTCGTCTCGGACGTGTAGGCAACGCCCTCGGCGTTGGTCTCGAACTCGGCGTTCTCGGTGTCGGCCACGGTGCTGTTCCTCGGAGCTTCGGTCGCAGTGCTGGTCGCAGTACTCGTCATTGGGAGATCTGCTTGATCTCGAACGGCTGGGGGTTCTGGGCGGCGTGCGGGTGCTCGGGGCCGGCGTAGACCTTGAGCTTCTTGATGAGCTGGCGGCCCAGACGGTTCTTGGGGAGCATGCCGCGCACCGACTTCTCGATCGCCTTGCGGGCGTCCTTGTCGAGCAGGTCGCCGTACGCGATGGACTTGAGGCCGCCCGGGTAGCCGCTGTGGCGGTAGACGTCCTTGTCGGAGCGCTTGTTGCCCGTCAGCGCGACCTTCTCGGCGTTGATGATGACGACGAAGTCACCACCGTCGACGTGCGGGGCGAACGTCGCCTTGTGCTTGCCGCGCAGCAGGTGCGCGGCCGAGACGGCGAGACGCCCGAGGACGACGTCCTGGGCATCGATGACGTGCCACTGACGGCTGATGTCAGCAGGCTTCGGGCTGTACGTGGGCACGGCGTGACCTTCTCGTTGTCGTTCTTGGCGTCGGTGTCGTTGCGCGGTCCCGTGCCGCGAGGTGGCGGCGTGAGGGACGTGGTTTTCCCGCGTCGGCGCCGGACCGCCGGAGGGCGATCGCGCACGCAGGGCACAACGACGTCCAAGAGTAACCGGCCCGCCCCAGCCGGGTCAAAACGGGGTACCGGGCACGACGTCCGGCCCCGCCGTGGGTCCGGTCCCCGAGACCCAGCCTCGCGCACCGCGGGGGGCCGCACTAGGTTGGAAGTGAGTCCGGGACCACATCAACGACCCGTACAGCACGTCACAGGAGACCCATCGTGACCGACCAGACCCTGACCGTCCGCGACAACCGCACGGGCGAGGAGTA
>JALRCA010000210.1 GCA_023257515.1 Aeromicrobium sp.
TCGTGGATCGCACCGTTCCTGATCGGTCGGATCCCCGTCGCCGCGCTCGCCAACCCTCCGGCGCTCGTGGAGCTGTTCGCCGAGACCATCACCGAGGAGCTCGACTTCCGCCTCGAGGCCGCCAACCTGGTCGACTCCTCGGCGGTTCTCGAGGACCTCGGGGCCGACCACATGCGCTCGCCGCGACCCGTGCCCCACCTCGTGACGGAGCGCGTGCTCGTCATGGAGCTCCTGCCCGGCGTGGCCTACCACCGGCTGCCGGCCGACGCCGACATCGACGGGCACCGGCTCCTGCACCACGGCATCCACGGGGTCGTCGCGGCCACGCTCGGCTACGGCGCGTTCCACGGCGACCTGCACGCGGGCAACGTCCTCGTCGATCCGAGCGACGCCACCTTCTCGCTCGTCGACTTCGGCATCGCTGGCCGCCTCGACGCCCGTCAGCGTGCGGGGCTCCTGGCGTACCTCGCCGCCTGGTCGACCCAGGACGCCGCCGGCCAGGTCGAGGCGCTGCAGGCGTTCGGCGCCGTCGAGGCGGAGGCCGACGTCACGCACCTGGTCGCCGACCTCCAGCGCGAGCTCGATCGCATCGCCTCCCGCACCGACGGCGAGGTGACGTTCGACCAGCTCGGCGTGACGCTCGGGCGCCTGCTGCAGATCATGGCGTCGCACGGGTTCCGGATGCCCAAGGACCTGGTCCTGTTCTTCAAGAACCTGCTGTACCTGTCCGGGTTCGCCGCGTCGGTCGCTCCGGACGCCGACGTGCTCGAGGTCGTCCAGGGCATCCTCGTGGAGCTCATCGCCGAGGGATCTCTCGGCGGACTGGGGGAGCCGGTGGCCGCCGCCTCCTGACGACGTCGGCCGCTCGTTCGTCTTGCGCCGTGAGCGCACCGTCGTAGCGTCGGAGCCACCCGATGCCACGAGGAGGCCACTCATGCCCACACGCACCGCTCGCACCGCCTGGGACGGCGGGTTCAAGGACGGCTCCGGCCAGGTCGAGCTGACGAGCAGCCAGCTCGGCACGTTCGAGATGTCGTTCCCGAAGCGTTCGTCCTCCGACGGAGGCGGCGCGACCAATCCCGAGGAGCTCCTCGGTGCGGCTCACTCCGCGTGCTACACGATGCAGCTCACCGCGCTGCTGGAGGAGGTCGGTGCGACGCCGATCTCGATCGAGACCTCGGCGGACGTCACCCTCGACGAGGATCCTGCGGGCGGTTTCCGCATCACCCGGATCGCACTCACGGTCCGTGGCGAGGTCGACGGCATCGACGACGCGGGCTTCGCCGAGCAGGCCGAGGCCGCCAAGGAGAGCTGCCCCCTGAGCAAGGCGCTCGACGGCGTCGACGAGATCACGCTCGACGCCGCGCTCGAGACGGCCTGACGTCGTCGCCGGCCGGGCTCAGGCCCGGCCGGTGCGGCGACGCCACCACACCTTGGCGCGGGTGAGCGAGCTCGCCTCCCACGTCGCACGCAGGGACTCCTCGTGACGCGCCGCGGCCCGAGCCTCGATCTCGTCGAGACCTCCCAGGATCTCGGACACACGGGTGCCGACGTAGTGCTCGAGATCCAGGAAGCGCTGGTCGACGAACTTGGTCAGGTACAGCAGGTCGCCGTCGCCCTCGCGCTGGACGTGCTCGCGCAGCCTCGCGTCACGCACCCACCGGTCGTCGTGCCGGTGCCGAGCGGACTCCGAGATCACGCTGTTGGCGTCGACCCCCGTGGCCGCCGGTCGCTGGTGCCAGTACGCCAGCGGCTGCTCGGCGACGTAGGAGAGGGACCAGCGCGAGAGCACGCGGAGGTTGAACTCCCAGTCCCCCACGACGGCGAGGTCCTCGCGGTAGGGGCCGATCATCTCGTGCAGCTCCCGGCGGTACACGAAGCCGATGGGGACGAATCGGTTGAAGAGCATCGCGTCGGCGAGCAACGGTGCCGACAGGTGGCCCTGGAAGAGCTCACGCCCGTTCTCCGAGAACGACTCGCCGTCGAAGGACTCCCACACGATCTCGATGCGCGACACCACGCCGACCGCCTCGGGATCCTGCTCCAGGTGGGCGACGCAGCGGCGAAGGAACTCCGGGTGCCACGTGTCGTCGTCGTCGTGCAGCACGACGAACGGCGCGTCGCACGCGGCGATGCCGGCGTTCGCGCTGGGCCAGCGTCCCCGCGACTCGGCGTGGTGGATCACCGTCACACGGTCCTGCAGCCCGGCGGCGGCGATCTCGTCCTCGACGAGCGCGGGGTCGCCGCCGTCGTTGACCACCACGGCGCGCCAGTCGTCGAGCTCCTGGCCGGCGATGCTGGACAGGGCACGACGCAGGAACGCGGGCCTGTCCTTGGTCCGGACCACCACGTCGACGACAGCGGGCACGCGAATCTCCTCCAGGGCGTCTGTCTGCGACAAGGACCCTACCGACACCACGCTCCCCGGCGGAGGACATCGACCACACGTCGTCCGAGCCCGCAGCACGTCCGACGCGAGTGACACGATGGCCCGGTGCACCAGTCTCTCGCTCCGTGGCGCGTCGGACCCCAGCTGCTGACGCACGACCACGACGGCAGGTCGACACCCGGCGACGTCGTCCGCCACCTCGGCGCGGTGCAGGCGCAGGAGCACCTCATGGCGCCCTGGACCGTGGGGCGACGCTGCGGAGCCACCCTCGTGCAGGTCCTCGACGGACTTTGGCCCGGCGTGGTCCGCACCCACGCGCTTCGCACGACCTGGCACTACGTCGCCCTCGACGACCTGCCCACGATCGTGGCCGCCACGTCCGACCGCGTCATGCGCCAGGTCACGGCCCACGTCGGGCGCGCCGGCCTGTCCGAGGCCGACCTGCGGGCGGCCGGCGAGATCGTGGCCGAGGCGGTCCACGAACGACCGGGGTCCGACCGCTCGCACCTGGCCACCCGGCTCGCCGACGCCGGCAGGCCGTTGACCGGTGACCTCCTGGCCCACGCCGTCATGGTCGCCGAGCTCGACGGCTCGATCGCCGGCGAGCGGCGCCCGGCCGGCCAGCACGTCTACCACCCCATCCGCCTCGGCCCCCTTCCGCCGACCGCCGAGGCGCGCGCCGGGCTCGCGCGTGCCTACGCGCGCGGCCACGGCCCCGTCTCCGATCGCGATCTCGCGTGGTGGTCGAGCCTGACCCTGACGCAGGCGCGCCAGGCCCTGCGGGACGCCGACCTCGAGCCGGTGACGATCGCGGGCCGGGACCTGTGGTCGCTCGGCGCGCCGCTCGAGCACGAGGTGCCGCCGGTGCTGCTGCTCGCGAACTTCGACGAGCTCATCTCCCACCAGCGTGACGCCGCGCTCCGCGAGGAGGTCGGGCCTCACTACGAGACGATCATGTTCGGCACCGGGCTGCTCCTGCTCGACGGGCGTCTCGCCGGTCACTGGACACGACGCGTCGGCGGCGAACGCGTCGAGGTCGAGGTCCGGCCCGCGACACGGCTGTCGTCGCGGCACCGAGGCGCGCTCGAGGACGAGGTCACAGCCTTCGGTCGGTTCCTCGAGCGCGTGCCCGACCTGGTCGTCGCGCCGCTCGGATGACGCCTCGACGTGACCCACGAGACAGGCGTCCCGATGCCGAGAACGCGCGGTCGAACCAGCCGTCCACGGTTCATGCCGTCGCGCTAGGCTTGACCACAGTTCCCCCTGACACCGCGCGCATGAACGGAAGAGGCGATCCAGGCCGTGGCCGAGTCCTCCCACGAATCCTCCACCCCCGACTTCGGCACCAACCAGTGGCTGGTCGAGGAGATGTACGACCGCTACCAGGAGGACAGGTCGTCGGTCGACGCCTCGTGGGCCGCGTTCTTCGAGAAGAACGGCAGTCCGGGCGGCGCGAGCGTGAACGGCACCGCCGCGACGGCGAGTGCGGCTCCCACGGCCACGAAGCCCGCCGCCGCTCCCCAGCGGTCGGCCCCGGCCGCCCGGCCTGAGCCGAGCAAGGCCGCGCCGAGCAAGGCCGCGCCGAGCCGGCCCGAGCCCGCCGCGAAGGCCGAGCCCGCGAAGCCGCAGCCCAAGAAGCCAGAGGCCGCGAAGCCGGGATCCAAGAAGGCCGAGTCCACGAAGCCGGAGCCGAAGAAGGCCGAGCCGAAGAGCGCGGCGGCCCCGGCGTCGGGCCCCGGAGAGGTCGAGCGCGTCACGCTGCGTGGTGCACCCGCCCGCACGGCGGCCAACATGGACGAGAGCCTGACCGTCCCGACCGCCACCAGCGTGCGGTCCGTGCCGGTCAAGCTGCTCTTCGACAACCGCATCGTCATCAACAACCACCTCGCCCGTGCGCGCGGCGGCAAGGTCTCGTTCACCCACATCATCGGCTACGCGGTCGTCAAGGCCCTCGCGGCGATGCCCGAGATGAACACCGGGTTCGACACCGACGAGAAGGGCAAGCCGGTCCAGCTCAAGCCCGAGCACGTCAACTTCGGGCTCGCGATCGACCTGCAGAAGCCCGACGGCACGCGCCAGCTCATGGTGCCCTCGATCAAGGCCGCCGAGACGATGGGCTTCGCCGCGTTCTGGCAGGCCTACGAGGCCATGGTCAAGAAGGCCCGCGACGGCAAGCTGGAGGTCTCCGACTTCGTCGGCACCACCGCGAGCCTCACCAACCCCGGCGGCATCGGCACCAACCACTCGGTGCCGCGCCTCATGAAGGGCCAGGGCGTCATCGTCGGCGTCGGCTCGATGGAGTACCCGCCGGAGTTCCAGGGTGCGTCGGACCACACGATCGCCCAGCTGGCGATCTCCAAGATGATGACGCTCACCTCGACCTACGACCACCGCGTCATCCAGGGCGCGCAGTCGGGTGAGTTCCTGCGGCGGATCCACAGCCTCCTGCTCGGCGAGGACGGGTTCTACGACCACATCTTCCAGGAGCTGCGGATCCCCTACGAGCCCATCCGGTGGGCCCAGGACATCGCGGTCAACCACGACGACGAGGTGCACCGTCAGGCACGCGTGCTCGAGCTCATCCACGCGTTCCGGGTGCGCGGCCACCTCATGGCCGACACGAACCCGTTGGAGTACCGCCAGCGCAGCCACCCCGACCTCGACGTCGCCCAGCACGGACTGACCCTGTGGGACCTCGACCGCGAGTTCGCCACCGGCTCGTTCGCGAACCAGTCCGGCAAGCGCTTCATGAAGCTGCGCGAGATCCTGGGGGTCCTGCGCGACTCCTACTGCCGCACGATCGGCCTGGAGTACATGTACATCCAGGACCCCGCCGAGCGGCAGTGGCTCCAGGAGCACATCGAGATCGGCCACACCAAGCCACCGCGTGAGGAACAGCTGCGCATCCTGCTGAAGCTGAACCAGGCCGAGGCGTTCGAGACGTTCCTCCAGACCAAGTTCGTCGGTCAGAAGCGCTTCAGCCTCGAGGGCGGCGAGACCACCATCCCGCTGCTCGACGAGATCGCCGAGGAGGCAGCGGCCGACGGCCTCGAGGAGGTCTGCATCGGCATGGCCCACCGCGGCCGCCTCAACGTGCTCGTCAACATCGCCGGCAAGAGCCCCGGCCAGGTGTTCCGCGAGTTCGAGGGCAACATCGACCCGCGCACGGTCCAGGGCTCCGGCGACGTCAAGTACCACCTGGGCGTCGAGGGTGAGTTCACGAGCGAGCACGGCGACACGATCAAGGTCTCCGTGGCCGCCAACCCCTCGCACCTCGAGGTCGTCGACCCGGTCCTCGAGGGCATCACCCGCGCCAAGCAGGACGAGCTCAACCGCGGCGAGGAGTTCCCGGTCCTGCCGGTCCTGGTCCACGGTGACGCGGCGTTCGCCGGTCAGGGTGTCGTCGCCGAGACGCTCAACCTGTCCCAGCTGCGCGGCTACCGCACCGGCGGCACGATCCACGTGATCGTCAACAACCAGGTCGGCTTCACGACCTCGCCGTCCTCGTCGCGGTCCTCGACGTACTGCACCGATGTCGCCCGCATGGTCCAGGCGCCGATCTTCCACGTCAACGGCGACGACCCGGAGGCCTGCATCCGCGTGGCCGACCTGGCCTACAAGTACCGCAAGACGTTCCACAAGGACGTCGTCATCGACCTGGTCTGCTACCGCCGTCGCGGCCACAACGAGGGCGACGACCCGAGCTTCACGCAGCCGCTCATGTACGACACGATCAACGCCAAGAAGTCGGTGCGCAAGCTGTACACCGAGGCGCTCGTGGGTCGCGGCGACATCACGATCGAGGAGGCCGAGGCGGCGCTCGCCGACTACCAGGCGCAGCTCGAGAAGAACTTCGCCGAGGTCAAGGAGGCGGCCGACGACCCGGACTACACCCGGACGCCGGAGTACCCCGTCAAGCCCGAGCTCGACGAGGTCGTCACTGCGATCACGCCCGAGACGATGAAGGCCATCTCGGCCTCGTACACCAACGTCCCCGAGGCGTTCACGGTGCACCCGAAGGTCCTGCCGCAGCTGCAGCGTCGCGCCGCCTCGATCGAGACCGGCCCCATCGACTGGGGCACGGGCGAGATCCTGGCGATGGGCTCGCTCCTGCTCGACGGTCGTCCCGTGCGGCTCGCCGGACAGGACTCGCGTCGCGGCACGTTCTCGTCGCGCTTCGCCACGATCATCGACCGCGAGAACGGTTCGGAGTGGACCCCGCTGTCGCACGTCGGCGACGACCAGGCCACGTTCTACGTCTACGACTCGCTGCTGAGCGAGTACGCCGCGCTCGGCTTCGAGTACGGCTACTCGGTGGCGCGTCCGGAGGCCCTCACGATGTGGGAGGCGCAGTTCGGCGACTTCGTCAACGGCGCGCAGTCCGTCATCGACGAGTACATCTCGGCCGGCGAGGCGAAGTGGGGCCAGAAGTCCGGCGTCGTGCTGCTCCTGCCCCACGGGTACGAGGGCCAGGGGCCGGACCACTCCTCGGCCCGCATCGAGCGGTTCCTCACGCTGGCGGCCGAGGGCCAGATGACGATCGCGCAACCGTCGACATCCGCGTCGTACTTCCACCTGCTGCGTCGCCACGCACTGCAGCGCCAGCACCGTCCGCTCATCGTGTTCACGCCCAAGCAGCTGCTGCGTCGCAAGAGCGCTGCGTCGCAGCCCGGCGACTTCACCTCCGGCGAGTTCCGTCCGGTGATCGGCGACGACGGTGTCGAGGCGAACCAGGTGGAGCGAGTGCTGCTCGCCTCGGGCCGGGTCGCGCACGACCTGCTCGACGAGCGCACCAAGCGTGAGGACACGCGCACCGCGATCGTCCGGGTCGAGCAGCTCTACCCGCGTCCGGTCCAGGAGATCAAGAGCGTGCTCGGCGCGTTCTCGAACCTGCGCGAGGTGCGGTGGGTCCAGGACGAGCCGGCCAACCAGGGTCCGTGGCCGCACCTGGGCTTCCACCTGCCGCAGGAGCTCGACCTGCGTCTGGACGTCGTGTCGCGTCCGGAGTCCGCCGCCCCGTCGGTCGGCTCCAAGCACCGCCACGACGAGGAGGCGCGCGAGCTCATGGCTGCGGCCTTCGCCTGAGTCCGATGTACTTCACCGACCGCGGCATCGAGGAGCTGGCGGCCCGCCGGGGTGACGAGGAGATCTCGTTCACCTGGCTGGCCGACCGGCTCGTCGAGTTCGTCGACCTGAACCCCGACTTCGAGGTCCCGGTCGAACGCCTTGCCACCTGGCTCGCTCGTCTCGACGACGACGACTGACGCGAGATTCGCGCCACCATGCACCGTTCCTTCGTGAGGAACGGTGCGTGAGGGTGCACATCTGGGTCAGGGTGGGGGCGTGACGTTCCTGGTCGGCGAGAACGGCTCGGGGAAGTCGACCCTCGTCGAGGCGATCGCCATGGCCTACGGACTCTCCCCCGAGGGAGGTACGGCGTTCGGACGGCACGAGACGCGCGGGACGGAGTCGTCCCTGCACCGTGCCCTCGTGCTGCAGCGCGGTCTGGGCTCCGGCCGGTGGGGCTTCTTCCTGCGGGCCGAGACGATGCACGGTTGGTTCACCTACATGGACGGGCACGGGTCCAGCCGAGATCCCGACTTCCACGCGATGAGCCACGGGGAGTCGTTCCTCGCGGTCCTGAACGCCCGCTTCGACTCCGCCGGCTTCTACTGCCTCGACGAGCCGGAGGCTGCGCTGTCGTTCCGCTCGAGCCTCACGCTGGTGCGCCACACCCTCGCCGACGATTGAGCCGAGATGTGCGTGCCCATGCACCGTTTCGCGTCGTGAAACGGTGCATGAGGCCGCACATCTCGGCTGGGTCAGCGGGTGAGGATGATCTTGCCGAAGACCGAGCCGTCGACGACCGCCTGCAGACCCTCGGCGGCCTGCTCCATCGGCAGGACGCGGTCGATGAGCGGCTTGGTGCCGGTGACGTCGAGGAACTGCGCCAGTCGGTGCAGCTCGTCGCGCGTGCCCATCGTCGAGCCGTGGACCCGCATCTGCTGGAAGAAGATGCGGGTCAGCTCGGCCGGCGACGCGTCGCCCGACGTGGCGCCGGTGATGACGATCGTGCCGCCGGGACGCATCGAGCGCACCGAGTGCGACCACGTGGCCGCACCCACGGTCTCCATGACCGCGTCGACCTTGACCGGCAGCCGGGCGCCGGACTCGAACACCTCGTGCGCGCCGATCTCGAGCGCCCGAGCCCGCTTGTCCTCGTCGCGACTGGTGGCGAAGACGCGCAGGCCCGCCGCGCGCGCCAAGGTGATGAGCGCTGTCGCCACACCGCCGCCGGCGCCCTGGACCAGGACCGTGTCACCCTGCCTGAGGTCCGACTGCGTGAACAGCATCCGGTAGGCCGTGAGCCACGCGGTCGGCAGGCACGCGGCCTCGACCATCGACAGACCCTCGGGCTTCGGGACGACGTTGCGACGCGGCACCGCGACCTTCTCGGCGAAGGTGCCGGGGTGCTTCTCCGACAGCAGCGACCGCCGCGGGTCGAGCGTGTCGTCGCCACGCCAGTCGGGGTCGTTGATGACCGCGTGGACGATGACCTCGTTGCCGTCCTCGTCGAGTCCTGCCGCGTCGCAGCCGAGGACCATCGGCAGCGAATCCTCGCGCAGGCCGACGCCCCGCAGGCTCCACACGTCGTGGTGGTTGATCGAGGCGGCCTGGACCGTCACCGTCGTCCAGCCGTCCGGTACCTCCGGCTCGGGCTGCTCCCCCACGACGAGTCCGCTCAGGGGGTCGTCGGGATTGATCTGACCGGCGTAGACGGCGAACATGCGGCTCCTCGTCGAGGGGTTGTCGGACTCAGTACGGTCGGCGCGCGAGGCCCTCGCGGCGCGCCGTCTCGGTGACGGCGCGGGCGACGGCCGGTGCGACCCGGGCGTCGAACGGCGACGGGATGACGTAGGACGCCGCGAGGTCGTCGCCGACGAGGTCGGCCACGGCCCGGGCCGCAGCGATCTTCATCGACTCCGAGATCTCGGTCGCCCGGACGTCGAGCGCCCCGCGGAAGATGCCGGGGAACACGAGCACGTTGTTGATCTGGTTCGCGAAGTCCGAGCGACCCGTGGCGACCACCGCGGCGTGCCGCGACGCGACGTCGGGGTGCACCTCGGGGTTGGGGTTCGCGAGCGCGAACACGATCGCGTCGTCGGCCATCGTGGCGACCGCGGACTCGGCGATCGTGCCGCCGGAGACGCCCACGAGGACGTCCGCCCCGACCAGGGCGTCGTCGATCGAGCCCGGACGGGCCCAATCGGCGGTCTGCTCAGCCAGCAGCCGCTTGACCTCGTTGAGGTCGTCGCGACCGGTGTGGATGACGCCCGCACGGTCGACGACGCTGATGCGACGCACGCCGGCGGAGCGCAGGATCTGCGTGATCGCGACGCCGGCCGCACCGGCCCCGGAGATCACGACGCGCAGGTCCTCCATGTCCCGGTCGGTCAGGCGCACCGCGTTGATGAGCGCTGCGAGGACCACGACGGCGGTGCCGTGCTGGTCGTCGTGGAAGACCGGGATGTCGAGGGCGTCGATGAGCCGGCGCTCGATCTCGAAGCAGCGCGGGCTCGAGATGTCCTCGAGGTTGATGCCGCCGAACGTCGGCGCGAGCCGCACGACGGTCTCGACGATCTCGTCGACGTCGGTGGTGTCGAGGGCGACCGGGATCGCATCGACACCGCCGAACTGCTTGAACAGGACCGCCTTGCCCTCCATGACCGGCATCGCGGCGGAGGGGCCGATGTCGCCGAGACCGAGCACCGCGGTGCCGTCGGTCACGACGGCGACGGTGTTCGAGACCCACGTGTACTCGTGGGCGGTCTCGGGATCGGCGGCGATCGCCTCGCACACCCGGGCGACGCCGGGCGTGTAGGACAGCGACAGGTCGTGCGCGTCGCGCAACGGAACCGTCGCGGCGACCTCCATCTTGCCGCCGCGGTGCAGCGCGAAGACGGGGTCGTCGGGATCTGGGGACTCGAGCTGAACGTCGATGTCGGTGGCAACCATCTGTCTCGGGGGTGTTGTTCGTCCGTCGGTCTGCGGACCGATCGGGTCGCAGTGCGGCTGGTGCCGCAGGGGGCCGGCTGACGGCCCCGAGGGGAAGGGTTGTGCCCGTCGCTCAGTCTCTCACACCTGGTCAGGGGGCAGATCGCGTGCCCCGAGGGCCTCGTTGACCGGCGGCGCGAGCAGGCACAGCAGGCATGCGGCGGCCGAACCGGCGAGTGCCGCCGGGATCCACCAGGAGTCGTCACGGAAGTTCCACGCCAGCAGCGCCTGCAGCAGCTGCGCGACGACGAGCGGGCTCCGGGCCGCGAGGCTGCCGCCCACGACCTTCAGCGCCGCGACCGAGAGGGCGACCGCGTAGGCCAGGAGCATGATCGCGACCCCGATGCCGACACCCGTGCGACCGGGCGTCAGGTCCGCGAGGTCGAGGACCGCCAGGGTCGCCAGGGCCGCGGCTTCCAGACCGACGATCGACGCGGCGCCGAGCAGCAGGGCGCGCGCCGCACCGGTGGGCCGAGCCGACCTGCGGTGGTCAGGGTCGTCGGGGTCCTCGGGCACCCGGCCAGCGTAGCCGCGCCTCAGGAGACCGGTGTGACGCGTGTGACCGAATCGACAGGAGCGCGCCGAGCGCAAACCCTTGTGTTGGACCATCCGTGTTGGGACGATGGGTGACAGCGCCTCGGCTCAGGTTACGGCAGCGTTACACGACGCTCCCCGCCCTGGTTCCACCGTGGCGGGTCGAGCATCACTCATAGGGAAGGAGCATCGTCATGGACTGGCGCCATCGGAGCGCATGCCTGGACGAGGATCCCGAGCTCTTCTTCCCCATCGGCAACACCGGCCCCGCGATCATGCAGATCGAGGAGGCGAAGGTCGTCTGTCGTCGTTGTGACGTCCGGGAGCAGTGCCTGCAGTGGGCGCTGGAGTCCGGTCAGGATCATGGCGTCTGGGGAGGTATGAGCGAGGACGAGCGCCGCGCGCTGAAGCGTCGCAGTGCCCGAGCGCGGATCCGCACCGCCTGATCCCTCGGATCAGCACCTCGAACGCCGAACCCCGCACCACGTGGTGCGGGGTTCTCGTTCGTCAGGGACCGGCTCACAGGCCCAACGTGATGGTGACGCTCGTGCCACCGAGGGTCGGCCGCTCGAAGGCCAGCGTCCCACCGAGCTCGGCCTCGACGAGCGTGCGCACGATCGAGAGGCCGAGGCTCCCGTCGGGGTCGAAGTCGGCCGGCAGGCCCCGCCCGTCGTCGCTGACCCGCAGTCGGAGGCGGTCCCGGATCCGGTTCGTCGCGAGCGTCACGCGTCCACCCGGTCCGTCGAACGCGTGCTCGGCCGCATTCTGGATGAGCTCGGTCAGGACCATGGCCAGCGGCGTGGCGACCTCGCCCGGTACGGGACCGAACGAACCGATCCGCTGCCCGCGCGCACCCGGGGCCGCGACCTCGAGCACGGTGCGCAGGAGCCGGTCGGCGATCTCGTCGAAGTCGACGGTCTCGTCGAACGAACGACTCAGCGTCTCGTGCACCAGCGCGATCGACCCGACGCGCCGCACGGCCTCCTCCAGCGCCTCGCGGGCCTCGGGTGCACGGACCCGTCGCGACTGCAGCCGCAGCAAGGCCGCCACGGTCTGCAGGTTGTTCTTGACCCGGTGGTGGATCTCGCGGATCGTCGCCTCCTTGGAGACGAGCTGACGCTCCCGCAGCCTGAGCTCGGTGACGTCTCGCAGGAGCACGATCGCGCCCGCCGACCGACCGTGGCTGCGCAGGGGGATCACCCGCACGCGCAGCGATGCGGCGTCGTTCTCGACATCGGCCTCACCCGCCTCGGCACCGCCGAGCAGGAGCGAGGCCTCGCCGTCCGTCGGCCGACGCGCAAGGAGCCCGCGCGTGACCTCGGCCAGGTCAGCGCCGACCAGGTCGGCCGACCAGCCGAGACGCCGGAACGCCGACATCGCGTTGGGGCTCGCGAACTGCACCGTGCCGCGCGAGTCCGTGCGGACGAAGCCGTCGCCGACCCGCAGTGAGTCCGCGAGCTCGGTCCGCTCCCCCGGCACCGGGAACTCACCGTGGCGGATCATCTCGACCAGGTCGCTCGCGCTCTGGCGGTAGGCGGTCTCGAGCCGGCTGGCGGCGCGCAGCCCGACCGAGGGCGTGCGCGACTCGACGACCGCGACGACGTGGGCCGTCGAGGACCCCGGCCGGCGCCGCAGCAGAGGCACGAGCTGGACCCGATCGGCCTCGCCCGGAGGCTCCTCGACGACGTCGCCCGTGGCCAGCGCCCGCTCGAACGCCGTCGCCTCGCCCGTGGGCACGAAGGAGCCGACGACGTCCTCGAGCAGCGTCGTCTGTCCCGTCGTGGGCCGGATCTGGGCCGCGGCCCAGCGTCCACGCGCCTCGGCGTCGGGCAGCCAGAGCACGAGGTCGGCGAACGACAGGTCGGCGACGAGCTGCCAGTCCTGCACGAGCGCGTGCAGCCACGAGAGGTCCTCGTCCGACAACGCGGTCTGGGACCGGGCGATGTCGTCGAGCGAGGGCACGAGGACACCCTACGGTCGCATCGGCCCGTCGGACCCGCGCGAGCCGTCTGGCACGATGGAGGCGATGTCCGAGGCGTACTGGCAAGCAGTGATGCAGACCGGGCGGCACGTCCCGAGCGACCGGTCGCTCGATGAGTCGACGGTCGAGCTCGTCGAGATGCTGGGGCACCCGAACCCCCGTCTGCGCGAGGACCTGGCCTACCCCCTGCTCACGACGTGGGTGGCCGACGGCGTCTACGACGACCTCCTCGCCGGGCTGGGCGCCGGGATCCTGCCGGGTCTGCGCTTCGGGCTGGGTCACGACCGCGACACCTCGGTCCTGCGTCGCTCGTACAGCGCGCTCATGCTGGCCGAGATCGTCGGACGCGACAACAACGTGCACCTCATGTCGCCGGAGTCCGTGCTGGAGTGGGGTGACCACGCCACGAGCTGGTACGTCCGCGAGCAGGACCACCGCGGCTGGCTCCCCGAACAGGGCTTCGCCAACGCGATCTCGCACGGCGCCGACCTGCTCGGGGCCCTCGCGAGGTCGCGCCACTTCGGGCGGCTCGAGCTGACCGTGCTGCTCGACGTGATCGCCGACCGCGTGCTCACCCCCACCTCCTACGTCTGGCGCCACGGGGAGGACGACCGCCTGGCGTACGCGGTCATGACCGCGCTGCACCGCAACGCGCTCGACCCGAGCATCGTCGAGCCCTGGCTCGCCCGCCTCGGTGCCGGCGTCCGCGCCCCGCGCACCCGCGGCCACCTCGACGACGAGTGGCCGTCGCCGACCGCCAAGAACACGTCGTCCTTCCTGCGCGCCCTGCACCTGCAGCTCGCACTCGGCGTGCAGGGGCGCGCCGACCTCCGGGGCGACGCCGAGCTGTTCGCGGAGCAGCCCGCCCACCGCGCCGACCTCCTCCTCGCCGTCCTCGACCAGATCCGCGGCGAGAGCCCCTGGCTGTACCGGCAGACCACCCGCGCCCGCCCCCTCGACGCCCCCGACGGCCCACCGGACAACGACACCGCCGTGCAGTAGCGTGCGAGCCATGTCACAGACCGACGAGTCCGCGGCCACCCCTGACGCCGACGGCGAGAGCTCCGCCCCCACTGCCCATGGTGGAGTCCACGCGCTCGAGGTGGCCCGCGCCCACGGCGTGCAGGCCATGTTCACGCTCTCGGGCGCCCACGTGTTCCCCATGTACGACGCCGCCGTCACCGCGGCCGATCCGATGCCCATCATCGACGTGCGGCACGAGCCCACCGCC
>JALRCA010000023.1 GCA_023257515.1 Aeromicrobium sp.
CGCGCCCGCTCCGGCGGCGCCCGCCACGACCGCGCCCAGGCCGGCCGCCCCGAGCAGCCGGCGGCGCGATAGCCCGGGCCGAGGCGTCTGCTCGTCGTTCACGACGACCAGGGTCGCACGACGCCCCTGGGGGCACCGCCGGTCATGCGGACCTGGCCACGACGGACGCGACCTGGCTGATCGGCTCGCTCAGGGCCGCGACGGCGTCGGAGAGCTTCTTGACCTGGGCCTTGGTCAGGTCGTCGTAGAACGTCCACGACCCGTCCTTCTTCTGGTACTGGTCGAGCTCGGTGTCGAGGGCCTTGAACCGCTGGTCGAGCTGCTTGACGAGCGCGGGGTCCTGGTCCTCCAGCACCGGGCGCAGCGAGGCGATCGCGGCCTGGGATCCCTCGATGTTGGCCTTGAAGTCCCACAGGTCGGTGTGGCTGAACTCGTCCTCCTCGCCGGTGATCTTGCCGGTGGCGACCTCGTCGAGCAGACCCTTCGATCCCTGGGCGAGCTGGAGCGCGGTCAGCGGCTTCTCCTTGCTGAGCGCGACGACCTTCTTGATGTTCGCGAGCAGCTGGTCGGCGTACGGGTCCATGCCCTCGGTGTTGCCGGCGACCCACAGCTGCTTCTCGATGCGGTGCCAGCCGGTGAAGTCGCGCTTCTCGGCCTTCGCGTCGGGCTCGCGACCGTCGGTGATCGGGTCGAGGTCGCCGAAGATCTCGGCGACGGGCTCGATGCGCTCCCAGTAGGTGCGCGCGACCGGGAACAGCTCCTTGGCCTCGTCGACCTTGCCGGCCTTGACCGCGTCGACGAACTCCGTGGTCTTGTCGATCAGGGCACCGGTCTGGCTCGCGACGTAGCGCTCGTAGCTGTCGGCGGCGGCCTTGAGCTCCTGGGAGTCCGACAACGGCTGCGCGGCCTTGCCGGTGACCTTCAGGTCCTGGCGGATGCCGTCGCCGACCATGCCGGGCTTGCACGCGCCCTCGTAGCTGCCCTTGGTCAGGTCGACCACGAGGTTGCGGGTCAGACCCGGACCGATGTTCTCGACCTCGCCCATGATGCGGTCACCCTCGGCGTAGACGTAGAACTCGGTGACGCGCGAGCCCTTGTTGCTGACCTTGAACGTCGTGGGCCCGGCCTTGAGGTCCGTCGCCGACACCTCGCACGAGGAGTCGGAGGCGTTGACGGCGACCGTGCCGTCCTTGGCCTCGGGCTCGTCCGCGCACGCGGTCAGGACGAGGGCGGACAGCGCGGCCACGGACGTGACGGCCAGCAGGCGGCGAGGCGTGCGGTTCATGCAGGTTCCTTCGAGGACTGAGGCTCCCCACGGTGAGGCAAGCCTCACCATGCTAGGTCACCTCCGGTCCTGGCACGCAACGACCCGAGCATCCAGGCCGACGTCACACCGCCCGGGAAGCGTGGCGGCGCGCTCCAGGACTCAGATCGTCGGCGTCCCGGAGGACCCGACACACTCGACGGCCACAGACAGCGCCAGCTGCAGGGCCAGCGCCACGGCAGCCCACGGCCAGGCGAGCCGCCCCCGCCGCATCAGCAGCACGACCACGACGACGGCGACGGTCACCAGCAGGACCGACGTGATCCAGAACCCGACGATGATCGGGACCGCGCGCTCGGTGGTGATGTCGGTCCACAGGAACGACGCCGGCGCCCAGAAGCCGGTGACCAGCACGGCGACAGCATGCACACCGAGCAGCGTCCAGGCGACGACCCGGTCGTCCGGACGAGGTG
This sequence comes from Aeromicrobium sp., assembly GCA_023257515.1. Lineage (GTDB taxonomy): Bacteria > Actinomycetota > Actinomycetes > Propionibacteriales > Nocardioidaceae > Aeromicrobium. Next base: position 1,738 of record JALRCA010000023.1, read on the forward strand.
GCCTCGGCGCGCTCACGACACGGCGAACAGGTAGCCGAACCAGGCGGCCGTCGCGATCACCACGGTCACGAGCGCCGCGACCGACCACGGCCAGACCCGCCCGCCCCGGACCGTCTGGACGATCATCATCGTCATCCCGCCGAACGTCGCGACGAACATCAGGACCCACAGGGCGATGCCGGTGACCCAGAGGACGTCCCCGTGGGCGCCCGTGCAGACCTGTCCGTACGAGCTGTCGCTCGCGCACGAGAGCCCGGTGACGAAGCCGGCGAACAGCATGACCAGCGCGACGACGGCGTCGAACAGCGCCAGCAGGGCCCACACCAGCCAAGAGACCGCCAGGTCCGCCCCGCTCGTCCGTGGCCGAGCCGGCTGCTGGCTCGGTGGTGGCGGGTAGGAAGGGACGAGCGGGTAGGGCTCGGTCATGCCACGACGACCTCGACCCGCTGGAACTCCTTGAGCTCGGTGTAGCCGGTCGTGGCCATCGCGCGCCGCAGGGCGCCGATCAGGTTCATCGTGCCGTCGGGGACGGACGAAGGGCCGAACAGGACGGACTCGAGGCTGCCGACGGTGCCGATGTCGACCCGCTCACCGCGGGGCAGGTCGGCGTGCCACGCCTCGGCGCCCCAGTGGAACCCGCGTCCGGGCGCCTCGGTGGCGCGGGCGAACGGCGAGCCGATCATGACGGCGTCGGCACCGCACGCGACGGCCTTCGCGATGTCGCCGCTGCGGCCGATCGACCCGTCGGCGATCACGTGCACGTAGCGGCCTCCGGACTCGTCGAGGTAGTCACGCCGCGCGGCCGCGACGTCGGCGACGGCGCTGGCCATCGGGACGGCGATGCCGAGCACGGAGCGGGTCGTGTGCGCCGCTCCGCCGCCGAAGCCGACGAGCACGCCGGCCGCGCCGGTGCGCATCAGGTGCAGCGCGGCCTGGTAGGTGGCGCAGCCGCCGACCACGACCGGGACGTCGAGCTCGTAGATGAACTGCTTGAGGTTCAGCGGCTCGGTCTGGCTCGACACGTGCTCGGCCGAGACGGTCGTGCCACGGATGACGAACAGGTCGAC
>JALRCA010000040.1 GCA_023257515.1 Aeromicrobium sp.
CAGGTCGGAACGCCGCATGAAGTCTTCGCCAAGCCCGCCAATGTTTTCGTGGCAAGCTTCATTGGCACGCCGCAGATGAATCTGGTGGAGGCCGATTTGAAGGGCTTCGGAAATGGTGCGGCCTCGGTCGCGCTCGTCAACTCCGTCAACCCGGTGCGGCTCGAGGGCCAGAAGACCGCCGCGTTCGAGATCGTCGACGTGCTGGGCCGGGCGCCCGACGTCCACGTGCTCCCGGTCGGCAACGCCGGCAACATCAGCGCCTACTGGAAGGGCTTCGTCGAGTACGCGAAGGACGGACCTGCGACGTCGACGCCGCAGGTGTGGGGCTTCCAGGCCGAGGGGGCGGCGCCGATCGTGCGCGGTGAGATCGTCCGCGAGCCCGACACCGTCGCCACCGCCATCCGCATCGGCAACCCCGCGTCGTGGACGCTCGCCGAGAACGCCCGCGACGAGTCCGGCGGTCGCATCGACCTCGTGACGGACGAGCAGATCCTGTCGGCACAGCGCGAGCTCGGTGCGCGCGAGGGCGTCTTCGTCGAGCCCGCGTCGGCCGCCGGCGTCGCGGGACTGCTCGAGGCGGCACGGGTGGGTCAGGTCCCGGCCGGACTCACGATCACGATCACGGTCACGGGGCACGGTCTGAAGGACGTCGACACCCCGCTCGCCGCGCGTGGCACGATCTCGCCGACCGTCATCGACGTCGACGTGCACGCGGCTGCCGCGGCCGCCGGTCTGGCATGACCACCGTCCGCGTCCCGGCCTCCAGCGCCAACCTCGGTCCCGGCTTCGACACCCTGGGCCTGGCCCTCGGCCTCTACGACGAGCTCGACGCCGACCTGCTCGACGGACCCGAGGGCCACCTCGAGGTCGTCGTGACCGGCGAGGGGGCGGGCAGCGTGCCGCTCGACGAGTCCCACCTCGTGGTGCGGGCGATGGACGCCGCGTTCGACCTGATGGGCACGCCGCGCCCGGCCCTGCGGCTCACGTGCCGCAACGTGGTGCCGCACGCGCGCGGGCTCGGCTCGTCGTCGGCCGCGATCGTCGGGGGCATCGTCCTGGCGCGTGCGCTCGTCGAGCACGGCACCGAGCTGCTCGACGACGCCGCCGCGTTCCAGCTCGCCAACGATCTCGAGGGACACCCCGACAACGTCGCGGCTGCGCTGTTCGGCGGATTCACGATCGCCTGGATCGAGGGAGCGGCAGCCGAGGTCGTGCGGCTCGACGTGGAGCGCGACGTCACCGTCTTCGTCCCGCCGACGCCGGTCTCGACCGAGGAGGCGCGGGGTCTGCTGCCCGCCACGGTCAGCCACCGCGACGCCGCAGCCAACGCAGGACGTGCCGCCCTGCTCGTGGCCGCGTTGCTGGCCGCGCCGGAGCGGCTCGTCTCGGGCACCGACGACCTGCTGCACCAGACGTTCCGGGCCCCGGCGATGCCCGAGTCGCACAAGCTGCTCCGGTCGTTGCGCGTCGAGGGCGTGCCGGCCGTCATCTCGGGCGCGGGACCCACGGTCCTGGCGTTCGCCGAGGGCATCGCCGACCGCGTGCCCGCCGGCTGGCGTGTCCTCGAGCTGCCGGTCAGCGCCGACGGCGCCCACGTCGTCACACCCTGACCCCGGCACGTCGCGGGCCTCGGCGCACCGCGTGAGTGCTACAGTGGCGACGCCGGAGTCGAGTCCATCTCCCCGGCAATCAACCCGACAAAAGCCCGTGATTCTGCGCGGGCCGACCCGTATCGGTGATGCCGCACCCGTCCTGACAGGACAGGTCTGCGCGGCACACCGACGTGAGGACACCACGTGACCGAGACCCCCACGACCTCGCCCCAGCCGGCTGCCGAAGCAGCATCGGCCCCGCCCCGCAAGCGCGGTGGCGCCCTGGGCGGCAAGGTTCTCGCCGAGCTCCAGGAGATCGCCTCCGAGCTCGGCATCGGCAACACCGCCAAGATGCGCAAGGGCGAGCTGATCGACGCGATCAAGGCCGCCCGCGGCGAGACGCCCAAGACGGCGCCCGCCTCCAAGGCCGCGGCCCCCGCCGACGCGCCGACCGAGCTCCCCGTCGACGCGCCGAAGGACGACCAGCCCGCCAAGCGTGGCGGTCGTGGCAAGGCCCAGGCGGCGAAGGAGCAGCCCCAGCAGGTCGACGAGTCGCAGCAGGCCGCCCCCCAGCAGGACGAGTCGCCGCAGGCCGACAAGGGCCAGAACGACAAGGGCCAGAACGACAAGAACGGCGACCGCGGCCAGCGCAACGACAACCGTCAGAAGAACAACGACGGTGGCGGCAACAATCGTGGCAAGAACACGAACGCCGAGAACCGTCAGAAGAACAACGACGGCGCCAATCGAGGGAACAACGACAACCGCGGCAAGAACGACGACAACCGCGGCAACAACGACAACCGCGGTCGCAACGACGACCGGAACAACGACGGCGACGACGAGGGCACCGGCCGTCGTCGCAACCGCCGTGGTCGCGGCCGTGGCACCCGCGGTCCCGAGGGCGAGCCGACCTACACCGAGGACGACGTCCTGGTGCCGGCCGCGGGCATCCTCGACATCCTCGACAACTACGCGTTCGTGCGCACGACCGGCTACCTGCCGAGCGAGAACGACGTCTACGTGTCGCTGTCGATGGTCCGCAAGCTCGGGCTCCGACGCGGCGACGCCGTCGCCGGGCAGGTGCGCCAGCCCCGAGAGGGCGAGCGCAAGGAGAAGTTCAACCCGATGGTGCGGGTCGACGCCGTCAACGGTGCGCCCGCCGACGAGGCGTCGCACCGTGTCGAGTTCGGCAAGCTCACGCCGCTCTACCCGTCGGAGCGACTGCGCCTCGAGGGCGCCTCGAGCGACCTGACGAGCCGGGTGATCGACCTCGTCTCCCCCATCGGCAAGGGTCAGCGCGGCCTCATCGTCTCGCCGCCCAAGGCGGGCAAGACGATGGTCATGCAGAAGATCGCCAACGCCATCACGGCGAACAACCCCGAGTGCCACCTCATGATCGTGCTCGTCGACGAGCGTCCCGAGGAGGTCACCGACTTCCAGCGGACCGTGCAGGGCGAGGTCATCGCCTCGACCTTCGACCGACCGGCCGCCGACCACACGACGGTGGCCGAGCTGGCCATCGAGCGTGCGAAGCGTCTGGTCGAGCTGGGTCACGACGTCGTCGTCCTGCTCGACTCCCTCACGCGGCTCGGCCGGGCCTACCACCAGGCGTCCACGGCCTCGAGCCGGATGGCCGGCGCGGTCGACGCGGCCGCCCTGCACCCGGTCAAGACGTTCTTCGGTGCG
>JALRCA010000053.1 GCA_023257515.1 Aeromicrobium sp.
TGCCCGTACTCACCGCCTGCTCGTAGCAGTCGACGAAGTCGGGGATGAGCTGGTCGAGGACGCCCGCGTGGGCCGGGGAGACCATCACGTGGAGGCCGGGCTCGCCGCCGCCGGTGCCCGTGAGGCGGTTGAGGAACCAGCCGCGCTGCTCCATCAGGTCGGCGACGGCGTAGAGCGAGAGGTCCTGCCGCTCGGACCGCCACGAGAGCACCGTGCCCACCGGGCTGCCGTTCACGACGACGCCGTCGCAGCCCTCGAAGGCGTCCATGATGTCGTCGAGGTTCTCGACCGCCTGCGGCTTCTCGATCTTGGCGATGACGGGCCGGTCGACGCCCTCCTCGCGCATGATGCGGCGCACGTCCTCGGCGTCGCGGGCGTTGCGCACGAACGACAGCGCCACGAAGTCGACCTCCTGGCGCAGCGCGAAGCGCAGGTCGTCGACGTCCTTGTCGCTCATGGCGGGGACGCTCACCGAGACGCCCGGCAGGTTGATGCCCTTGTTGTTGCTCAAGGTGCCGGCGGTCTCGACGGTCGTGACGACCTCGGTGGCGCTGACCTCGAGGGCGCGCAGGCGCACCCGGCCGTCGTCGACGAGGATCTGGTCCCCCGGCGAGACGTCGCCCGGCAGACCCTTGTAGGTCGTGGAGCAGACGTCCTGGCCGCCGGGGACGTCCTCGACCGTGATGGTGAAGCGGTCACCGACCGCGACGTCGACGGGTCCGTCGGCGAAGCGTCCGAGCCGGATCTTGGGACCCTGCAGGTCCGCGAGGACCGCGATCGCCTTGCCGGTCCGCTCCGCGGCCGCCCGCACGTGGACGATGTTCTCGGCGTGGTCGCTCTGCTCACCGTGGCTCATGTTGAGCCGGGCGACGTCCATGCCGGCCTCGGCCAGCTGCAGGATCCGCTCCCCCGTCGCGACGGCAGGTCCGAGGGTGCAGACGATCTTTGCTCTACGCACCCGGCCAGTCTAGGGACGCCCGAGGCCTACTCACGAGTCACCTCGGGCGTCCCTCCGCTCAGACGGTGAGCGGCCGGTCGTTCGGGTTGATGGGGCGCGGCAGGTTGCTCGCCTCGCCGGTCAGCCACGCGTCGACGCCGTGCGCCGCGGACCGGCCCTCGGCGATCGCCCAGACGATGAGCGACTGGCCACGACCGGCGTCACCGGCCACGAACACGCCCGGCACGCTCGACATGTACGACTTGTCGCGCTTGACGTTGCCGCGCTCGTCCAGGTCCACGCCGAGCTGCTCGACGAGACCCTCCTGCTGCGGTCCGGTGAAGCCCATGGCGAACAGCACGAGCTGGGCCGGGATGACCTTCTCGGTGCCCGGAACCTCCTCGAACTTCCCGTTCTCCATGACGACCTCGGTGATCCGCAGGCCCGCGACGTTGCCGTCGTCGTCGCCCACGAACTCCTTGGTCGAGACGGCGTAGACGCGCTCGCCGCCCTCCTCGTGGGCCGAGGCGACGCGGTAGATCATCGGGTACGTCGGCCACGGCTGCGCCTCGGGACGCTCCTCGCCGGGCTGCGGCATGATCTCGAGGCTCGTCACGGAGCGAGCGCCCTGGCGGATCGAGGTGCCGAGGCAGTCCGCACCGGTGTCGCCACCGCCGATGATGACGACGTCCTTGTCGGTGGCCAGGATCTGGTCCGGGACGTCCTCACCGAGCGCCGCTCGGTTCGCCTGCGGCAGGAACTCCATGGCCTGGTGGATGCCCGTGAGCTCGCGCCCCGGGGCCGATTCCTGCAGCTGCCGGGCGCTGATCAGGTGCAGCAGCTTCGACGCGCGCTTGTTGATCTCCAGCTGGGGCCCGCGCATGTCCCGCGCGATGCCCGAGCGCATGTTCTCGTCGTCGACGTAGCAGCTCTG
>JALRCA010000065.1 GCA_023257515.1 Aeromicrobium sp.
GGCCGCCTGCAGGACGGTCAGGTCACCGAGGTCATCATCGCCACCGACCCGAACCTCGAGGGCGAGGCCACGGCCACCTACCTGATCCGCATGCTGTCGACCCTCGGCCTCAAGATCAGCAAGCTCGCGAGCGGCCTGCCCGTCGGCGGCGACCTCGAGTACGCCGACGAGATGACGCTCGGCCGCGCCTTCGAGGGCCGCACCGCCATCGCCTGAGTCGGGATCCAGCCCACGCCGGAACGGGTCCGCGGACACGTGCTGACCGCCCGACTCGCCGGTAGGATCAGGGCGATGGACCTCGAGCTGCGGCACCTCAAGGTGGTGTGCACCATCGCGGAGGCGGGAAGCGTCACCAAGGCCGCCGCCGAGCTCGGCATCGCCCAACCGGCACTGACCGCGCAGCTCAGCCGGATCGAGCGCACCCTCGGCGGGCCGCTCTTCGACCGCGACCACCGCGGGGTCCGGCCCACGCCCCTCGGCGAGATGGTCATCTCGCGCGCCGGCCTCCTGCTCCCGGCGATGTCCGGCCTGCTCGACGATGCGTCACGGCTCAGCGACGCCAGTCGCGGCACCCCCGAGCACCTGACCCTCGGGTCGTCGACGTCGGCGATCCTCGCCCCGCTCATCAAACGACTCTCGGCCCAGCACGACCAGCTCAGCATCAGCACCACGGCCACGTGGTCGGCCGACGACCTGGCGGGCTCCCTCGGCGACGGCAGGCTCGACTTCGCCGTCGTCGGCGTGTGCGACGGCTCTCCTGCGCCAGGAGAGCCGGGCCTGGAGTGGCACACGTTCTCGATCGATCCCGTCTTCGTGATGGTGCCCGAGGGCCACGTGCTCGCCGACCGCCCCGAGGTCACGCTCGCCGACCTCTCGGAGGCCGACTGGGCCGCCACCCCCGGCGACGGCTGCTTCCAGGACTGCTTCACCCAGGCCTGCTCCCGCGAGGGATTCACGCCGCAGAGCCTCTACCTCGCCGACGCGGCGAGCTGCATCGAGCTCGTCGAGTCCGGCACCGCCGTCGCCCTCTGCCAGCCGACGCGTGTCCTGCCCGGGCTCGTCACGATCCCGCTCAAGGACGTGCCGCTGCGCTGGATCCACATGATCGGCTGGCGTCCGGACTCGGTCGCCGCCGGCTTCGCCGACAGCGTGCGCGCGAGCGTCGAGGACGCCCACCGTGACCTCATCGCCCGCAGCGAGGTGTACTCGTCGTGGCTCGAGCACCACACCGAGTTCGGCATCCAGGTCTGACTCAACCGGCGGCGCGCTCGTGCTCCGCCCGGGCCCGCTCGACCTGGTCGACGTAGCTCTCGGCCCACGTCCGCAGCAGCGCGATCGGTTCGCGCAGCGTCCGGCCCAGCGGCGTCAAGGAGTAGACGACCTTGCGGCCCGTCCCGGCTGTGCCCTGGCGCAGCACGAGGCCGTCGTGCTCCAGGCTGCGCAACGTCTGCGTCAACATCTTCTCGCTGATCCCGTCGATGCCGTCGCGCAGCGCGCCGAAGTGCTGGGGGCCGCGCTCGAGGCGACCGACGATCAGCACGCTCCACTTGTCGGCCAGCCGGTCCAGCAGCTGGCGTGACGGACAGGCGGCGCTGTAGACGTCGGCGAGGTGACCGTCCGCCAGACTCGCGCGTGCCGGCCTCCGACTGCCGGGTCGCGGGCGTGGCTCACGAGTCGTCGGCATGTGCCGATACTAACCAACGGTAAGGAGCGGCGTCCAGGTCGAGCCCGCTCCGCACTTGCAAGTGCGTTCTGGCGCGGTGGTGACGCGGCGACCCATCGTCGAAGGACCGACCACGTCCCCGAAGGAGTCATCATGCTCGACGTCGCACCCCGCAGCCAGGTCACGATCGGCCGCACCACCGTCACGTTCCTGCCCGACGGCGAGGTCCACCTCGATCCCGTCGCGCTCTTCCCCCTGAGCGGGCCGGACGGCTGGCGTGCCCACGCGCCCTACCTCGACGCGGACGGTCGGCTGCCCGTCAGCGTCGGTTCGTTCCTGGTCCGCACGCCGACCCACTCGGTCCTCGTCGACCTCGGTCTCGGTGACGTCGACTTCGAGGTCCCCGACATGGCCACCTTCCGCGGCGGGCTCCTGCTCGACAGCCTCGCCGCCGAGGACCTCGGTCCCGACGACGTCGACCTGGTCTTCTTCACGCACCTGCACCACGACCACGTCGGCTGGACGTCGAACCTGGCGCCCGCGCCGAACGCGGCTCCGGTCGAGGTGACCGGTCTGACGTTCGCGGGAGCCCGGCACGTCGTCGCGCGCGCCGAGTGGGACCGCTGGAAGGGGACGGACGAGCTGACCGGACCGCACCCGGCGGCCGTCCAGGACCCCCTCGCCGACGTCGTCGAGCTCGTCGACCCCATCGGCGGCGAGGGGATCGAGATCGTGCCGGGACTCCGCGCGGTCGCGACGCCCGGCCACACGCCGGGCCACACGAGCCTGCTCGTGACCGATCCGTCGACGGACGAGCGTGTGCTGGTCGTCGGCGACGTCATGCACAGCCAGGTGCAGATCAGTGAGACGTCCTGGAGCTTCCTGTTCGACGACGACCCCGCTGCCGGCACGCGCACCCGTGAGTCGCTGCTGGCTGCCCACGACGACGGACGCACGATCGTCGCGGGCGGTCACTTCGCGGGCTCGGTGTTCGGCCGTGTGCTGCCGCGACGCCTCGCCCACGGGTGGGCGGCGCACCCGGTCGAGGCCGCTTCCTCCCTGGAATGACAGGCGATCGCGGTCACATCATCCTGGGGGTATGACCCATGAGGTATGCCCGTGCCGGGGCTCGGCGCCACTAGATTCTTCACAACCCCTCGGGGGGGCTGCGGGGGTGAGATCTCGCTTTCGCTGACAGCGCGGGACGTCTGTCCCGCGGGGGATGGCGGCACACGGGAGAACCCCGACGCCGCCACGACGAAGGAGTGACCAGTGGCAACTCGACCGACTCGACGTACGGTCTTCGGATCCCTGGCCGTCGCGGCAGTGCTCGCGACCGCGATGGGTCAGCAGCAGGCCGCCAGCGCCAGCCCGACCGGCGACGCGCAGGAGAAGGCGGTCCAGAAGGCGATGCAGCGCGACCTCGGCCTGAGCGCCGACCAGGCCGAGACGCGCGTCGCCCAGGAGACCAAGGCCGCCAAGACCGAGAAGTCGCTCGAGCGCAGTCTCGGCGCCGACTACGCGGGCTCGTGGTTCGACGCGAAGGCGGGCAAGCTCGTCGTCGGCGTCACCACGCAGAAGGCCGCCGCGACCGTCCGTGACGGCGGCGGCCAGCCGCTCACCCTCACTCGTTCGGCCGACCAGCTCGACGCCACCAAGGCCAAGCTCGACAAGGCGCAGGCGAAGGCCTCCTCCAAGGTCGCGCAGTGGTACGTCGACGTCCGCGCCAACAAGGTCGTCGTCCAGGGCACCGACGTCGCGGCCGCCAAGGCGTTCGTCAAGAAGGCCGGCGTCACCGGCTCGGCCGTCGAGGTCGCCAAGACCTCGCAGGTCCCGCAGACCTTCGCCCAGGGCGGTGACCCCTACTACATCAACGGCTCGGCCCGCTGCTCCATCGGCTTCGCCGTCTCCGGCGGCTTCGTCACCGCCGGCCACTGCGGCACGACGGGATCGTCGGTCTCCGGCTCGGTGTCCGGCTCCTTCGCCGGCTCGAGCTTCCCGGGCAACGACTACGCCTTCGTCCGCACCTCGACCGCCGTCTCGGGCACCGTCAAGACCAGCAGCGGCAGCGTCGCGGTCAGGGGCTCGAGCGAGGCCGCCATCGGCTCGTCGATCTGCCGCTCGGGCTCCACGACCGGCTGGCACTGCGGCACCATCCAGGCCCGCAACTCCACGGTGAACTACGCCGAGGGCTCGGTCAGCGGCCTCATCCGCACCTCGGTCTGCGCCGAGCCCGGCGACTCGGGTGGCTCGGCCATCTCGGGCAACCAGGCCCAGGGCGTCACCTCCGGTGGCTCGGGCAACTGCTCCTCCGGCGGCACGACGTACTTCCAGCCGGTCAACGAGATCCTCTCCGTCTACGGGCTGACGCTCACGACGAGCTGACGCAGGACCTCGTGCCGGAGGGCGCGGGACCACACGGTTCATCTCGGGGTAACCGTGCGGCCCGCGCCCTTCGGCGTGTCCGCGGGCGAACAGGGTTCTCGGGCCGTCGTTCCGGGGCCGGTACGATGGGCCCTGCGCAGCGTGGCGCCTCCCGTTCCCCGCCAAGTCAGGAAAGATCCCGTGGGCATTGTCGTGCAGAAGTACGGCGGCTCCTCGGTGGCCGACGCCACCAGCATCAAGAGGGTCGCCCAGCGCATCGTCGCGACCAAGAAGGCCGGACACGACGTCGTCGTCGTGGTCTCCGCCATGGGCGACACGACGGACGAGCTGATCGACCTCGCCAACCAGGTCTCGCCGCTGCCCCCGGGCCGCGAGCTCGACATGCTGCTCACCGCCGGTGAGCGCATCAGCATGGCGCTGCTCGCGATGGCGATCGGCAACCTGGGCCAGGAGGCGCGCTCGTTCACCGGGTCGCAGGCCGGCGTCATCACCGACTCCGAGCACGGCAAGGCCAAGATCATCGACGTCACCCCGGGGCGGCTGCAGGCCGCGATCGACGAGGGGGCCATCGCGATCGTCGCGGGCTTCCAGGGGGTCTCGCAGACCACGAAGGACATCACGACCCTCGGCCGCGGCGGCTCCGACACGACGGCCGTCGCGCTCGCCGCGGCCCTGCACGCCGACGTGTGCGAGATCTACTCCGACGTCGACGGCATCTTCACCGCCGATCCGCGCATCGTGCCCAACGCGCGCCAGATCCCGCAGATCTCCTACGAGGAGACGCTCGAGATGGCCGCCAACGGCGCCAAGATCCTGCACCTGCGCTGCGTCGAGTACGCGCGCCGCAACGACATGCCGATCCACGTCCGCTCGTCGTTCTCCGACAAGCCCGGCACCTGGGTCATCAAGGCCGAGGACGTCACGAAGGACCCCACCATGGAACAAGCCATCATCAGCGGAGTCGCCCACGATCGCTCCGAGGCCAAGATCACGGTCGTCGGGGTGCCGGACAAGGTCGGCTACGCCGCCGCGATCCTGCGTGCCCTCGGCGACGCCCAGATCAACATCGACATGGTCGTGCAGAACGTGTCGGCCGCCGCCACGGCGCTGACCGACATCTCGTTCACGCTGCCGCGCGCCGACGGCCAGACCGCCATGAGTGCGCTCGCGCGGCTCAAGGACGAGGTCGGCTTCGAGCGGCTGCAGTACGACGACAGCGTCGGCAAGGTCTCGATCGTCGGCGCCGGCATGCGCTCGGCGCCGGGCATCACGGCCGCGTTCTTCGAGGCCCTCGCGCAGGTCGGCATCAACATCGAGATGATCTCGACCTCGGAGATCCGGATCTCGGTCGTCGTGGCCGAGAGCCAGGTCGAGGCCGCCGTCCGCGCGGCCCACGAGGCGTTCGACCTCGGCACCGACGAGGTCGAGGCCGTCGTGTACGGGGGGACCGGCCGATGACCGCCCTCGGCATCGTGGGGGCGACCGGGCAGGTCGGCGTCGCCATGCGGCAGATCCTCGAGGAGCGGGGCTTTCCCGCCGACGAGGTGCGCTTCTTCGCCTCCGCCCGCTCGGCCGGCACGGTGCTGCCGTTCGCGGGGCGCGAGATCGTGGTCGAGGACGCGGCCACCGCCGACCCGACGGGGCTCGACATCGCGCTCTTCTCGGCCGGTGCCACCACGTCGCGAGCGCTCGCGCCGCGGTTCGCCGGGGCCGGCGTCACGGTCGTCGACAACAGCTCGGCGTTCCGCAAGGACCCGGCCATCCCGCTCGTGGTCAGCGAGGTCAACCCCGACGACATCCCAGCCGGTGACGGACCGGGAGGTCGCGGCATCATCGCGAACCCGAACTGCACCACGATGGCCGCGATGCCGGTCCTCAAGCCGCTGCACGACGCTGCGGGCCTGACCCGGCTCGTGGTCTCGTCGTACCAGGCGGTGTCGGGATCGGGTGTCGCCGGTGTGCGCGAGCTGCACGACCAGGCGCTCGCCGTCGTCGACAAGGCCGATGCCCTCGCCTACGACGGGCGCGCGGTCACGTTCCCGGAGCCGGTCAAGTACGTCGCGCCCATCGCGTTCAACGTGCTGCCGATGGCCGGCTCGATCGTCGACGACGGCTCGTTCGAGACCGACGAGGAGCAGAAGCTCCGCAACGAGTCCCGCAAGATCCTGGGCCTGCCCGACCTGCTCGTGGCCGGCACGTGCGTGCGCGTCCCGGTCTTCACGGGCCACTCGCTCTCGATCCACGCGGAGTTCGACCGCGCGATCGCGCCCGACGAGGCGACCTCGATCCTGTCCTCGGCCCCGGGCGTGCAGCTCGTCGACGTGCCGACGCCGCTCCAGGCCGCCGGCACCGACCCGAGCCTCGTCGGCCGCATCCGCCAGGACCAGTCGGTCGCCGACGGCAAGGGCCTCGTGCTCTTCGTCAGCGGCGACAACCTGCGCAAGGGCGCCGCGCTCAACACGGTCCAGATCGCCGAGCTGCTCATCCAGGCCTGAGACGCGAGATGTGCGGCGTCATGCCCCGTTCTTGGGGTGAGAACGGTGCATGACGCCGCACATCTCGTGGTCAGGAAGCGGGTCGCGGACGACGCGGAGGCGCTCGTCGAGATCCTGCGCGAGGTGCAGGTACGCGATCGCTACCCCTACTATCGCGCCGCGGTCCACGCGGGCTGGTTGTACGACGGGCTCGACCTCGCATGGGTCGTGGAGCTCCAGGGCCGGGTCGTGGGCCACGTCGCTCTGTCGCCCGCGCGCGAGCTGACGCGGTTCTTCGTCGCGGTCGACGGACGGGGGACCGGCGCCGGCTCGGCGCTCCTCGACGTCGTGGAGGGCTGGGCCGACGAGCGCGGTCTCGAGCTCGGGCTCGACGTCGTCGGTCACAACACCGACGCGCGGGCGATGTACGAGCGCCGCGGCTGGGTGCACGTCGGCACCGGGGAGGCCCCCTGGGTCGAGGACGAACCGCGCCCCGCCCTCCTCGCCTACCGCCGCCCTGCCGGATCTGCGCCGTGATGCCCCGTTCCCCAGTGCCGAGACGGTGCATCGAGGCGCACGCCTGGGGTTCGGGGGTGTGAGACGGCGGCAACGGGGTACACGGTGAGGATGCAGCAACGATCCACCACGCGCCGCCGTCGCATCCCGCCGTTCACGCTCGCCGTGTCGATGCTCGTGGCCGTGCTCGCCATGGCCGCGATCCTGGTGAGCTGGCACAGCATGCTCGGCACCGGGGTGGCCCTGCTCGTCGGGCCGGCGATCGTCGTCGTGCTTCCGCTCGCCGCCCGCCACGCGAAGACCAGATTTGCGTCCTGATGCACCGTCCGCCGCCTGAGAAACGGTGCATGATGGCGCAAATCTGGCGAGAAGGCGCGGTCAGCGCAGGGTGGCGAAGACCTCGAGGGCCTGAGGATCGGTCACGGCGCCCTTGGCGACGGCGCGCTCGATCGGCGTGCCCTGCAGGATCTTCTTGACCGGCACCTCGAGCTTCTTGCCCGACAGCGTGCGCGGAAGGACCGCGACGGCGTGCAGCTCGTCGGGCACGTGACGCGGTGACAGGCGCGTGCGCAGCTCGCGGGCGATCCTCGCGCGCAGCGTGTCGTCGGCCTCGACGCCCTCGGCGGTCACGACGAACAGCATGAGCGTGCCGGCGCCGCCCCCGCCGTCGGGCTCCGCGTCCTCGAGGTGCACCACGAGGCTGTCGACGACCTCGGGCAGTGCCTCGACGACGGAGTAGAACTCCGACGTCCCGAGCCGCACGCCGCCGCGGTTCAGCGTCGCGTCGCTGCGGCCGGTGATGGTGCACGTGCCCGACTCCGAGATCGTGATCCAGTCACCGTGGCGCCAGACGCCGGGGATGTCCTCGAAGTACGCGGCGCGGTAGCGCGAACCGTCCGTGTCGCCCCAGAACCCGACCGGCATCGACGGCATCGGCCGGGTGATCACCAGCTCGCCGAGCGAGCCGACGACCGGGTGGCCGGACTCGTCGTAGGAGTCCACGGCACAGCCCAGGCAGCGCCGCGAGATCTCGCCGGCCACGACGGGCACGGTGGGCGCGCCACCGACGAACGCCGAGCACACGTCGGTGCCACCGGAGATCGAGCCGAGCACCAGGTCCTCGCCGACGGCCTCGTACACCCAGCGGAACCCCTCCGGGGGCAGCGGGGCGCCGGTCGAGCCCACGCCACGCAATGTCGACAAGTCGACGATCTTGCGCGGGACCAGGTCCTCCTTGCGGCACTGCAGCAGGAAGGGTGCACTCGTGCCGAAGTACGTCATCGACGTCTCCTCGGCCAGTCGCCACAACGCGTCGAGCCCGGGGTGGGCGGGGTTGCCGTCGAACAGGACGATCGTGCTGCCGACGGCGAGGCCCGAGACGAGGAAGTTCCACATCATCCACCCGGTCGTGGAGAACCAGAAGAACGTGTCGTCGGGGCCCAGGTCGAGGTGCAGCCCGAGCCCCTTGAGGTGCTCCAGCGTGATGCCGCCATGGCCGTGCACGATCGGCTTGGGCAGCCCGGTCGTGCCCGACGAGAACAGCACGTAGAGCGGGTGGTCGAAGTCGACGCGGTCGAACGCGAGCTCGGCCGGCACGCCCAGCAGGTCGTCCCACGTGATGGCCCCGTCCGGTGCCTCGGCGTCGCGGTCGAGGTAGGGCAGCCACACGAGCGTCGACACGCTCGGCAGCGCCTCGCGGATCTGACGGACCTCGTCCGTGCGGGGCACGTCCTTGGTGCCGTAGCGGTAGCCGTCGACGACCAGCAGGACGGTGGGCTCGGTCTGCTGGAGCCGGTCGATGACGCTCTGCGTGCCGAACTCCGGCGCGCACGAGCTGAACACGGCACCCAGGCTCGCGGCGGCGAGCAGCAGCACGAGGGTCTCGGGGATGTTGGGGGCGTAGGCGGCGACGCGGTCGCCGGGTCCCGCGCCGGCCCGCACCAGCCCGGCGCGGGCGCGGGCCACCTGGTCGCGCAGCTCGGCCGCGGTCAGCCGCACCTCGTCGCGGCTCTGCGACCGCGAGACGACCACGACGTCGTCGTCGGCCCGCCCGGGCATGCGCAGCACGACCTCGGCGTAGTTGAGCCGGACGCCGGGGAACCAGCGCGCTCCCGGCATCGACTCGTGGGCGAGCGCGACCGACGGGTCGCCCTCGGCCGGGACGTCGAAGTGCTCCCACACCGCACGCCAGAATCCGTCCAGGTCGTCGACCGACCAACGCCACAGGGCGTCGTAGTCGCGTCCCGCGGGTCCACCGTGTCGCGCGGCCGTGTCGGCGAAGTCGACGATGCGTGCAGCGGCGTCGGGCGCGGGCCGCCAGAGGATCTCGCTCATGCCTCGGTGGGACGCTCCGCCAGCGCGACGAGCCGCTCCGCCACGACGAACGAGACCGTCGCCGTCGCGGGCAGGATCAGCCACGCCCACGGGCCGGAGACGGGGGAGAGGAAGAAGGCGAGCACGATGACGACCGAGGTCGCGAGACCGAAGAGCACGATCGTGCCCGGATGGCCGATCGCCATGGCCCGCAGGAGCCGGCCGGCCAGGAACGCGACGACGGCGACGAGCACCGCGATCGTGATCGACCCCCAGAACCCGCCGCCCGTGGACACGCCGCGCACGGCGCTGAAGCCGAGCATCGCGAGCCAGCCGAGCAGCGTCGTGAGGAGGCCTGCCAGCAGCCCGGTGACGGCCGCGCCGCGGGTGGGCGCCAGGTGCGGGACGCGCCAGCCGCGGACCTGCTCGGTGCGGATGATCGCGATGTCGCGCAGGTTCGCCGCACCCGAGCCGAGGGTGCCGCCGACCCGCTTGACGCCCTGGGTCGCGCCCGAGCGGACGGGGGCGAGGCGCGTGGCCAGCGACGGTCGCGGCGGTCGGGCCGGTTGCGCGACGGGCCGGCGTGCGGTGACGCCGCCGCGCTTGGCCGCGCTGGCCGCCTTGGCAGCCGGACGCGGCTTGGTGCTGGTGCCGGTCGCAACGGGCGTCCCCGGACGTGTCGCGGGCCGCTTGACGACCTTCCTGACCACGCGCTTCTGAGGGGGCTGCTCGGGCATGCGGCCAGTGTGTCACAGGGCACAGAGCAGGCCACGGGGACCGTTCAGCCCGAGAACGTGGTGCCGACGACACCGAGCAGACGCAGCTGCTCCTCGGCCTCGGAGTGCGGCGCCGCGGTCAGGGTCAGCAACGCCTGGGACTGGTCCTCGGTGAACAGCACCTGGCAGTCGAGCTCGATCGGCCCCACCTGCGGGTGGACGAGCACCTTGTGGTCGGCGAACCGTTGGGCCACCTCGTGCCGGTCCCACAGCGCGGCGAACTCCGGGCTGGCGTCCTGCAGCAGGCGCACGAGCTCGCCGGCCTCGGAGTCCGGCCCGCGTCGGCCGTAGGCGGCGCGCAGGTTGGCGACGAGCGCACGGCTCTGGCGGTCGTGGTCGTCGGCCGGGTAGAGGCGCCGGCCCTCGACCGGGTCGACGAACCAGCGATGGACGTCGCTGCGCTCCAGGCCCGGTGCCGTCGACATCGGGCCGAAGAGGGCGGTCGCCATGTCGTTCTGGACGAGCGTGACGCCGAGGTCGGACAGCACGAGCGCCGGGGTGTCGGAGAGCCGGTCGAGGACCCGCAGCAAGGAGGGCGCCACGTGCTCACCGGACCCGAGCCGCTCGGGCGCCGGGTGGCCGGCGACGCGGAAGAGGTAGTCGCGCTCGTCGCGGCTCAGTCGCAGCGCCCGGGCGAGCGCGGTCAGCACCTGCTCGCTCGGCTGCGGACCGCGCTGCTGCTCCAGGCGCGTGTAGTAGTCGGTCGACATCGCCGCGAGCTGGGCGACGTCCTCGCGGCGCAGCCCCGGGGTGCGGCGGCGGGGCGAGGCGGGCACGCCCACGTCCGACGGCTGCAACGACTCGCGGTGGCTGCGCAGGAAGTCGGCGAGGGCTGGGCGGTCCATGCCTTCATCATCGCCGCCCGTGCGCACGTCAGACAGGGATCGTCGATCCCCCGTTCGAGCGGCCCTGGTGCGCCGCCGTCGCCCGCAGCACCGTGGACGTCATGCGAACCCACGACAGCACCCTGTTCATCCCCGGCGGCACGAGCGGCATCGGTCTCGCCCTGGCCGTCGCCCTGCACGAGCGCGGCAGCACGGTGGTCGTCGGCGGACGCCGCCGCGACGCCCTCGAGCGGATCCGGGCCGACCACCCCGGCATCGACACCGTCGAGATCGACACGACCGACCCCGCGAGCGTCGACGCCGCCGTCGCCGAGGTCCTCGGGCGTCATCCCGACCTCGACGGACTCGTCACGATGGCCGGCATCATGGGCGTCGAGGACTGGGTCGACGACCCGGCCGCGGCCCTCGCGTCGGCCGAGAGGATCGTCGAGACCAACCTGCTCGGCCCGCTGCGCCTCGTCGCGCGCCTGTCGGAGCACCTGCAGTCGCGGCCCGAGGCCACGATCATGACGGTCTCGTCGGGCCTGGCCTTCGCGCCGCTCGCGCCGACCCCGACCTACAACGCGACCAAGGCCGCGATCCACCAGTTCAGCGAGACCCTGCGCCTGCAGCTCGCCGCCACCTCGGTCTGCGTCGTCGAGCTCGTGCCGCCGGCCGTCCAGACCTCGATCCTGCCGGGCCAGGAGACGAGCGACTGGGCCATGCCGCTCCAGGAGTTCGTCGACGAGGTCATGGAACTGCTCGAGTCGCAGCCCGACGCCCACGAGATCCAGGTCGAGCGGGTCAAGTTCCTGCGCTACGGCGAGGCCCGCGGCGACTACGACGAGGTCGTGCGCACCCTCAACACGCTCGACGTGCACGCCCACTGAGCGGGCCGAGCCGCGGTCGGCGTCGTCACTGATCGAGGTCGGGCCAGCGGCGGCGTACCTCGGCTGCGAATCCGGTCAGCCGGATCCTCTCGAGCTGGGCGATCAGCTCGAGCAGCGTCAGGTGCGGGCGGGCTGTGGACGCAGCCTGGCGGCGGAGGGCCTGCCTCACGGCCGGCCAGTACAGGTCGACCTGATCGAGGAGGAACCCGTCCGGGTGCACCGCGACGAGGCCGTGGGGTGCCAGCGCGCTGGCCGGGAAGTCCTGAAGGTTGAACGTGACGACGACCTCGCAGTCGGAGTGGACTGCAGCGGCCAGGACGTGCCGATCCTTCGGGTCGTTCTCCATGCTGTCGACCATCGACTCGTGGCCGGTCACCATCGCCTCCGGAAACGCCGAGGCCATGCGGCCGCAGCGGCGTCGGGCCATCTCGACGCCGATACGGACCGTGAGGCCGATACGGACCGTGAGGTTGTTCCAGCTCCTCCAGGGGCCCGCCGCGATGTGCGAGGAACGACGAAGCCCGGCGTCCGTGTCGGACGCCGGGCTTCACGGCGGGTCGGGGTGACAGGATTTGAACCTGCGGCCTCATCGTCCCGAACGATGCGCGCTACCAAGCTGCGCCACACCCCGCGGTGCCTACGGCAACCCGACAGAGTCTATACCGGTCAGGGTGAGGAGTGTCGCCTCGGGTCGGCACGCGAAGCGCAGCGGCGCGTAGGGCGAGGTGCCGAGGCCGGCGGAGACGTGCAGCCACGAGGGGTCGTGGCCGATCGTCTGGTGCGTGTGCAGGCCGCGGGCGCGCCGACGGTCGAGGTCGCAGTTGGTGACGAGAGCGCCGTAGAAGGGCACGCGCAGCTGGCCGCCGTGCGTGTGGCCGGCCAGGATCATCGGGTAGCCGAGCTCGTTCCAACGATCGAGCACCCGCAGGTACGGCGCGTGAGCCACACCGATCGCGAGATCGGCGCCGGTGTCCGCGGGGACGTCGTCGAGGGTGTCGAGCTCCAGGTGGGGATCGTCGACCCCGACGAACGCGAGCCGTCGCCCGGCCACGGTCAGCTCGCCGTGACGGTTCGACAGGTCGACCCAGCCGCGCTCGCGGAACGCGGCCCGCATCGGCTCGAACGGGAGGTCGGGCTCGCGGTCCCACTTCTTGCCCATCGTCTCGGTGCCGGAGCCGCCGAGCAGGTAGCGGACGGGGTTCTTGGCGACGGGGCTGAAGTAGTCGTTCGAGCCGAACACGAACACGCCCGGACGGTCCAGCAGCTCGCCGTAGGCCTGCACGACGGACGGCAGGGCGTCGGCGTGGGCCAGGTTGTCGCCGGTGTTGACGACCAGGTCGGGCTCCAGCTCGGCCAGGCCGCGCAGCCAGTCCTGCTTGAGGCGCTGCGACGGCGTCATGTGGGTGTCGGACAGGTGCAGCACGCGCAACGGGTCCGAGCCGGCCTCGAGCACGGGCACGGTGGCGTGTCGCAGCGTGAACGCACGGGTCTCGGCGAACGCCCAGGTCAGTCCCGCGGCAGCGGTGCCGAGCAGTCCGAGCGGGACGGCGGTGCGCGCTCTCATGGACCCCAGCCTACGGGTGAGAGGATGGCGCCATGTCTGACCTCAAGGACCGTCTGCGCGCCGACCTCACCGCCTCGATCAAGGGCCGCGACGCCCTGCGCTCGTCGACGCTGCGCATGGTGCTGACGGCCGTCACGAACGCCGAGGTCGCCGGCAAGGAGGCCAAGGAGCTCTCCGACGACGAGGTCCTGACCGTCCTGACGTCGGAAGCCAAGAAGCGGCGCGAGGCCGCCGAGGCGTTCGACGCCGGCAACCGGCCCGAGCTTGCCCAGAAGGAGCGCGACGAGGCCGCGATCCTGGCCGACTACCTGCCCGAGCAGCTCAGTGCCGACGAGATCGCGGCCATCGTGGCCGAGGTCGTCGAGGCGACCGGCGCCGCCGCCGACGGCATGAAGGCCATGGGCAAGGTGATGGGCGCCGTCCAGCCCCGCGTCAAGGGCCGGGCCGACGGCGGCGCGGTCGCCGCCGAGGTGCGGCGCCAGCTCGGCGCCTGAGCGGCGCTGACGGCCCGACCCGGCGCAGCCCGGACCGAGCCCGGCTTCCGTGCGCGGACCACGGTGCGCAACCGCTGGTTCGTGCGGGGAACCGGGCGCCGCGCGCTGGTTCCCTGGCGAGCCTGGGAATCAGCGGCCCGGTATCAGCGGCCGGGCCAGCCCCGGCTAGCGGCCGCGGCCGTTGCCGTTGCCGTTGCCCCGGCCGTTCCCGCGACCGGGACCGCCACCGTCGTTGCCGCCGCCACCGTTGCCGCCCTGGGCGCGGTCGCCGTTGCCACCGCCGCCGGGGTTCGTCTGGATCCGCGGCGCGGTCGGCTGGCCCGAGCGCGGACGCTCGAACGGGGTGGGTGAGACGTAGTTCTGGATCGTGCCCATCGCGGCCTTCCAGAGCGGACCGGCCAGGCCCGAGCCGGCGACGCCGCCGAAGGACAGGAACCGGCCCTTGACGCGCTGGCCGACGAGCGTGATCGGCCGACCGCGCGAGTCGGCAGCGGCGAGCATGGCCGCGGCCGAGATCTCGGGCGTGTAGCCGGCGTACCAGACGGACTTGTTGTCCTGCGTCGTGCCGGTCTTGGCGGCCGAGGGGATGTTCAGGCCGGTGCCGGCCTGGAAGCCGAAGCCGCCCGGCTCCTGCACGCCCCGCAGGATGTCGTTGATCTGGTTGGCCTGCTCCTTGCTCATGACCCGCTTGCACTGCGGGGTGTACTTCTTGAGCACCTTGCCGTTGCGGTCGAGGATCTCGTCGACCGGCAGGGGCTCGCAGTACTCACCGCCCGAGGCGGGCGTCGCGTACGCGGCGGCCATGTCGAGCGGGCTCACGTCGGTGACGCCGAGGGTGAAGGACGGGACCTGGTTGTTGGCCGTGGTCGTGCCGTCCGGGTAGGGCACCGTGATGCCCATCGACTCGGCCGCCTTGACGGTCGCGCACAGACCGGCGTCGCGCTCGAGCTGGGCGAAGTAGGTGTTCACGGAGCGGCGCGTGCCCGTGTACATGTTGAACGAGCCGGCGCCGGTGGAGTTGCTGACCCGCCACGGCCCCGTGCCGCCGCCGGTGCAGTCGAAGAACGTGCCGGTCGGCAGGTTCATCGTCTGGGGCGAGTTGTAGGTCTTGCCGGGCGGGATGCCCTTCTTGAGCGCGGCGGCGACGGTGAACATCTTGAACGTCGAGCCCGCCGGGAAGCCGCCCGAGTCGCCGTAGCGGCGCGGGACGGTGAAGTTGATGTACGACTCGCCCTTCTTGCGGTTGGCGCCCATCGGGTGGGACTGACCGAGGCCGCGCACCTTGCCGGTGCCGGGCTCGACGAGCGCGAGGGCCGCGAGCGCCCGGTCGGTGGGGTCGGCCGCGCCCTTGACGGCCCGGTTGACCGCCTTCTGCATCCGCAGGTCGATGTTCGACTTGATCCGCAGGCCGCCGTTCTCGAGCGTGCGCTGTCGCTCGGCCACCGTGGAGCCGAGGGCGTCGTCGAGCAGCAGGTAGCGACGGATGTAGTCGCACGAGAACTCGGCCGAGGTCGACACGCAGCCACGGTTGAACGTCGTCGTCTTGAGACCGAGCGGCTTGGCCTGCAGCTCGCGTGACTGTGCGGCGCTGATCTTGCCCTGCTCGGCCATGACGGCGAGCACCGTGTTGCGCCGCTGGAGCGCACGCTCGGGGTAGAAGCGCGGGTCGAACTCGACCGGGTTGCGCACGAGACCTGCGAGCGTGGCCGACTGCAGGATCGTGAGCTTGTCGGGGTCGACCGAGAAGTACCGGTTCGAGGCCGAGTTGATGCCGTAGGCGCCGGAGCCGAAGTAGGCGATGTTGAGGTAGCGCTGCAGGATCTCGGACTTGGAGTGCTGCTCCTCGTAGTTGATCGCCAGCTTGAGCTCACGGATCTTGCGGGCGGTCGACTTGGCGACGGCGGCCTGGCGCTGCTCCTTGGTCTGGGCCTGCTGCAGGAGGGTCAGCTTGACGAGCTGCTGGGTGATCGACGAACCGCCCTGGGTCTGGCCCTCCGAGGCATTGTTGACGAGCGCACGCAGCGTGCCCTTGAGGTCGAGGGCGCCGTGCTCGTAGAAGCGGTTGTCCTCGATCGCGATGATCGCCCGGCGCATGTTGGGGCTGATCTTCTTGAGCGAGACGTCCTCGCGGTTCTCGTTGTAGAAGTACGCGATCAGGTCGCCGTTGGAGGCGTAGAGCCGCGTCGTCTGCGGGTTCGGGGTGTCGGCGAGCGAGAGCGGGAGCTTGGTGATGTCGGTGCTGACGTCGTTGGCCGTGCGGGACAGGACGGCGGTCGCTGGCACGATCGCCGCAGCCACCAGGACGCCCGAGACGGTGGCCAGGGCGACGAGCGAACCGATGATCGAGGCCTTCGAGCTGGGGCGTGACTCCGACTGGGCGAGTCGGCGCACGGAGCTGGTGAAGGCGTCGAAGGACATGTCGCGAATCCTACGTGACCCGTGCCAAGGCACCGGTGAGCGCGAACGGTATTTCGGACCAGCCGGGTCACGCCCAATGGCCCATGAGGACTAGTTGAACTTGGCTCTACCGGGCTCTACCTGCAGGAACGCGGAATTCATAGCGTTCTGTCAGTGGCCAGAGAACGCTCTGGGGCACCGGTCTCGGGAAGGGTTTCGATCATGGGCTGGAACGACAACTGGACGGCTGCGGCCGCCTGCCGCGGCAAGTCCGACGACCTGTTCGTCAAGGGTGCGGAGCAGAACCGGGCCAAGCAGGTCTGCGGTGGGTGCTCCGTCCGCGCCGAGTGCCTCGCCGAGGCCCTCGACAACCGCATCGAGTGGGGCGTGTGGGGCGGCATGACCGAGCGCGAGCGCCGTGCGCTGCTGCGTCGTCGTCCGAACGTCGCCACGTGGCGCGCGATCCTGCAGCCGGCCTGATCCTGCGCTGAACCGGTCGACCGTCCAGGGGTCAGTCGACCGGGGTAGCGCCCGCGGTGCCGTCGGCGGTGAGCTCGCGCCCGATCCGGCGCAGTCCCTCCAGGTCGTGCACGTCGCCGGGCAGCGCCGGGACCGGCACGACCGGCACCTGCGGGTGGGTCGAGGCGAACCGGTCGCGCAGCCGCGCCTCGCGCACCGCGATCCGCTCGCGCTCCGCGTGCACCGTCAGGAGCTCACCCGTCGCCACGTCGTCCGGGTCCTGGGAGGACCGCAGCCGATCGGCACCGGACTCGGCGTCCGCGGCCGTCAGCCCGGCGGCGGCGCTCTCGTGCACCCGGTTGACCACGAGGCCCGCGAGCGGCATGTCCTCGGCCCCCAGCCGCTCCACGAAGTAGGCGGCCTCGCGCATCGCGTCCGGCTCCGGCGCGGCGACGACGACGAACGCCGTGCCCTCGGCCTGGAGCAGCGCGTAGGTCGCCTCGGCCCGCTGGCGGAACCCGCCGAACAACGTGTCGAACGCCGCGACGAACGTCTGCACGTCGCTCAGGACCTGGGCCCCGAGGATCTTGTTGATCGCCCCCGTGACGAGACCGAACCCCGCACTCAGGAGTCGGGCAGGTCCCTTGGCCGGGGCGAGAAGCAGCTTGATGAAGCGACCGTCGAGCAGGGACGACAGCCGCTCCGGCGCGTCGAGGAAGTCCAGGGCCGAGCGGGACGGCGGGGTGTCGACGACGATCAGGTCCCACCCGTTGTCCTGTCCGTGCAGCTGACCGAGCTTCTCCATGGCCATGTACTCCTGCGTGCCCGCGAACGAGCTCGACAGCGCGACGTAGAACGGGTTCGTGAGGATCTGCTGCGCCTTCTCGGGTGACGCGTGCGCCTCGACGACCTCGTCGAACGTGCGCTTCATGTCGAGCATCATCGCGTCGAGCGAGCCGCCGGCCGAGTCGTCGACGTCGTCGACGGGCCGGGGCACGTTGTCGAGCTCGGTGAGACCCATCGACTGCGCGAGGCGACGGGCGGGGTCGATCGTCAGGACGCAGACACGTCGTCCCTGCTCCGCGGCACGGAGGGCGAGCGCTGCCGACGTGGTCGTCTTGCCGACACCTCCGGAGCCGCAGCACACGATGATCTCCGTGCCACGGTCGGCCAGCAGAGCGTCGACGTCGAGCGGTCCGGCGGCGGTGCCGCCGGCGGGGCCGGCGCGCCGCGAGGTCGAGCGGCGGCGCGGCGGGGGCGAGGTGCTGGGGCGCCCGGTCATGCGTCGGCCCTGACGAGCGCGTCGCGCAGGCGTTGCGCGAGGTCGAAGACCGCACCCAGGTCGACGCCGTCCGGCAGGGCCGGCAGCTCGACCGCGGGCGTGTCCTGGGCGTCGACGATGCGGCGCTGCGTGTCCTGCAGGGTCAGTCGCTCGAGGTGCCCGAGACCCTCGCCGACGAGCGCGTCCGCCGCTGCGGTCGGTAGGGACGCCCGCCCGAGCGCGGCGGCCACCGCGCCGTCGTCGAGGGTGCCCGACGTCAGGGCCTCGGCGGTCGCGGGGGACAGGAGTGCGGGACGCACGAGGTTCAGCACGATGCGCCCGACCGGCAGGTTCGCCGCGCGCAGCTCGGCGATGCCGTCGAGCGTCTCCTGGACCGGCATCTCCTCGAGCACCGAGACCAGGTGCACCTGGGTGCTGGGCGCGCGCATCATCTCCATGATGGAGTCGGCCTGGCGCCGCACCGGGCCCACCTTGGCCAGCCCCGCGACCTCGGCGTTGACGTTGAGGAACCGGGTGATGCGGCCCGTGGGCGGGGCGTCCATGACGATCGCGTCGTAGCCGGTGTCGCCCGTGCGCCGCGCCGCCTCGTAGACCTTGCCGGTCAGCAGGACGTCGCGCACGCCGGGCGCGATCGTGGTGGCGAAGTCGATCACGCCGAACTTGTCGAGGGCCTTGCCCGCCCGGCCCAGGCGGTAGAACATCTGCAGGTACTCCAGCAGGGCCGCCTCGGGATCGATCGCGAGCGCGAACACCTCGCCGCCGTCGAGCCCGGTGCTGACGCGTCGTTCCTCGTAGGGCAACGGCGGCACGTCGAAGAGCTGGGCGATGCCCTGGCGACCCTCGACCTCGCACAGCAGCACGCGCTGGCCCCGGCCGGCGAGCGCGATCGCGAGCGCGGCCGCGACCGTGGTCTTGCCCGTGCCGCCCTTGCCGGTGACGACGTGCAGCGGAGTCCAGGAAGCCACGCGCCGAGCGTACCGAGACGGCTGTCGCCCGCACGCCGAACGCCGGCCCCGGCGACGTGGGAGGGCGGGGTGCGCGGCGGCTAGAGTCGGCTCATGACGCAATGGGAGTACCTCACCGCCCCGGTCCTCGTGCACGCGACGAAGCAGATCCTCGACAACTTCGGGTCCGACGGGTGGGAGCTCGTGCAGATCGTGCCCGGCATGAACCCCGAGAACCTCGTCGCCTACTTCAAGCGGCCCAAGCAGTGAGCCGCGTCGAGGCGAGGCTCGCCGAGCTGGGCCTCACGCTGCCCGCGGTGCCCGCGCCGGTCGCGGCCTACGTCCCGGCCGTGGTGTCGGGCCGGCACGTGTTCACTGCCGGTCAGCTGCCGCTCGTCGAGGGCGAGCTGCTGCACACCGGCACGGTCGGCGTCGACGTCACGCCGGAGCAGGCCTACGACGCCGCGCGCCGGAGCGCGGTCAACACGCTGGCCGCGGTGGCCTCGGTCGTCGACCTCGACCGGGTCGTGCGCATCGTCAAGGCGACCGTGTTCGTCGCGAGCGCGGCGGACTTCACCGGTCAGCCGCAGGTCGCCAACGGCGCCTCGGAGCTCTACGGCGACGTCCTGGGTGAGGCCGGGCGCCACGCGCGCAGCGCCGTGGGCGTACCGGTGCTGCCGCTCGGCGCGCCCGTCGAGGTCGAGCTGGTCGTCGAGGTCGACTGATGCTGGTGCCCCTGCCCGAGCGGCTGCGCGAGCACGCGATCGCCCCCGGGCAGGCCGTCGAGCCGCGCGACGCCTCCACGATCGTGCTCCTGCGCGACGGCGCCGCCGCGACCGAGACCTACCTCCTGCGACGTCGGTCCAGCATGGCGTTCGCGGCGGGCATGTTCGTGTTCCCCGGAGGCGGCGTCCACGCGGGCGACACCGACCCGATCGCCTCGACCGGGCCCTCGTGGGGCGAGTGGGCACAGCGGCTCGACGCCGACGAGGCGACGGCCCGGGGCCTGGTCGTCGCGGCGGTGCGCGAGACGTTCGAGGAGTCCGGGGTCCTGCTGGCCGGCACCGACGGGCGCACGGCGCTCGGTGACGCGAGTGGGCCGGACTTCGTGGCCGCCCGAGCAGCGCTCGAGGCCCACGAGCTCACGCTCGCCGCGTTCCTGGCCGACCAGGGACTGGTGCTGCGCACCGACCTGCTGGGCGCGTGGTCGCGCTGGATCACGCCCGACTTCGAGCCGCGTCGCTACGACACGCGCTTCTTCGTCGCCGCCGTGCCCGAGGGTCAGGTGGTCGGGGACCTGCCCGGCGAGGCGGACCGGGCGCAGTGGTCGCCCGTTCCCGAGGCGCTGGAGGCGGCCGAGCGTGGCGAGGTCGCCATGATGCCGCCCACGGTCGTCACCCTGCAGCAGGTCGCGCCGCTGCAGCCGCACGAGGTCGTGGCGGCCTCGGCCGGGCGGAGCCTGCGGCCCGTCCAGCCGCGCGTCGTCGAGGTCGACGGCGAGCTGTTCCTGCACAACGACAGCGACGAGGAGTGAGCATGGTCGAGTCCGTCAGCGAGCGCGCGTCGGTGGTTCGCGCGGAGAACCCCGGCATCATGACGCTCGACGGCACCAACACGTGGGTGCTGCGCGAGCCGGGTGCCACGACGTCCGTGGTCGTCGACCCAGGTCCGGACGACGCCGCGCACCTCGCGGCGGTGCTCGAGGCCGCCGGACGCGTCGGGCTCGTGCTCTACACGCACCACCACCTCGACCACACCGAGGCCATCGACGCCTTCGCCGAGCTGACGGGCGCGCCGTCGCGGGCCGTCTCCGAGCAGTTCTGCCGACCGGGAGCCGACGGGGCCGCGGTCGCGCCGCTGGTCGACGGCGAGGTCGTCGACGTCGATGGGCTGCGGCTCGAGGTCGTGCTCGTGCCCGGCCACACGAAGGACTCGGTGGCGTTCCGGCTGCTCGACGAGCCGGTGCTGCTGACCGGTGACACGGTCCTGGGTCGCGGCACGACGGTGATCGCGCACCCGGACGGCGTGCTGGGCCCCTACCTCGACTCCATCGCCCGCCTGCGCGAGCTGGCCGACGAGGGCCTCGCGCAGCGGATCCTGCCGGGCCACGGACCGGTCGTGGAGCAGGCGCTCGCCGTCCTCGACTTCTACCTCGAGCACCGCCAGGACCGGCTCGAGCAGGTGCGCGAGGCCCTCGAGGCCGGCGACGAGACGGCACGCCAGGTCGTCGAGCGGGTCTACGCCGACGTCGACGAGTCGCTGTGGCCGGCCGCCGAGCGCAGCGTCGAGGCGCAGCTGGAGTACCTGCGGTCCTGAGCCGGGGAGGGCTTCGACAGGCTCAGCCGGCGTGCTTGCGTGGGTGTTGGACCCTGAGCTTGTCGAAGGGTCACCACCGTGGACGCGCTCTGAGGGATCGTGGTCGCCGACGCGACCCCCGTCCCTCAGACCTCACCGCCGCACGAGGCGGCCTGAGGGTTCACGGTCGCGGGAGCGACCGCACTCCCTCAGATTGCGTCCCGGCGGGTGCGCCTGGTCAGCGGGCGCGGCGCTGGAGGCGCTCGAGGTCCAGGATGACGACGCTGCGGGGCTCGAGACGCATCCAGCCGCGCGAGGCGAAGTCGGCGAGGGCCTTGTTGACCGTCTCGCGCGAGGCGCCGACGAGCTGGGCGAGCTCCTCCTGCGTGAGGTCGTGGTTGACGTGCACGCCGTCGTCGGCCTTGCGGCCGAAGCGGCCGGCGAGGTCGAGGAGCGCCTTGGCCACGCGGCCCGGCACGTCGGAGAAGACCAGGTCGCCGACGACCTCGTTGGTGCGGCGCAGTCGACCGGCGAGCTGGTTCAGCAGCGCCATCGCGACGTCGGGGTGCTCGCGCAGCACCGGGCTGAGCGCCTCGTGACCCAGGCTCTTGACGTCGACGTCGGTGACCGCCGTCGCGGTGGCCGAGCGCGGGCCCGGGTCGAAGAACGAGAGCTCGCCGAACATCTGGCCCGGGCCGAGGATCGCGAGCAGGTTCTCGCGGCCGTCGGGCGACGTGCGGCCGAGCTTGATCTTGCCGTCGGTGACGACGTAGAGCTGGTCGCCGTCGTCACCTTCGTGGAACAGCACCTCGCCGCGTCGCAGCGATCGCGGGGTCATGGAGGAGTCGAGGCTCGAGGCCGACTCGTCGTCCAGTCCGGAGAAGAGTGGGGCCTGACGCAGCACGTCGTCGTTCACTGGGCATCCTCGATCGTTGTTGTCTCGCTCACAGTCTGTTCTACAGCATCCGAGTTTTCCACATGACGGGGTTGCCGCGCTGGACGTCGCGCCGCGCGTGCTCGAGCGTCGGCCCGGTGTCGGGGGCGCCGCGTAGGCTGACGGCGTGCCGGACCGTCAGACCGGGGCCGTCGATCGGCCCGACACCGCCCTCGTCCGACGCGCCCGCAAGGTGAACCGGGTCCTCGCCGAGACCTACCCCGACGCCGGGTGCGAGCTCGACTTCCGCGACCCGTTCGAGCTGCTGGTCGCCACGGTGATGTCCGCCCAGACGACCGACCGACGCGTCAACGCCGTGACGCCCACGCTGTTCGCGCGCTTCCCCGACGCGACGGCCATGGCGGCCGCCGACCGTGCCGAGGTCGAGGAGATCATCCGCTCCACCGGGTTCTACCGCGCCAAGACCGAGAGCGTGCTCAAGCTGTCCGCCGCCCTGGTCGAGCGGTTCGACGGCCAGGTCCCCGGGCGGCTGAGCGACCTCGTCACGCTGCCCGGCGTCGGGCGCAAGACCGCCAACGTCGTCCTCGGCAACGCGTTCGGAGTGCCCGGCATCACGGTCGACACGCACTTCGCGCGCCTCGTGCGGCGGCTCGGCTGGGTCGACCCGGAGACGGCCAAGGACCCCGTCCGCACCGAGCACGCGGTGGGGGCGTTGTTCCCGCGCAAGGACTGGACGATGCTCAGCCACCACCTCATCTGGCACGGCCGTCGGCGCTGCCACGCTCGCAAGCCCGCGTGCGGCGCGTGCCCGGTCGCGCGCTGGTGCCCCTCGTTCGGCGAGGGTCCCACCGATCCCGTCGAGGCCGCGAAGCTCGTCACCACGCAGGGCCGTGCCTGAGTCCGCGGAGCGGCTCGGCGCGCGCGACGGCGCCTCCGTCCGCGAGAATGTCGCCATGCCCGAAGCGTCCCTGCCTGCCTGGCTGCAGCCGCTGGCGGAGCTCGCGTCCTCGGTGCACGCCGAGCAGCTGGCCCCCCGGTTCCCGCACCCGCCGGCCGACGCCCGGCCGGCCGCCGTGCTGATCTGCTTCGCGGACGGGCCGAAGGGCCCGGAGCTGCTGCTCACCGAGCGCGCCGCGACGCTGCGCAACCACGCCGGCCAGATCTCGTTCCCGGGCGGTGCGTCCGATCCCGGCGACGCCGACGCCGCAGCCACGGCACTGCGCGAGGCGCACGAGGAGGTCGGCCTCGAACCGTCCGAGGTCACGGTCTTCGGCACGCTGCCCACGCTGTGGCTCCCGCCCAGCAACTTCGCCGTGTCCCCGGTCCTCGGCTACTGGCGCACCCCCCGCCCGCTCGAGCCCCGGTCGGTGGCCGAGGTCGGCCGCGTCCTGCACCACCCCATCCACGAGCTCGTCGACCCCGACAACCGCTTCAGCGTCGTGCACCCCTCGGGCTGGACCGGCCCCGCCTTCGAGGTCGGGACCGAGGTCCCGCTGTGGGGCTTCACGGCCGGGGTCATCTCGCGCCTGTTCGAGCAGGTGGGCTGGGCCAGGCCGTGGGACGACACCGAGACACGACCCCTCCCGGGGGCGTCGTGAACTCCCTCGACGTGATCCTCGTGGTCATCCTCCTGGCCTACGCCGTCTCGGGCTACGTGCAGGGCTTCGTCACCAACCTCGTCGCGACGATCGGCCTCCTCGCCGGAGGGCTGCTCGCGATCGCGGTCGTGCCCCACGTGCTCGACCACGACCGGCCCACCCTCACGTCGTCGCTGCTCGCGCTCGGCATCGTCATCGGCGCCGCGGCGCTGGGCCAGGCGACGGGAACGTACGTCGGCAACGACCTGCGCGGAGGACTCGTCAAGCCGGGCGTCCGGCGCCTCGACGCGGCCGGCGGCGCGGTCCTCAGCACCGTCGCGGTGCTGTGTGCTTCCTGGGCCCTCGGCTACTCGGTCAGCGGCACCTCGATCCCCTACCTCGCGCAGGCCTCGCGCGACTCCACGATCCTTCGGCACGTCGACGGAGTCATGCCCGGGCCCGCGTCCGACGCGCTGCGCACGTTCAACCGCACGCTCGACGCCAACCTGTTCCCGCGCTACATCGACCCGTTCGAGGACGAGCCGATCGCCTCGGTCGGTCCGCCGTCGGACGCCACGCTCAGGGACCCGGACGTCCGGCGGGCCGCGCGGAGCGTCGTCAAGGTGCTGGGCGTCGCGAGCTGCCAGCGCGGCATCGAGGGCTCGGGCTTCTTCTACGCGCCGGGGCGCGTCATGACCAACGCGCACGTCGTGGCGGGGGTCGACGAGCCGTCGGTCTCGGTCGAGGGACGCCGCCAGCCCGCTCGCGTGGTGCTGTTCGATCCCGAGCTCGACATCGCGGTGCTCGCCACCGACCCGGCCGACGTGCCCTCGCTGGGCTTCGACCGCAGCGGCGTGGCGGGGACCCAGGCGGCGATCCTCGGCTTCCCCGAGAACGGTCCCTTCGACGCCCGGTCGGCCCGCATCCGCAGCAAGATCACGCTGCGCAGCCCCGACATCTACGACGCCGGGCAGGTGCTGCGCGAGACCTACGCCGTGCGCGGCCTGGTCCGTTCGGGCAACTCCGGTGGCCCGTTGGTGTCGACCGACGGCGAGGTCCTGGGCGTGATCTTCGCGGCCTCGATCAGTGACCGCTCGACCGGATACGCCCTGACGGCCGAGCAGGTCAGCAAGAACGCGGCCGCGGGCCAGCGCGCGACCGCCGCCGTCGACACGGGGGCGTGCGCCTGATGCGTCTGTTCCTGGCCTGCGTCGCGTGGCTCGTCGCCGTCCTCGCCGGCGGGGTCGCCCTGACCACCGGCTGGGTGGCCACCCACGTCACGTCCGAGGACGGCTGGGTGCGACTGACCGAGACGTTCGCCACCGATCCGGCGCTCGAGAAGGCCCTCGTCGAGCAGGTGACCGACGAGCTGGCGTCGTCCAAGGTGCCCGCGATCCTGAGGCCGGCCGTGCGCGAGGGCGTCGCGGCGGCCGCCCGCCGCGCCGTCGAGGACCCGGGCTGGAGCGAGGCCTGGCGCGAGTCGCAGCGTCGCTCGCACGCGCTCGTGCTGCACGCCGACGACTCCGACCGGCTCACGGTCGACATCGCTCCGATGGCCGACTACGTGCTCGACCGGGTGACGGGTGACCTCCCGGTCCCGGTCGACGCACCCGACCGGCTGCTGGTGCGCCTCGACTCCGACGTGGAGCCCTCGACCTTCGAACGCATCCGCCAGGCGCCGGACGTCGCGCTGGCGGCCGTCGTGGTCACCGGGCTCGCCTCGTCGGTCGTGCTGCTCGCGGCTCGCCGTCGCGGTCGTGCGCTCGTCGCGCTGGGCGTCGGCGGGCTCCTCGTCGCGGGGGCCGGGCTGGTGCTCGGCGACGTGCTGCTGCCGAATCTGACGGACCGGACGTCCGCCTCGACGCAGCTCGCGCGCTCGGTCACCGACCTGCTGGCGGGCCGCGTGGCTGACTCGTTGCGCGGGTGGGTGCTCGTGACGGGCGCCGCTTCGCTCGGGGTTGCCCTCGTCGGTGCCCTGGCTACGGTCGTCGCGGGCCGTCGAGCGAGCGTGGACTAGCCGCGCGGGTCGGGTCCGCCCGTCCCGGGTCGGCCCTTGAGGGCCGCCGGGATCTCCTTGGCCGTCGCGATCGTCTTCTTCGGCGCCCGGATCTTCTTGAGCTTCAGCACGCCGACCAGGATCAGCAGGACGGCCAGCAGCAGGTAGGCACCGGCGACGATCAGGAAGCACCACGCGGGGTGCAGGCCGGTCATGGTCAGGAAGTACGCGAACGCGATGGACAGCAGGATGATGATCAGAAGGCCGAAGAACCCGGCCACCGCCAGGAGCCCCGCGCCGAGCCCGCCGGCCTTCGCGCTGAACGACAGCTCGGCCTTGGCCAGCTTGATCTCGTGCTGGACGAGGGCCGACAGGTCGCGCGAGACGTCGGCGACGAGCTTGCCGACGGTGGGGTCCTCGCTCGTGCGCACGTCCGGGGAGGTCATGGGCCCGAGCCTACAAGCGGGCGTCGGTCGCCCGCACTCGCGCGTCTCAGCCGAGGCCGAGGAGTCGCAGGACGACACCGGTCACGACGGCGCCGCCGATGACAGACGAGGAGAAGACGAAGTCGAATCGCGTGCTGTCCATGCCGTCATCGTGCCGGTCGCAGATGAGAGTCCGCTGAACCACACCTGTCCATCGGCCGTCAGGTCTGCGACGTGACCGAGTCGCAGGCCACAGCCGGACCGGGAGACAGCCTCTGACCTGCGCTTATACAGTGAGCAGCCGGAGGCCCCATGACGACGAGACAGAGGTTCAGCCGGTTCGCGGACGCGTTCGCCGCGTTCGTGGGCACGGACGCGCCGCTCAAGCTCGCCGTCATGATGTGCGCGTTCCTGCCGGCGCAGGTGCTCGCGGCCGTCTTCGTCTGGTTCACCGCGCGCGAGTCCGACGTCGCCGTCATGACGGTCATCGACGGCGCTCTCGTCCACGGCGTGGCGGTCGTGCTCGTCAGCGCGCTGCTCAGCTGGCTCGCGATCCGGTTCCACTGGCGCGGGCCGTTCGTCCTGTACCTGGCGGTCGGGCTGTACTCGACGTACCTGGTGCACCTCGTCCACGTGCTCGGCACGTGGTCCACGGGGTACCTCGTGCTCGTGCCGACGACCGCGTTCGTGTGCGGCGTCGTGTTCGGCGTGCGGGTCGGCTGGTTCTCGCTCGGCACCTCGTCGGTGCTGCTGGCGGGCACGGAGCTCCTGCGGTTGTTCGGGGTCCTCGACTACGCGCCCGGCGTGCGACAGGAGCTGCTCGACGGCTCGCCGTCGACGTGGTGGGTCGTCTCGACGCTCGTGCCGACCGGCTCGTTCGTCGTCGGTGCGTTCGCGATGACGATGGCCGTCGTCACCGTCGCCCAGGTCCAGCAGCACCGCCTCGACGTGCAGGCCGAGACCTTGCGACGCAGCCACGAGCTGATCCGGCGCTACGTGCCGTCGCAGGTGCTCGACGCCGTCGTCGACCAGGGCGACCTGGCGCTGGCGCACGAGCGGCGCAAGATCACGGTGTTCTTCTCCGACATCGTGGGGTTCACCGAGCTCGTCGACCGGATGGAGCCCGAGGAGCTCTCTCGCGTCCTGAACGACTACTTCTCGCGTGTCACGCTCATCGCGCAGAAGTACGACGGCACGATCGACGAGCTCATCGGCGACGCGGTGCTGATCCTCTTCGGTGCCCCCACGGCGACCGACTCGCGTGACCACGCGCTGCGCGCCGTGCGGATGGCCGTCGACATGCAGCGAGCCGTCGAGGACCTGAACGACGGATGGATGCGCGCCGGCATCGACGCCGAGCTGCGCGTGCGCATGGCGATCGACACCGGTGTCGTGACGGTCGGCAACTTCGGCTCCTCGGGCCGTACGAAGTACGCCGCGCTCGGTCGCGCCGTCAACGTGGCGGCGCGGCTGCAGCAGTACGCCGATCCGGGCGACCTCCTCATCAGCCACCCCACCTGGTTGCTCGTGCGGGACGCCGTGGCCTACGAGGAGCAGGGCGAGGTCGACCTCAAGGGCGTCCACCACCCGATCAAGGCCTACCGCGTCGAGGGCATGGTGCCCTGACGTGGGAAACCTGAGGCCGGTGGGACTCAGTCCTCGGGCTTGGCGTCCTTGAGGCCCTCGGTGATGAGATCCATGACGGAGCTGTCGGCCAGCGTCGTGGCGTCGCCGACCTCGCGGTTCTCGGCGACGTCGCGCAGGAGGCGGCGCATGATCTTGCCCGAGCGGGTCTTGGGCAGCTCCGGCACGACCATGATCTGGCGGGGCTTGGCGATCGGGCCGATCTCCTTGCCGACGTGGGCGCGCAGCTCGGCGCTCACGTCCTGGACGTCCTTGGCCGACTCGCGCAGGATCACGAACGCCACGACGGCCTGGCCGGTCGTGTCGTCGGCGGCGCCCACGACGGCGGCCTCGGCGACCGACGGGTGCGACACGAGCGCCGACTCGATCTCGGTCGTGGACAGCCGGTGGCCCGAGACGTTCATGACGTCGTCGACACGACCGAGCAGCCAGATGGCGCCGTCGTCGTCCTTCTTGGCGCCGTCGCCCGCGAAGTAGTAGCCCTGGCTCGCGAACCGCGACCAGTAGGTCTCCTTGAACCGCTCGTCGTCGCCCCAGATCGTGCGGAGCATCGACGGCCACGGGTCGGTGATGACGAGGTAGCCGCCCTCGCCGTTGCCGACGGGCGTGCCGGCGTCGTCGACGACCTCGGCGCTGATGCCCGGGAACGCCGTCATGGCCGAGCCCGGCTTGGCGTTCGTGACGCCCGGCAGCGGGGTGATCATGTGGGCGCCGGTCTCGGTCTGCCACCAGGTGTCGACGATCGGGGCGCTGCCGCCGCCGATGTTCTCGCGGTACCAGACGTACGCCTCCGGGTTGATCGACTCGCCCACCGTGCCCAGCACGCGCAGGCTGGACAGGTCGTGCTCGGCGGGGATCTGCTCGCCCCACTTCATGCACGTGCGGATCGCC
>JALRCA010000139.1 GCA_023257515.1 Aeromicrobium sp.
TCGAATTAGACAGAGGCCTACTAGCTGCAGCCGCATACCTCCGCTCTGTCGTCAGCTCCAGCCGCTCTCTGAGGTAGTCGTGTTTGCGGAGGCCGTACTCAACAGCACTCGGCGGCAGCTCGCCACGCTGCTCCACGTCGAGCAGGTCGAACATGTGGCTGCCGACGATCGTGGGCTTGCGGCAGAAGCGGGAGAACTGCACCGAGCGGTAGATGCTCTCGGGCTCGACCTGCACGTCGTCGTCGAGCAGCAGCAGGAAGTCGCTGCGTCCGGCGTCGAGGGTCTCGGACATGGCGCGCGAGAAGCCGCCGGAGCCGCCGAGGTTCGGCTGGTCGATGATCTGCAGCTGGTCGCCGAGCGTGTCGCGCACCGACGGGAACTCGGGTCGGTCGGCGACCTTCTGGTCACCCTGGTCGACGACGTAGATCGTGTCGACCTCGCGGAGCAGGTCGGGCTCGGCCGCCAGGGTGGCCAGGGTCTCGACCGCGTAGTCGGGCTTGTTGAACGTGGTGATGCCGAGCGAGGTGTTGCCCGTGAGCGCCGGCTCGACGTCGGTCGCCCAGTCACCGCCCGTCACCGCGACGTCCTGGTCGCCCGCGACGATGTCGAACCAGTACCAGCCGCCGTCGCCGAACGTCTTGACCGGGAGGTCGAAGGTCGAGGTGGCCTCGCCCTCGACGGAGGCCGTCTCGACCCGTTGCTGCACGCCCTGGGCGTTGGAGCGGTAGACGATGACCATGCCCGGTCCGCTCGTCCGCAACGTGAGGCGCACCTGGTCGACCCGGGTCCAGTGCTGCCAGTACGAGGCGGGGAACGCGTTGAAGTAGCTCGCGAACGAGACCCGCTGGCCCTTGCGGACCCGGTAGCTGGTGCGACTCAGGATGTCGTTGACGTGCGCCTCGGAGCTGACCTGGACGGGCTGGCGTCGGATCACGGTCCACGTCTCCGGATCCGCGTAGAGCGGCAGGATGTCGGGGTCGTGCTCCAGCGGGAACAGCACGTGTTGCAGGACGTGGGACATGCAGTCAGGCTCCAGGTCGAGGTGGCGGGGCGGGCGCGGTCACTCCGTCCGAGACTAGCCGGTCGACGGCTGCGCTACCCTCGCGGGCGTGACGACGTGGGCCGTGATCCTGGCGGGCGGCGCGGGCCGCCGTCTCGGCTCGACCGTGCCGAAGCAGCTGCTCCCGCTCGACGACCGGACGGTGCTCGAGCACAGCGTCTCGGCGTTCGCCCAGCACCCCGCGATCGACCGCGTGGTCGTCGTCGCGCCGGTCGATCACCTCGACGCCGTGGCGGCGCTCGTCGCCGGCCAGGCCGACCTCGTGGCCGGTGGGGCCGAGCGCACCGACAGCACGCGCGCCGGGCTCGACGCGATCGCGACGCTCGGGGGATCGGACGACGACCTGGTGCTCGTGCACGACGCAGCCCGGCCGCTCGTGCCCGCGCGCGTGGTGACCGACGTCGTCGAGGCCCTGGGCGACCACGCGGCCGTAGCGACGGTGGTCGAGACCGCCGACACGATCGTCCGCGTGGATCCGGATGTGGGGGACATCGTCGAGGTCCTGCCGCGCCACGAGCTGCGCCGTCACCAGACGCCGCAGGGCTTCCGCCTCGGCGTCCTGGCCGCCGCGCACCGTGCTGCGCGCGAGCAGGCGCGCACCGACGGCGTGGTCGTCGTGACCGACGACTGCTCCCTCGTCCAGCGGCACCGTCCGGACCTCTCGGTGGCGGTCGTCGCGGGGGACGCTGCGAACCTCAAGATCACCGACACGACCGACCTGGTGGTGGCGCGGGCCCTGCTCGCGGCCCGCGAGGGCTGAGGACGGCTCAGGCCTCGACGGCCGGTGGCACGTCGGCCGGGTCCATCGGGCGCCACGTGTCGTCGTGCCAGATCCGGCGTCCGGCTCGCAGGCCCCGCACGAGGTCGCCGAGACCCCTGAGCGTGTGCTGCACGACCACGAGGCGGAAGACCTCCTTGGCGAACGTGAGCGCCGTGCCGAGCGCGAACCCGACCCGGTTGAGCCGGTCGTACTCGGCGAAGTAGCGACCGACGTAGGCCCGGTTGCGCATGACGTGGAAGCGAAACAGCGGGCTGCCGTCGTTCAGGTGCCGCAGACCGAGGTTGACCTGCTTCTGCTCACGCTTGCGCTTGAGCACGAACTCGTCGACGTAGACGACCTCGGTGTGGCGCGACGCGAGCCAGGCGTACGTGGCGTCGTCCCAGGAGATGAAGAACCGGGGGTCGGGCAGGCCGATCGTGCGCGGCACCGAGGCGCGGAACAGCATGCCCTCGAACGTGCCGGAGTTCGTGACGGCGTAGCCGCCGCGGTCGAAGTCGCCGACCGAGTACGGCAGCGGCACGCCGAGGAACTCGTTGAACCGGGCCTGCCAGTAGAAGGGGGACCCGTCGAAGTCGTAGCGTCGGCCGTGGATGACGTCGAAGCGCTCCATCCAGGGAGCGAAGCGCTCGAGCGCGTCCGGCAGGACCTCGACGTCGTCGTCCATGACCCACACCCACTCGGCGCCCAGGCGCAGGGCCTCGGCGGTGCCGATGCTGAACCCGCCGGACCCGCCGTGGTTCTCGTCCTGGGCGTGGTTGATCAGTCGCTCGCCGAACACGTCCTGCCAGCGGCCGATGACGTCCTGCGTGTCGTCGGTGCTCGCGTTGTCGACGACGACGACGCGCCACGGCGTCGTCCGCATCGCGTCGATGCTCGCCAGCAGCTCGTCGAGCAACGACGAGCGGTTGTACGTGACGATCGCGATCGCGATGCGCTCGGGGACCTCGGGCACCCGGTCACCCTACAGAGCGTCAGTCGAACAGCTCCATGAGCCAGTGCTCCTTCTTCTTGCGGCGTCGATCGCCGCGGTAGCCGCGGTCGTCGCCGTAGTCGAACGAGCGCGGGTCGTCGCGGTGCTGGACGCGCTGCGCGGGGCGGTAGTGGGTCTCCTGCGGCGCAGGGGCCGCGGGCGCCGGTGCGGGCTCCACGTTCGACGCGGCCCGCTCCAGGATCTTGTCGAGCTCGCCGCGGTCGAGCCAGACCCCTCGGCACTGCGGGCAGTAGTCGATCTCGATCCCGGATCGCTCGCTCATCACCAGGAGGGTCTCGTCGGTCGGGCACTTCACGGGGCATCAACTCCTCACCTGGTCAACGTGCGGGCGAGGCAACCGGTTCCCCGCCGCGTGGCCCCCGTCGGTCTACCCTCGTGGCGTGCCACGACCACGGATCCCGGCAGCCATCGCCCACCCGGTGCGACTGCTCCCGTTGTCGTTCCTGGCGCTCATCGTGATCGGGACGCTGCTGCTCCTGCTGCCGTTCGCGCGGACGGAGGCGGGGTCCGCCGACCCGGTCGACGCGTTGTTCACGTCGGCCTCCGCCGTCACCGTCACCGGTCTCGCCTCGGTCGACACCTCGACCTACTGGACGCCGGCCGGCCAGGCGATCATCCTCGTGCTGGTCGAGATCGGTGGTCTCGGCATCATCGCGTTGGCCACGGTCCTCGGCCTGTTCATCGGCGGCCGGCTCGGTCTGCGGACGCGGCTCGTGGCCCAGGCGGACATGCACGTCGTGAGCCTCGGCGAGGTGCGGCCCCTGTTCCGCCGCGTCGCCGTCACGATGCTCGCGTTCCAGTCGGTGGTGGCGCTCGTGCTCACCGTCAGGTACCGCGCCGGCTACTACGACTCGTGGGGCAGCGCTGCCTGGCACGGAGTCTTCGACTCGATCATGGCCTTCAACAACGCCGGCTTCTCGCTCAACGTCGACAGCATCACCAAGTACGCCGGCGACGAGACCGTGATCATCCCCATCTCGGCCGCCGTGTTCGTCGGAGCGATGGGCTTCCCGGTGCTCGCCGAGCTCTGGACGGGATGGCGCCGACCGAGCCGCTGGACCATCCACACACGGCTCACCGTGTGGGGGTCGGTCGTGCTGCTCGTGGTCGGGGCGTTCGCGTTCCTGCTCTACGAGTGGACCAACCCGGCGACCCTCGGCGGCCTGAGCTGGCACGACAAGCTCGTGACCGGTGTCGAGGGTGGCATCATGCCGCGCTCGGGCGGGCTCAACAGCTTCGACTGGGGCGAGGTCCGCCCCGAGACGCTCAACATCGGCGTCGTCATGATGTTCATCGGCGGGGGCAGCGCGAGCACCGCCGGCGGCATCAAGATCACGACGTTCCTGCTGCTGGCCTACGTCATCCTCGCCGAGCTGCGTGGCGACCCCGAGGTGACGATCGGTCGCCGCTCGATCGGCGCCGCCACGATCCGCCAGGCGCTCACGATCGCGCTGCTCGCGGTCATGATCGTCGCGGTCGGCACGCTCGTCCTGCTCTCGGTGACCCCCTACGACTTCGACGAGGTGCTGTTCGAGGTGACGTCCGCCTTCGGCACCGTGGGTCTCAGCACGGGCATCACGCCGCAGCTGGGTGACGGCGGCAAGCTCGTGCTCGTCGTCTTGATGTTCGTCGGACGAGTCGGCACGATTGCTGCGGCATCGGCGTTCATCCTGCGCAACCGCGCCCGCCGGTACCACCTGCCCGAGGAGCAACCGATCATTGGCTAAGAACAAGGACACGGCGCCCAACGCGCCCGTGATCGTCATCGGCCTCGGTCGCTTCGGCACCGCGGTCGCGCGTTCGCTCGCGCAGCTGGGTCACGACGTGCTCGCGATCGACGAGCGCCCCGAGATCGTGCAGAAGTACGCGAGCGACTTCACCCACGTCGTCGCCGCCGACACGACCGACACCGAGGCCCTGCGCCAGATCGGGGCCGAGCAGTTCTCGGTCGCCGTCGTCGGCATCGGCACCGACATCGAGGCGAGCATGCTCACGGTGCTGGGCCTGCTCGACCTGGGGGTCAAGGAGGTCTGGGCGAAGGCGATCAGCGGCAAGCACGCCGCGATCCTCGAGCGAATCGGCGCCTCCAAGGTCATCCGGCCGGAGTCCCAGATGGGCAAGCGCGTCGCACACCTGGTCACGGGCACGATGACGGACTACATCGAGTTCGACGAGTCGTTCGCCATCGCCCGCACCCGAGCCCCGGAGAAGGCGGTCGGCAAGACGTTGCAGGAGGCGGGTCTGCGCGCCGAGCACGGCGTCACGATCGTGTCGATCAAGACGCGCGGTGGCGACTTCACGTACGCGCAGGCGACGACGCACGTGCACGCCGGCGACGAGCTCGTCGTCTCCGGTCCGACGGCCAAGGTCGAGGCGTTCTGCGCCCTCTCGTGATCTCGCGCCGGCCCGTAGGTGCGCCGAGCAACCAGCGGGAGTAACGTCGCTCGACGGGTCGGGCCGGAGGGGGCCGGCCGGTTCGGACGAACAGGAGCGTGGCCGTGCTTCACGCAGCTGACAGCACCTTCCGCCTCGACGCGGACTTCTTCGACTACACGATCATCGCGCTCTACTTCGTGGTGGTGCTCGGCATCGGCGTCCTGGCCCGGCGCCAGGTCTCCTCGAGCATCGACTTCTTCCTGTCGGGGCGCTCGCTGCCCGCCTGGGTGACCGGGCTCGCCTTCATCTCGGCCAACCTCGGTGCGGTCGAGATCATGGGCATGAGCGCCAACGGAGCGCAGTACGGCATCGCGACTGTGCACTACTTCTGGATCGGCGCCGTGCCGGCGATGCTGTTCCTGGGCGTCGTGATGATGCCGTTCTACTACGGCTCCGGCGTGCGCAGCGTTCCCGAGTTCATGCGCAAGCGGTTCGGCACGGGAGCCCACCTGGTCAACGCGCTGAGCTTCGCACTCGCGCAGCTCCTGATCGCGGGCATCAATCTCTACCTCCTCGCCACGATCGTGAACCGGCTGCTCGGCTGGCCGCTGTGGGTCTCGCTCGTCGTGGCCGCCGCGATCGTCCTCAGCTACACCGCGCTCGGCGGTCTCTCGGCCGCGATCTACAACGAGGTGCTGCAGTTCTTCGTCATCGTCGCGGCCCTGCTGCCGCTCACGATCGTGGCGCTGCACAAGGTCGGCGGCTGGCAGGGCATCACCGACAGGATCCAGCCAGGGCCCGAGCAGCTCTCGTCGTGGCCGGGCACCGACCTGACCGGCATCGACGACCCGTTCTGGTCGGTCGTGGGTCTCGTGTTCGGTCTCGGCTTCGTGCTCTCGTTCGGCTACTGGACGACGAACTTCGTCGAGGTGCAGCGGGCGATGGCGTCCAACTCGGTCTCGGCCGCCCGTCGCGCGCCGATCATCGGCGCCTTCCCCAAGATGTTCATCCCGTTCATCGTGATCGTGCCCGGCATCATCGCCGCGATCGTCGTGCCGGAGCTGGCGAACCTCAAGGCCGGCAGCGGCGACAGCGGCGGCGCGACCTACAACGACGCGATCCTGCTGCTCATGCGCGACCTGCTGCCCAACGGCATGCTCGGCGTGGCGATCGCGGGTCTGCTGGCCTCGTTCATGGCCGGCATGGCGGCCAACATCTCGGCGTTCAACACCGTCTTCAGCTACGACCTGTGGCAGCAGTACGTGGTCAAGGACAAGGAGGACGGCTACTACACCGCGGTGGGCCGCGTCGCGACCGTCGCGGCGACCCTGATCGCGATCGGCACGGCGGTCTTCGCCTCGCACTACGACAACCTGATGGACTACCTGCAGACGCTGTTCGGGTTCTTCAACGCGCCGCTGTTCGCGACGTTCATCCTCGGCATGTTCTGGAAGCGCATGACGGCGGCCGCCGGTTGGTCCGGCCTGGTGGCGGGCACCGGCGCGGCCGTCCTGGTCGCCATCCTGAGCGAGGGTGCGCTCGGCCCGGCCAGCATCGGCGTCATCGGGCTGTCCGGCCAGGGCGCGAGCTTCGTGGCCGCCGGCGCGGCGTTCGTCGTCGACATCGCGGTCAGCGTCGTGGTCTCGACCGTGACGCGCCCCCGCGTGGAGTCCGAGCTGCGGGGTCTCGTCTACTCCCTGACCCCGAAGGAGTCGCTCGTCGACCCCGACGAGCAGGCGTTGCCCTGGTTCCAGTCACCGACCAAGCTGGCGGGGATCGGGCTCGTGCTCGTCGTCGTCCTCAACATCCTGTTCTGGTAAGGAGCACGCATGTCCGAGCAGAAGCACACGGCGGGCGCGTTCGACGTCCGCACCATCATCGGTGGCCTGATCGGGCTCTACGGCCTGATCCTGCTGTTCCTCGGCGTCTTCCACGCGACGGACGCAGAGCTCGAGAAGGCCGACGGCATGAACGTCAACCTGTGGGCGGGCGTCATCATGACGGTCTTCGGGATCGCCTTCCTGGCCTGGGCACGTCTGCGACCCGTCGTCGTCCCCGACGACCCCGCGTCCACCCCCGACCCGACCGCCTCGGCCGACCCGACCACCTCAGCGGGTGGGTGAGGGGCGGCGGGTGGCGGGCGTCAGGTGGTGCGGGACTCCTCGCGCAGCCGCGGCGTCGTCGCGTTGGCCGGCTTGATGCCGCGCTTGTCGGCGTAGAACGCGCGCACCAGGTCCATGTCCGCCTTCACGTCGTCGCTCGCCTGGAACGTCGGGCCGTAGCCCATCGTGCGGGTCGGCGGGTCGAAGAACGCCAGGGTGATCGGCAGCCCGGTCCGGCGCGCGATCCGGTGGAAGCCGGACTTCCAGTACTCGCCCGCCGACCGGGTGCCCTCGGCCGCGATCACGAGTCGGAACGGCTCTCCGCTCGCTGCCTCCTCGACCAGGTCCGCCACGACCGACCCCGCGTCGTGACGGTCGAGCGGCACACCACCGAGGCGACGCAGCAGCCAGCCCAGCGGCCCCTTGAACAGCTCGCGCTTGACCAGCACCCGCGGGTGCGCGCCGTCGTGCCACATGACGAGCAGCATCGTCACGAAGTCCCAGTTGGACGTGTGCGGAGCGCCGACGAGGATGCCGGCCGGCGGTGTCTCACCGACCATCGTGTAGCCCATCCGGCGGATCACGAATCGGGCGAGGCGTCGGCGCATGGCGTGAGCCTAGCCTCGGGGCGGTGCCTTACGTCCGGCCGCGTGCGCGGCGTCGGTAGCATCGTCCGGTGAGCTCCGCCGACCGCACCGAGACGTCCCACCGCTACACCGCAGCCCTCGCCGCCGACCTCGAGGCGCGCTGGCAGGAGCGGTGGGCCGCGGAGGGCACGTTCGAGGCCCCGAACCCGGTCGGTGACCTGGCGGGCGACGGCGAGCTGCCGGAGTCCACGTACTACCTGATGGACATGTTCCCGTACCCCTCGGGCGCGGGCCTGCACGTCGGTCACCCGCTCGGCTACATCGCCACCGACGTCGTCGGACGCCACCAGCGCATGCGCGGTCGCAACGTCCTGCACACGCTCGGCTACGACGCGTTCGGCCTGCCGGCCGAGCTCCACGCGATCCAGACCGGCGAGCACCCGCGGGCCAACACCCTCGCCAACATCGCCAACATGCGACGCCAGCTCCGCCGCCTGGGCCTCGGCCACGACCAGCGCCGCTCCTTCGCCACGATCGACCCCGAGTTCGTGCGCTGGACCCAGTGGATCTTCCTGCAGATCTTCGAGTCCTGGTACGACGAGGAGGCCGGCCGCGCCCGCCCGATCTCCGAGCTGCGCGAGAAGCTCGGCACCGACGATCCCGCGGTCATCGACCCGTACCGGCTGGCCTACGTGAGCGAGTCACCGGTCAACTGGTGCCCCGCGCTCGGCACGGTGCTCTCCAACGAGGAGGTCACCGCCGAGGGCCGCAGCGAGCGCGGCAACTTCCCGGTCTTCCAGCGCAACCTGCGGCAGTGGCAGATGCGCATCACGGCCTACGCCGACCGGCTGCTCGACGACCTCGACCGCGTCGACTGGCCCGAGCCGGTCAAGCTCATGCAGCGCAACTGGATCGGCCGGTCCCACGGCGCCGAGGTCGACTTCGACGTGCCGGCGGTCGAGAACGCCTCGATCCGGGTGTTCACGACCCGCCCCGACACGCTGTTCGGCGCGACCTACATGGTGCTGGCGCCGGAGCACGAGCTCGTCGACGCGATCGTCACGGACGCGTGGCCCGACGGCACCGACCCGCGCTGGACCGCGGGCGCGGCCTCGCCCACGGAGGCCGTCGCGGACTACCGCCACGCCGCGGCGCGCAAGACCGACGTCGAGCGCCAGGAGAACAAGGACAAGACGGGCGTCTTCACCGGCGCCTTCGCCGTGAACCCCGTCAACGGCGAGCAGGTCCCCGTCTTCGTCGCCGACTACGTCCTGGTCGGCTACGGCACCGGCGCGATCATGGCGGTGCCCGCCCACGACGAGCGTGACTTCGAGTTCGCGACGGCGTTCGGCCTGCCGACCCCGCGCGTCGTGACCGGTGGCAGCGCTGGTGAGGAGGGGGAGCTGCCCTGGACCGGCGAGGGCGTCGCGACGGCCTCGTCCAACGACGAGGTGAGCCTCGACGGCCTGCCCGTCGCCGAGGCCAAGGCCCGCATCATCGAGTGGCTCGAGCAGAAGGGGCGCGGCACGGGCACCACGACCTACCGCCTGCGCGACTGGCTGTTCTCGCGCCAGCGCTACTGGGGCGAGCCGTTCCCGATCGTGTTCGACGAGGACGGCCATCCGCACGCGGTGCCCGACCACCTGCTGCCGGTCGAGCTGCCGGACGTGCCGGACTACTCGCCCCGCACGTTCGAGCCCGACGACGTCACGAGTGAGCCAGAGCCGCCGCTGGGTCGCGCCCACGACTGGCTCGAGGTCGAGCTCGACCTGGGCGACGGCCCGCGCCGCTACCGTCGCGACACCAACACGATGCCCAACTGGGCCGGCTCCAGCTGGTATCAGCTGCGCTACCTGGACCCGCACAACGCCGAGGTCCTCGTCGACCCCGCGAACGAGGCCTACTGGATGGGGCCGACCGAGGCCAAGCGCACCGGCGGGGTCGACCTGTACGTGGGTGGTGTCGAGCACGCCGTGCTGCACCTGTTGTACGCACGGTTCTGGCACAAGGTGCTGTTCGACCTGGGGCATGTCTCGAGCGAGGAGCCGTTCCACCGGCTGTTCAACCAGGGCTACAT
This sequence comes from Aeromicrobium sp., assembly GCA_023257515.1. Classification (GTDB taxonomy): domain Bacteria; phylum Actinomycetota; class Actinomycetes; order Propionibacteriales; family Nocardioidaceae; genus Aeromicrobium. Next base: position 9,975 of record JALRCA010000139.1, read on the forward strand.
CCAGGCCTATGCCTACACGGACGCGCGCGGCACCTACGTGCCGGCCGACGAGGTCGTGGAGCACGTGGGCGACGACGGCGCCACGACCTACACGTACGACGGCGCTCCCGTCGCGCGCGAGTACGGCAAGATGGGCAAGAGCCTCAAGAACGTCGTCACCCCCGACGAGATGTACGACGAGTACGGCGCCGACACCTTCCGCGTCTACGAGATGAGCATGGGTCCGCTCGACCAGTCGCGGCCGTGGGAGACGCGCGCCGTGGTCGGGTCGCAGCGGTTCCTGCAGCGAGTCTGGCGCCTCGTCGTCGACGAGGAGTCGGGCAAGGTGCGCGCCGACGACGCCGAGCTCGACCGTGCGACGCTGCAGGTGCTGCACCGCACGATCGACGGCGTGTCCGCCGACATGGACGGGCTGCGCTTCAACACGGCCATCGCCAAGCTCATCGAGCTGACCAACCACCTGACCAAGGGATCGGTCACGAGCCGTGCCGCGCTCGAGCCGCTCGTGCTGATGCTGGCACCGTTCGCGCCGCACCTGGCCGAGGAGCTGTGGTCGCGGCTGGGCCACGACACGACGGTGACCTACGTGCCGTTCCCGCAGCCCGATCCGAGCCATCTCGTGGCCGACACCGTCACGTGCGTCGTCCAGGTGCAGGGCAAGGTTCGGGCCAAGCTCGACGTGGCCCCTGACGCGAGCGACGAGGTCCTGACGGAGCTCGCGCTCGCCGAGGAGAACGTGCAGCGGGCGATCGACGGGCGCGAGGTCCGCAAGGTCATCGTGCGGGCCCCGAAGCTCGTCAACATCGTCGTCTGACGTGCCCCCGCGCCGCAGGTAGGGTGCTCGGCATGACTGTCGCCGTCGTCACCGACTCCACCGGGTCGCTCGCGTCGGCGGACGCCGAGCGCGAGGGCATCACCGTCGTGCCGCTGCAGGTCATCATCGGGGCCGAGGTGCACGTCGAGGGCACGTCCGTCACGGCCGACATGATCGCGGAGGCGCTGGCGAGCTTCGTGCCCGTCAACACCTCGCGCCCCTCGCCCGAGGAGCTCCTCGGAGCCTACGAACGTCTCGCGGCCCAGGGGGTGGACGAGATCGTGTCGGTGCACCTCAGTGCTCGCATGTCCGGCACCTTCGAGTCCGCGGAGCTGGCAGCCAAGCAGGCCTCCGTCCCCGTGACGGTCGTCGACTCGACGCAGGTCGGCATCGCGACCGGATTCGCGGCGGGCCGTGCCGCGCGGGTCGTGGCCGCCGGGGGCACCGCGCTCGAGGCCGCCGACGCCGCTCGACGCGCCGGCGAGTCCTCGACGGCCCTCATCTACGTCGACACGCTCGAGTACCTGCGACGCGGTGGACGCGTCGGTGCCGCGGCCGCGCTCATCGGCTCGGCCCTCTCGGTCAAGCCGCTGCTCACGATCGCCGACGGCATCGTGCAGCCGCTCGAGCGCGTGCGCACCCAGTCCAAGGCGCTCGCGCGACTCGGCGCGCTGACGGTCGAGGCCGCGCGGGCGTGCGGTGACGAAGGCTTCGACATCGGGGTGCAGCACCTGGCGAACGAGCAGGCGGCGCAGCAGGTCGCCGACCGGCTCGCGCACGACCTGGGGCTGGACGGCGTGCCGGTCGACGAGGTCGGCGCCGTGATCGGCGCGCACGTCGGTCCGGGCACGGTAGCGGTCTCCGTCACGCCGCGCTGAGTCGCGTCCACAGGACCGCGTCAGCGGTCGTCGCTGTCCACAGCCCCATGGCACGGCGCTCGTCGGTTCGCCCTGCGGCGCCTAGCGTCGGCGTCATGACGCGCGATCATCGCCCGGACGCCGGACCCGGGCTCGAGCCCGAGACCCGGGCCGAGGTCGCGCGTCGGCGCCTCGCGCAGCTGGCCACGAGCTTCGAGAACGCCGAGCGGGGCGCGGCACCGTCCCACCGTGCCCATGACGGTCGCGCCACGAACCTCCGCGGCGTCCACGTCCGGGTGATCACGGTCGTCGCGGTCGCCGCGGGCATCCTCCTCACGTGGTGGGTGCTCGCGGAGCGACCGCGCACCGCCGACGTCACCGACCCCGTGGAGCTCTCGCGAGCCGGGCAGACGCAGCCGGGTCCGTCCGAGGCGGGGCCGAGCGCGAGCGGGTCTGCGCAGGTCGTCGTCGACGTCGCGGGCAAGGTGCGCCGGCCCGGCATCGTCACCCTGCCCGCCGGCTCGCGCGTCCACCAGGCGATCCGCGCGGCCGGCGGGACGCGCGGCCGGGTCGACCTGACCGGGCTCAACCTCGCCCGCGTCCTGACCGACGGCGAGCAGGTCCTCGTCGGGGTCGAGCAGGCCCCGGCCGGCGCGGGGTCCGGCGGTGGCGCGTCGGGGGGTGCAGGAGCTGCGGTCAACCTCAACTCGGCCACGCTCGAGGAGCTCGACTCCCTGCCCGGCGTCGGTCCGGTGACCGCCCAGTCCATCATCGACTGGCGCACCGAGAACGGACGGTTCCGCAGCGTCGACGACCTGCTCGAGGTGAGCGGCATCGGCGACAAGACGCTCGCCGACCTGCGCGACCTCGTCACGGTCTGAGGTGGCGGTCGACGCCCGGCTCGTGCCGGCGACGGTGCTGGCCTGGGCTGTCGCGGCGTGGCTCGTCAGGACGACCGCGACGACGGCCGGCGTCGTGGCGGGCGCGGCGCTCCTCCTGTCGGGCCTGGCCGTGCTCGGCGTCCGCCGCGGACGTCGTCGCGCCGCCGCCGCGGCCGTCGCGCTGCTCGCCGTCGCCGCCGTCGCGGGCTCCTGTGCCGTGCGGCTGATCGACCACGAGCGCTCGCCCCTCGCCCGCGCCGCCGACCAGAGGATCGTCGCCACGCTGGAGACCACCGTCGCCCGCGACGCGCGGTCGTTCGAGCACCGTGGCGTCGAGGGCACCGTGGTGGTGCTGACGGTGCACCGTGCCGAGTGGCGCGACACGCGGGTCGGCGTGCGTGACCGCGTGACCGCGTTCCTCGACGGCCGCGCCGGCGACCTGCTCGTCGGACGTCGCGTCGTCGTGAAGGGTCGTCTCGAGCCGGCGACGTCGACGGCGGAGGTCGCCCTCGTCGACGTGCAGCGGCGTGGTCCTTCGAGCGCCGGAGCCTGGTGGTGGGAGGGATCGTCGGTCGTGCGCGCGGCGGTGCGCACGTCGACCGAGCACACCGGTCGCGACCCGGCCGCGTTGGTGCCTGCGCTCGTCGACGGCGACGACGCCGGCCTGAGCGACGAGGTGCGCACCGACTTCGAGCGCGCCGGTCTGACCCACCTGCTCGCGGTCTCCGGCACCAACCTGACGATCGTCCTGGCCGTCGTGCTCGGACTCGTTCGACTCGCCGGGGCCCCGCCGCGGGTGGTCATGTCCCTCGGTCTGCTGAGCGTCGTCGGCTTCGTGCTGCTGGCACGACCGGACCCGAGCGTGCTGCGCGCGGCGGCGATGGGACTCGTCGCCCTCGTGGCGCTGGGTCGTGGGGCGAGGGGTGGTCTGCGGGCCGTGGCGGTCGCCGCGATCGCGCTGCTGTTCCTGGACCCGTGGCTGTCGCGCACCGCAGGCTTCCTGCTGTCGTGCGCGGCCACGACCGGGATCGTGCTCGGCACCGAGCCGATCGCCTCACGTCTCGGCCGCTGGCTCCCGCGCTGGGCGGCCGTGGGCGTCGCCGTCCCGACGGCGGCTCAGCTGGCGTGCACGCCGGTCATCGCCGCGATCTCCGGCGAGGTGTCGCTCGTCGCCGTGGCCGCCAACGTCCTGGCCGCTCCGGCCGTCGCTCCGACGACGGTCGCCGGCCTGATCGGCGGACTGCTGACCCTCGTGGCCGAGCCCCTGGGTCGACCGGCCGGCACGGCCGCCGGGCTCGGGGCGCGCTGGATCCTGGCCGTCGGCCACCGCGCTGCCGACGCCGACGGGGCCACCATCGTGTGGCCGGGTCCGTGGTGGACGCTCCTCGCCGTGGTGCCGGTGGTCGCCGTCGTGGCCTGGTGGCTGGCGGGTCGTCCCGTGCTGCTGGTCGGATGCCTGCTGGGCCTGGGTCTGGTCGTGGTCCGACCTCCCCAACCCGGCTGGCCGCCGGCCGGCTGGGTCATGGTGGCGTGCGACGTCGGCCAGGGCGACGCCACCGTGCTGCGCGCCGGACCCGAGACCGCCGTGGTCGTCGACACCGGTCCGGACCCGGCGCTGCTGGACGGCTGCCTGCGGCGACTGCGGGTCCGAGTGGTGCCCCTCGTCGTCCTCACCCACGCCCACGCGGACCACGTCGAGGGCTGGTCGGCGCTCGCGGACCGTCACGTGCGGGCGACGCTCGTCGGACCGACCGGGGGAGCGCCGGCACCGGTCCGGGTCCAGGTCGCCCGCGTGGGCCAGCGCCTGCAGGTCGGCACCGTCGACCTCGAGGTGCTCGGCCCCGTCGGGGCGAGCGCCACCCCGCCGCGTTCGAGCGAGGAGTCCGGCGGGGAGGGTTCGGCCACGAACGACGCCAGCCTGGTCGTCCGGGCACGTGTCGACGGCGTCCGCATCATGCTGACGGGTGACGTCGAGCCGACCGGCCAGGACGCGCTGCTGCGCCAGGGCACCGACCTGGCGGCCGACGTGCTCAAGATGCCGCACCACGGCAGTGCCCGGCAGTCGCCGCGCTTCCTGGCCGCGGTGGCGCCCCGGCTGACCACGATCAGCGCGGGACGCGACAACGACTACGGTCACCCCGCACCCGCCGCGCTGCGGATGCTCCGTGCCGTGCGCACCACCATCGTGCGCACGGACCAGCAGGGCGACGTGGCGGTCGTCAAGACGCCCGCGGGGCTCTCTGTCCGCACACGCCAGGTCCCCGGCTCGCGACCGGAGGGTTAGGCAGCCCCCGCGATTCGACGAGTTCGATCGCCAAGATCACCGTCTTGGCGATCGAACTCGACGAATCGCCTCGACTACGACCCCATGTCCGGTCAGCTGGTGGGGGAGCGCAACGGGTCAACCGTCGTCCGTTCGTACGTCTACGGGCGTGAGCTTGCGGCGATGTACGCGGGGTCGACTCCGCAGTACCTCTCGACCGACGAGGTCGGCTCGGTCACGGTGTCGCGCAATGCCAGCGCGACGCCGCAGCGCACCTTCACCTACGAGACGTACGGGAAGATCAAGGCGCAGACGGCCGCATCGGGAGCCCCCGCGCTCCCCGTCATGTACGCCGGCGGTCTGACCCTCGACCAGGGCACGTCCTACCAGTTCGGCGTTCGCCGCTACAGCTCGGCGAACCTGACGTTCAACACCGTCGATCAGGGCGGCACGGGCGAGGCCTACTCGTACGCGAGCGGGAACCCGATCCAGCTCGCCGACCCGACCGGTCTCTTCAGCTGGTCGAACTTCCTGCAGGACGTGAACCAGATCTCGGGCTACGTCGCGTCCGGGGCTCAGATCGTGGCGATGGGATGCGCCGCCACGATCGTCTGCGCGCCCGCCGCCCCGTTCATCGAGGGCGTCGCGGGAGTCGGGGCCGCCGTGAACCTCGGGTCGGGCGTGATCCTGGGTGCCCAGGCATGTGCCAAGGGGTCGTGTTCCGGCCTCATAGCCGACCTGGCGTTCAGTCTCGTCGGTGCCCGGTTCGCGAGCGGGAAGCTGCCAGGTGCATCGGGGGCGGGTGCCGGGACTGCCGCAAACGCAGGTGACGACCTCACGCGGGTGGGTCGGTGGATGAGCCGGGCGGAGTACGACCAGATGGTCAATTCGGGTCGCGTCATCGAAGGTGGCGGTGGCCGAACTTTCGTTGTCCGCCCGCCGAATCCAGAAACGTACAAGCCTGGCAAGGGCGTCTACGCCGAATTCGACGTCCCAAAGGGTTCCTTACATCCCGGCGGAGGCCATCCGCATTACGCCGTCATACCGGGACCGAATGCAGGCACGACCCGATTTGGGCCTCTGCCCAACCAGATGCCGCGCGCGACGTGTATAGAGTTGGTGTGCAGACGATGAGCCTGACGCAACGACTTTCCCAGTGGGTGGACAACAACCAGGGCCGGCTGGAGGAAATAGGAGCGGTCGCCTTGCGCCTGTCCGATCCCGACGTCGACAAGCCGTCGGCGCATCTTCTCGTCAGAGGCTCGCGGGAGGGCGAGCTGATTCTGTGGGACTCGGGTGAGGTGGAGGTATGGGTCGATCTCATGTCCGTCGAGGAGCACCACGAGATCGACGACCCCGCCGACTTGGCTCCGGTGTTGGCCGACTTCCTCGATCGCCTCACGCGCGAGTAGGACGGTTGGCTCACGATCGACGCGCGAGAGCTCGACCCCCATGACAGTGGCTGTCTGCCGAACTGCGGCCGTCCTCGCAAGGTACGTTCGAGCCGTGATCAACTCCGCAAGCGAGTTCGTCGCCCTGCGCACGAGTGAGGATCCGGCCGAGTACCGGCGTGCCGCTCACGAGGAGGCGTCGTTCGAGGTCTGGATGGAGGTCTTGGACGCCCATCCCGACATGCGTCGGTGGGTGGCTCACAACAAGACGGTCCCCGTGCAGATCCTCGAGCTCCTTGCGCACGACGCCGATCCTGACGTGCGGGCGGTGGTCGCGGCAAAGAGGAAGCTTCCTCTCGAGCTGGCCGAGCTGCTGTCCCGCGACATCGACGACGGTGTACGACTCCGTGTGGCCCGCAACCCGAAGGTGCACGGAGGCGTCCTGCAGGTCCTCGCGGAGGACGAGTGCTGGATGGTCCGCGACGCCGCTCGGGAGCGGTTGGCCTCGCTGGGGTTCGTTGGACGAGGCGACGTCGCCGACGCGTGACGGATCATGCGCCAGGGTGGAGCCCGGCTAGCCTGGAGCAGGGCCACCAGGAGGGCGGTGCACATGGGCAGGGTCGCGACGGCACGTCGTCCAGTGTCGTGCCGACCGACCGCGGTGACCGGTGAGGTCCCGTGACCTCCGCGCTGCTCGTCCCGGTCGTCGCGCTGCTGGTCGCCGCGGGCCTCGTGGTCCTGGCCTGGACGGGGGAGCGGCCCCGTGCCCTGCGCTGGGTCCTCACCTTCGTGGCGGCCGTCGTCGTGCTCGCGCCGGTCGCCGTCGTCGCGATCTTCGTCCTCACCTCGGGGGAGCCGGAGAACCCGCCCGCCGAGACGATCGTGGGCGTCCGGTCCGACGACGACTCCCTCGAGGTGTGGCTCGGCCCGGGCTGCGCGGACGCCGGCGACGTGACCTTCCGCTTCGACGCCAAGGCCTCGCCCGACGATCCCGAGCTGGTCTGGGACGTGTCGGCGACCGAGAACCTGGAGTCGGTGCGTCTCGCGGAGCCGCCGACGGGCGCTGTGGTCACGACGCCGCTGCCCGACGACTTCGACCTCGCCGACCAGCAGGCCGTCACCGTGCAGGCGCGCTCGACTGCGGGGGTCTGGCTCGAGCCGGTCGTCCAGGGGACGGCCGCCCACCCCGGTGAGTACTGGTTCGGCGAGAACCACCGATGGCTGACGCCGGAGGCCGCCGAGAAGGTGCTGGCCAAGGGTGACGTCAGGACCATCTGCTCGGCCTGACGTCGGGACCGCGCACTACGCTGGTCGCCATGGCCAGCGCGTTCGGCAAGATCCTGCTCATCACGGGCCCCGCCGAGTTCCTGGCCGAGCGCACGCGCTCGCGCGCCGTCGCCGCCATCACGGCCGAGGCACCGGACTGCGAGGTGCAGACAGCCACCTCCGCCGGCCTCGGGCCGGGCGAGATCGCGGGTCTCACGAGCCCGTCGTTGTTCAGCAACGTCTCGGGCCTGGTCCTCACCGAGCTCCAGGACCTGCCCGACGTCGCCCGCGACGAGCTGCTCGCCTACGCCGCCGAGCCGTCGCCCGACGTCGCCGTCGTGCTCGTGCACGGCGGGGGCCAGAAGGGCAAGGGCACGCTCGACAAGCTCCGCGTCCAGGCCAGCGTCCACGAGGTCAAGCTCGAGGCGCCCAAGTACGAGCGGGACTACGCCCGCTGGGTCGCCACCGAGCTGCGCGACCTGGGCGCCACGATCGACGAGCAGGCCGCCACGCTGCTCGTCGCGGCCGTGGGTCAGGACCTGCGCGCGCTGGCCGGTGCGGCGAACCAGCTGGCCAGCACGATCGAGAAGGGCGAGCGCGTCGGCGTCGAGACCGTCCGGCAGTACTTCGGTGGACGCGCCGACGTCCGCGGCTACGAGATCGCGGACGCCGCGATCGACGGTCGCATCGATGTCGCGCTCGAGCACGTGCGCTGGGCCGAGACCGCCCGCGTCGCGCCGGTCCTCATCATCGCGGCCCTCGCCTCCGGCCTGCGTTCCCTGGCGCGCCTCTCCGACGCGCGCGGTCTGGGTGACGCCGAGCTCGCGCGCCACGTCGGGGTCCCGCCGTTCAAGCTCCGGATCCTGCGCGGTCAGCTGCGCAGCTGGAGCACCCAGGGGCTGGCCGACGCCCTGGCCGCCGTGGCCCGCGCCGACCTCGACGTCAAGAGCGGCGAGGCCGACGGTCCGTTCGCCGTCGAGCGCATGGTGCTCCAGGTGTCCGCAGCCCGCGGTCGCTGACGCCCACGACCACTCGGCCCGCCCCGGGCACGACACGACCCCCGCCCGACCGAGGGTCGAGCGGGGGTCGTGGGAGGTCTCAGAGCGAGGCGGCCTTCTTGGCGATGGCCGACTTGCGGTTCGCCGCCTGGTTGCGGTGGATGACACCCTTGCTGGCGGCCTTGTCGAGCTTGCGACCGGCGTCCGTGGCGAGCTTCTTGGCCTCGTCGCCGTTGCCGGCGTCGGCGGCCTCGTGGAAGCGGCGCACGGCCGTCTTCAGGGCCGAACGGACCGACTTGTTGCGCTCGCGCGCGGCCTCGTTCTGGCGGTTGCGCTTGATCTGCGACTTGATGTTCGCCACGTGGCTGACCTGTTCTCTCGTGCTGGGTGGTGTCGTGATGACGACAAGCTGAGTGGGCGTGCGGACACGCGACCGCTCACTCTACCAGCGGCGGCCCGCGCCTCCCAAATCGGTCAGGAGCCCTACGCTCGTCCCATGCAGACCGTCTACGACGTCCTCGTCTGGGTCCACGTCGCCGCCTGGGCCGTCGCCCTCGTCGGGTACGCGATCACGTTGCCCTCGGTGCACGTCAACGGCTTCCTCGCCCACGGCCTGACCGCGGCGTTCCTGCTCGGGATCGTCCTCGTCGGCATCAACTCCGCGAGCGACGAGATCGACGGGCCGAACAACGCGAAGGTCGCGGTCAAGCTCGTGATCGCGCTCGCCGCCGTGGGTCTGGCGCACGGCACCCGGCGCAAGCCCGCGCCGAACCCGCTCGCGCACGTCGTCGCCGCGCTGATCGTCGTGAACGTCGTCGTGGCCTACGCCTGGCGCTGAGCAGGCCGGGCGCAATGGGATGATGGGCCCACCATGAGCTCCCGCCCCTCCGCCGCGCCCCAGCCCGGGGCGACCGATCCCTCGGTGCTGCGCAACTTCTGCATCATCGCCCACATCGACCACGGCAAGTCCACGCTGGCCGACCGCATGCTGCAGCTGACCGGCGTCGTCGACGAACGTGCGGCCCGGGCGCAGTACCTCGACCGCATGGACATCGAGCGCGAGCGCGGCATCACGATCAAGAGCCAGGCCGTGCGCATGCCGTTCACCAAGAGCGACGGCGACGACGCGGGCACGCACTACGTGCTCAACATGATCGACACGCCCGGCCACGTCGACTTCACCTACGAGGTCAGCCGGTCGCTCGAGGCCTGCGAGGGCGCCATCCTGCTGGTCGACGCCGCCCAGGGGATCGAGGCACAGACGCTCGCCAACCTGTACCTGGCGATGGATGCCGACCTGCACATCATCCCGGTCCTCAACAAGATCGACCTGCCCGGTGCGCAGCCGGAGAAGTACGCCGAGGAGATCGCCGGCATCCTCGGCGGCGACCCCGACGATGTGCTGCGGGTCTCCGCCAAGACGGGGCAGGGCGTCGAGGCGCTGCTGAACCTGAT